>JAVBOI010000069.1:0-15666 GCA_031550695.1 Desulfovibrio sp. | reverse complement strand
TTTATTCGTTTTGCAAAGGGCGGCCCTTGCTTCCTATGACGCCACCCCTCAACGGTGCGCGGACTGACCGAGCAAAGTTGGGCCAGCTCTTTGCCGGAGATAAAGCCTGGAACCTTACTCATGACTTTCCCCTTGCGTGATGGAGTCTTTGAATTTCCGTAGTTCCGTCACATCCCATACGCTTGTGTTGGGGCCGAGTTTATGCGGCTTGGGAAATTTGCCGTTTTTTACTTTCCGCCAAAGGGTCGTTCTGCCGATAGGGAATATTTGCAGGACTTGCTTCAGGCGGACAAAGCCCTCAGTGGGCAGCGCGATTTTGTCTTGGGTATCCATACATCCTCCGTTGGGTATAAATTGCGAAATAAAAAACCCGTGCTGGGACAACACGGGTCAGTCTGCAACGGAGTGGGCCTAAACGGTCAAGATACCAAGGACTTATAAAATAGGGATAATTTTGTTCAGCAAGTGGCGTCCGCGTGACTTTCGGCATCCTCCATAAGCCATCTACGCCCCTGTTGCCGCGCTGCATCTGAATTTCTGCTGTGTCCGGGTTCAATCACATCGACCAGCAAAGGGTGGGACGTATCAGGGTAGCGGTATTTAACCATTTTCGCCAAACAATACGGGTTTCTTTGTCCTAACCCTTTGGCGGCTTTCACAAAATACTCAATTTCTTCTTTATCATCCTCGACTGTACGTGTGACTTTAACGGAGGGAAGCTCTGGGGCAACAGGGCCGAGCCAGGGATACAAATACGTCTTGGGAAGAGTTTGTATTTCTTGCGGGTATTTAAAAATTTCTCTGAATATTTCAGGGCCAGCGACATGCAGATTGTCTTTGTGGCAAATTTTATCTGTCGGTTTGGAATTATTACCGGGAGTTAAGGCGCAGTAATGCCTATTTGTCTTTTCAATCTCCAATACATCGTCTTTCAAGACAAACATATTTGAAAACTTTTTTATATATTCCTCATAGCTTCTGTTTTCTGGCGCTAACACCGCTGTGAGCTTTAATAAAAAGCCTTGATAGTTATATGGCTCTACAGGCTTATGCTGGTAATAAGCATCTTCAAATTCATATAACGTCAGCATTGTCCGAATGCTGTTCGATGTTTTATGAGTATGTAACTGCTCAATAATATGTCCGGCGGTGTTTTCGGGCCAGCGTGTCAAAAATTCCGCCATAGAGAGTATGTCTTTGGGCTCAACGGTTAATGAAGTGTGGGTAAGCAGGCCTATTCTATGCACCTTTTTCACCCGCCTTACTTTTCAGTTCATCTAAGTAGTCGGCCCAGGACTGCATAAGCTTCCGCCGCTCTTCCATGTACTCGGCGCGGTTATATGTCGCCCGGATTTTATCCGCGCCCTTGTGGGCAAGCTGGGCCTCAATGGCATCCGGCCTATGCCCAAGCTCGTTGAGCAGGGTGGAGGCCATCGACCGGAAGCCGTGGGCGGTCATTTGCTCTTTGGTGTAGCCCATGTTCCGCAGGGCCGACAGAACGCCGTTTTCGGAAAGCGGCCTGTTGTTGCTGCGCGGCGTGGGGAACACATATTTTCCGTTCCGAGTATAAGGAGAAATACCATGCAGCACTTCAAGAGCCTGCCGGGAGAGCGGAACCCGGTGTTCTATGCGGCCCTTCATCTTCTCGGCGGGAATAGTCCATTCAGAGCGTTCAAAGTCGATTTCCGACCACTCCGCATGGCGAATTTCCCCAGGACGGCAGAAAGTGAGTGCGGAGAACAGCAGGGCGGCCCGCACCACGACACTGCCCTTGTAGTCGTCAACGGCAAGCATGAGCGCCCCGACTTCCTTGGGCTTGGTAATTGCCGCAAGTTGGCCCTTGGCATAAGGCTTCAAGGCCGGGCGCAAGTCGCGGCACGGGTCGTTGACCACAAGGCCGAGCGTCACCGCATATTTGAAAATAAGAGAACAGAAACCGAGAACGCGGCTTGCCGTCTCGAATGCCCGCCGTTCTTCAATCTTGCGGAGCATGGCAAGAACATCCTGGGGCGTGACCTCGGCAATGAGCCTGTTTCCGAACGCGGGGTACACGTCCAGTTTCAATCGCCCCTCAACGGTTCTGGTATGACTTGCCGCCCAGACATCGCGTTGTTTCTCGACGTATTCAAGGGCAATGTCGCGGAAGGTGGGGGCATTCTGCTCGATTTTGGCCTTTTTCTTCTCCGTGCCGGGGTCAAGGCTGTCGCGTAACTGCTTTTTCGCCTCATCACGCCTGTCACGGGCTTCTTTAAGGGAAACTGTGGGCCATATCCCGAATGCCAGCCGTTTTTCCTTGCCATCAACGCGATACTTCATGCGCCAAAGCTTGTTACCGGCAGGGGAGAGTTCAAGGTACAAGCCCCCGCCATCGGCGTGCCGTTCGACCTTTCCGGTAGGCTTCAAATTCTTGATTTTTACTTCTGTCAGTTTGTTTATCATGGTTGGGGGCATTTCTTCCTCCAAGGGGGCATTTTTATCTCTGATGCCCCCAGAAATGCCCCCAATATGAGTGGAATGTCAAGGGTCGAAGTGGAACTTGGGGGAACGCAAATCGCTAGAAAAGCCAAGTCCCACAAGGCTTTTGAAACCTTGTGGGACTTGCTGGAAAAAGTTGATGGTGGAGGCGGCGAGAGTCGAACTCGCGTCCGAGAAGCATCCACCGCAACGTCTACGGGCGTAGGCCGAGATTAGTTCTTGCCGCGAACTTGGCCCTCTGCCATGGCGTCCCGCGGCCAGCCCGCCTAAATGTTTCTCGGACCCGTTGCGGCGAGCGTCATTGGGTCACCAGCCTGATAAGGGTGTCCGGTCCGCGCGCTCATCAGGCGTCGGCGCGCATCCCGGCGCTGCTTAATTAAGCAGCGTAAGCGGATTCGTAATCGTTGCCAATTACTTTGGTTGCCGCTTTTTACGAGGCCAGCGGCGCCTCGGCCCGCGGTTTCCGGTTTCCTCATCCCCGTCGAAACCAGTGCGCCCCCATGATTCGCTCATCAGGAGCCGCCTGCCGTCACCTGAGCGACGGCGGCGTAGTACGAACGCCGCGCTTTTCAGCGTCCGTCAGCAGGAAGTATAGTCCTTGTCCGGGAAAAAGCAAGGGCGGTCTTCATGATTTTCGGGCATAAAGGCAGGACTGCGTATGGTTTTGTAAATGAACCCATACTTGCCTTTCCATACTTATCCGGTGCTGCCCCACTACTGCTTTTGCGCGCGCATGCTGGAAAAACGGCGTGCGTGGTCGTGTTCCAGCGTCCCACAGGGGGGGACTCCATGCCCGTTACCAGAGACAAACTGCACAGCCTCATGGCCCGCCTTTCCGGGCCCCCTCACCGGCGAAAAATCGCCGAGGAATTCGCCCCCAAAAGTGGGCCGGCCGCGCCCGGCCTGAAGCACGCCTCCCCCCTGACCGCCGAACTTCTGGAGCGCAACTGGGATAACCTCGCCAGACTGGTTCGGGCCGTATCTGGAGGGAATAGACAGGTTCGACCGGGTTTCTCCGGCCTTGCGGAGCGACGCGGCGGATGGAATGGAGAGAATGGCGGCTGACTCTGGCGCGGCTTGCGGCGAATTGCCCGGCCCGGTGCTGCCCGTCAAGCTGCAAGAACTCTTCGGCCTTAAAACGACCCCGGCCGTGGTCGTACACCTGCTTTTCCCGGCCGGGCGTTCGGTGCAGATTGCCAGGGATCTTGGCGGGTTCTGGAAAAACAGCCACGCGGCCGTGCGGGCCGATCTGCGCGGCTGTTATCCCAAACATCCCTGGCCGGAAGATCCCGCCCGTCCCACCCGGCATACCAAGAAAAGAATGCAAGGCGGGTAAGGCGTTGTAAGAGGCGGTGCCGCTTCTAGAGCAATTACCGCTTGAAAGAGTCGCTTAGCGGCGGGCAAGGCCCGCCTACGCCTCTTTCGCGGCAAGGATTTGAGGACAAATCCTTGCAGGGCAATTCACTCATTTCATTCGTGAAATGCTCTAAACGAAATCGGCAACGAAAGGCAACTTGCTATAGTTGCCGAACGGATAGATCGAATCAAGGCGGGGTATGCTGCGGCGTACCCTGCCCTTTTGTGTGCGCAATCGTCCACAATCACCCGCCGGGCACGGTTCAATTCGCCCACAAATGCGCCCATCCGGCGAACGCCGGCTAGGTGGAAAAAAGCGTTTCGATCAGGCCGTCCATTTCCTCGGTATAGGCTTCCCGGTCGATATCCGGGCTGACGACGCCGCGCAGCCCGTAACTGTTGAGCAGTACCAGCAGCACCTCGATACGGGCGGCGATCGTTCTTTCCGGCAACTCTGGAGCATGCAGACGGCAGACCTCGCGCAGTTCCTCGCGAATGCGGTGGTCAAAGTCCTTTATGGCGCGGGTCAGGACCTCGTTGCGGCCCAATTCCGCCTGAATATCGCGCGTCAAAGCGCCGCAGCCGGCATCGGCTTCCTCGGCGATGCGTTCGCGCAAAATGGCCTTCAATTCCCCCACAAAGCGTTCCCGGCTGGCGGCCATGTCCTGAAAGCGGGCCAGCAGCCGCGTCATCTCGCGTTCGCACATGGCCGCGATAACCGCTTCCTTGCTCTTGAAATAGTTATAAATATGCCCAACGCTCATACCCGCCGCCTGCGAAATGGCCGCCATGCTGGTCCCATGAAAGCCGTGGCGCAGAAAGCAGGCCTCGGCCGCGTCCAGAACCTGCTTGCGCCGGGCGGCCGCGCGATCCGGATCATAATGCTTTTTTGGTTTGCCCATCAGCATTCTCCTTGCTCAGGCTCAGCCCTCATTACTACGCCTGCTGCACAGCCGCCTTTTCCCGTGTGGCGGCGTTGCAAGGCAAAAGTTGACCTCGCGGTATGTCGATACAGCTTCGCCCAACTTTTGCCTTGCGCCTTGCCACCCGAAAAAATTCAGCCGTTCGCGGACGGCGCATTAATGAGGGCTGAGCCTAGCGAAAACGGATCTGTTTGTCGTGATTTCGCGTCAAGGAGGCTTCCCTGCGGGGCAGGCCAAAGACTGGGCGGCACTCCGGCAGCGACATGAACGCCACCGGCCTGACCGAATGAATGATGGAGAGAAACAGAGCAAAAAGAAATTACCGGTTTTGGCGGTGGACGAGCAGGAAATGCGGTCACACGTTTCCGAAGTGGTGATGTGAGGCAGAGTGTTCCCCAGTATTTTCAGCTAGATGAAGTCTTATGGGAGCGCCCTGTGTGACTATTCCCCTGTACCGCGACAATGGATTGACGCCCTCCCAATTTTCCTTTATTCATGCACCTCACACGCGGCTGTAGCTCAGTCGGATAGAGCGCCAGCCTCCGGAGCTGGAGGCCGCAGGTTCGATTCCTGCCAGCCGCGCCATTTTTTAAGAGCCGTACCCATCAGGGTACGACTCTTTTTTCTTGGCAAAAGATCCCACGAAAAAAGACCTCTTTGTACCAAATTTGCATCGCAATTCGGAGTTGTACCAGAAAAGGCAAAGTGAAAAGGCTTCAGGAGTACCTGAAGCCCTTGTGGGAGTGAAAATCTTCCGGGCGAAAAATATTTATCTTTGGCTCCGGAGGCCAACATCCTGTTCAACTGAGCTAATTGCGCGTGACCGCTTCCCGATAACCCTTGCCTGCCCGCCTGCCAAGAGTTACAATGAAAAGGGCGGCAAGCGGAATATTCGCTTCCGGCCGCGACGCCGGAGCGCCTACTTTCTGTCCGTTTCCGCGCCGGCGCACTTTTTGTTCCCCTCAATTTCCGCGAGGAGATGATTATGGCTTCAACCATCACCTGGCACGGACATGCCAATTTCCAGATCAGCAGCCCGGACTGCAACCTGATCATTGATCCCTTTTTCACCGGCAATCCCAACTCGCAAATCACCTGGAAAGCCATCACCAAGCCCGATCTGGTGCTGGTCACCCACCTGCACGGCGACCATATCGGCGATGCCGTGTCCATTTGCACCCACACCGGCGCCATGCTGGGAACCGTGGTGGGAATAGCCGAGGTGATGCAGGGCATGGGCCTGCCGGAAGCGCAAATCATCAACGGCATCGGCTTCAACATCGGCGGAACCGTCACGGTAAAAAATACGGCCGTGACCATGACCCAGGCCTTTCACACCACCGAGGCCGGCGCGCCCGTGGGCTATATAATCACCCTGGCCGACGGCTACACCGTTTACCATGCCGGCGACACGGGCATTTTTTCCAGCATGGCCGTCTGGGGAGAACTGTACGACATTGATCTGGCCCTGCTCCCCACGGGCGGCACCTTCACCATGGATGCCCGCCAGGCCGCCCTGGCCGCCAAAATGCTCCGGGCCAAAGCGGTCATCCCCATGCACTGGGGAACCTTTCCCGCGCTCGCCCAAAGCACCGACGAATTCGCCGGAATGCTGGCCAAAGCCGCTCCGGCCTGTCGCTTCATCTCTATAAAACCCGGCCAGACCATCGATTTGCCCAAGTAGAACGAAAAGCGAATGAAAAAGAGGGGGAGCGTCCGTGGGCGTTCC
This sequence comes from Desulfovibrio sp., assembly GCA_031550695.1. Classification (GTDB taxonomy): domain Bacteria; phylum Desulfobacterota; class Desulfovibrionia; order Desulfovibrionales; family Desulfovibrionaceae; genus Frigididesulfovibrio. The sequence continues at coordinate 9,183 of JAVBOI010000069.1, read as the reverse complement.
TCCTCTTTTTCCGTGCTTTTTTGCTTATTCCGATTCTCAGCAGCAGATGCTTTCGGTTGGCTTAAGGAAGCGAACTCCCCTGGTCCCGGTTCGAAGCCCGAACGGCCAGATCTCGAAGCTCGCCGCGAAGAATGCTTATGGCCGCCGCCTTGTCGCCCGCGCGCACGGCCGCGATGAAGCGATCATGCGTTTCCAGTTGAAGCGTTTCCCAGTCTCGAGTGCGGCGGTGCCGAAGAAAATCTTGCAGCCTGAGTCGCAACGGGGCGATCATGCCGTGCAACAAGGAGTTTTCGCACAGACCGAGAAAGACATCGTGAAAGGCGTTGTGCTCCCGGTAGCAGGAGGCGAGATCTCTGCTGAGCAGAAATTTTTTCTGAAGGGCGTTGGACTCCTCCATCCGCCGAATATGCTCCGGCCCCAGTTTGTCAAAAACCTCGTCCAGCGCGTTGGCCTCAAGCGCGCTTAAAATCTGACAGGCATTCCTGATAAAGGCCGCGGCCGTGTGGTTAATGTAAACGCCCCGGCGAGGAACGATGGTGATAAGGCCTTCTGCCTCGAGCCGGATCAGGGCGTCCCGCAGAGGAGCGCGGCTGACCTTGAGCGCTTCGCAAATGGATTCCTGGTTGAGAATATCGCCGGGCTTAAGCCTGCCTTCGGCCATAGCGCCGTTGATATATCGATATACCTGTTCCCGGAGGGAATCGGACGTCTCTTTGAGGCGATTGAGCTCAGGCTGGGACAAAGGGGCAGGACGCTTCACCGGGAACCTCGGGGAGGAAGAAATGTCACAAAAGACAAGGTGGACAGGGAACATCAGAATTATTTGTCCACTTGCCACGGCGGTCATCTACTGTCAATTATATATCTGGAACTCGGGCCTTGCGTTTTTCCGGCAAAACTTCCGGATATCCGTTTTGGACAAGGTAAATCACCCTATCCACGCCCTTCCGCTTTCTATTTTTATAGAGAGGCCCGCTCATGTTGCGGCAAAAGCGCGCGCCATGGACCGTAAGGTAAAGGCCATGCTGTTCCGGCACAGGTGAAGGCCCGCCCAAAACCGGCCGGCGAAGAAAGCATGAGCGCCCCCAACCTCGTTGCGGAGGCGCTTCTTTTTCCGCGCAGGGGCGAGCCCTTTTCGTTGCCGCTACTGGAGCCGCGCGAGTAATTCTCCGAAAAATCGACTAATATATATCACCCGCATTCACCGCCCCCCCGGAACGCGCCCGGCGCGGCGCCGCACTCAACCGGGATGTCGCGCGCGGGCGTCTGTTTTGACAATCGCGCGACGATGGAATATTCTCCATCTCTTTTCCACCTCCACCGAAGCAGCGGAGACTGTCGGTTCATGAGTAAAATCAATATCATCAGAGGATTTGCCGACCTCTATTCCCCGGAAAGCGCCCTCTATACCCTTATGGAAGATACGGCCCGCCGCGTGTTCGGCGCTTACGGCTACGGCGAACTGCGCATTCCGATCATGGAATATACGGAACTGTTCCAGCGCTCCATCGGCGCGGAAACCGACGTGGTCCAGAAAGAAATGTACACCTTTCCGGACCGCAAGGGGCGCTCCCTCACCTTGCGGCCCGAAGCCACGGCCGGTATCGTGCGTTCCTACATAGAAAACAACTGCCATGCCCGTGAGGAAATAAGCAAATTTTTCTCCTTTGGCCCCATGTTCCGCTACGAGCGCCCGCAAAAGGGGCGCATGCGCCAGTTTCATCAGATCGACTGCGAATGCCTGGGCGCGCACGAACCCCAGGCCGACGCCGAAGTGCTGCTCATGCTCATGCATTTTTTGCGCGACCTGGGCCTGACCGAGTTGCAGCCGGAAATCAACACTCTGGGCTGCGGCGAATGCCGGCCGGCCTTTCGTAAAGTCCTTTCGGACTTCCTGCGCGGCCTGGACCCGGAAAGCCTGTGCGAAAACTGCCGCCGCCGCCTGGAAACCAACCCCATGCGCGTGCTGGACTGCAAGGTGCCCTCCTGCCAGGAACACACCGCCGGCGCGCCGCGCATTCTCGACCATGTCTGCGCCGACTGCGCCGACCACTTTTCCGTCGTGCGGGACATTCTGGACCGGAGTTCCGTTCCCTACACCTTGAACCCCCGGCTGGTGCGCGGGCTGGACTATTACATGCGCACCACCTTTGAGGTGGTTTCCACCGCCATCGGCGCCCAGGGCTCCGTGGCCGGCGGCGGGCGCTATGACGGTCTGGTCAGCCAGCTTGGCGGGCCGGAAGTGCCGGGCATAGGCTTTGCCTGCGGCATGGAACGCCTGGCCCTGATGCTGGCCGACAAGCGCACCGCCGAGCAGGCCACGTCCGCGCCGGACTTCTACATCGCCGTGCTCGACGCGGGCGCCACCGATTCCGCCCTTATGGCCGCTCAGACCATGCGCGCGGCCGGCCTTGCCGGCGAGCTGTCCTTTGCGGCCAAAAGCCTGAAAAGCCAGCTCCGCCAGGCCTCGCGTCTTAACGCCGACTACTGCCTGATGCTGGGCCAGGAAGAACTGGCCGCGCGGAACATCATCGTCAAGCACATGGGCAGCGGCGAACAGGTGGCCATTCCTCTGGTTTCCCTGGGCGACTGGGCGGAAATCCGCCACGACGACAAATTGCAACGGCAGCGCAAGGGCAACTATCTCTAGAGCAATTAACGCTTGAAAGAGTCGCTTAACGGCGGGCAAGGCCCGCCTACGCCTCTTTCGCGGCAAGGATTTGAGGACAAATCCTTGCAGAGCAATTCACTCATTTCATTCGTGAAATGCTCTAGCCTTTGGCGACCGGCCCTTTTCACATCTCTTTTTCCAATATAACCCTCCGCCCCCACGGCGATTGCAGAGGAAGTTTATGAGCACCGAGACGCAGCAGCTGGATCTGCAACAGGAACACCAGCAATATATCGAGCCCCTGGGCAACTTCACCCGCACGCACACCTGCGGCGAACTGACCACCGCCCACCTGGGCGTGGAAGTGCGCCTGACCGGCTGGGTGCAGTTCCGCCGCGACCACGGCGGCCTGATCTTTGTTGACCTGCGCGACCGCGCCGGCCTGACCCAGGTGGTCTTTGTGCCGGAAGTATCGCCCAAGGCCCACGAAAACGCCCACATACTGCGCTCGGAATACGTTATCGCCCTGGACGGCTACGTGCGCGCCCGGCCCGAAGGCATGGCCAATCCCGGCATGCCCACCGGCGAAATCGAAGTTGTGGTGCGCTCCTGGAAGCTGCTCAACACGGCCAAGACGCCCCCCTTCATCATCGACGAGCGGCTCGATCCGGGCGAAAACCTGCGCCTGCAATACCGCTATCTGGACCTGCGCCGCCCGCGCATGGCCAGAAACCTCACCCTGCGCCACCGCCTGGTGCACGCCACTCGTAACTATCTGGACTCACTCGGCTTTGTGGAAGTGGAAACGCCCTGCCTGACCAAATCCACCCCCGAAGGGGCGCGGGACTTTCTGGTGCCCAGCCGCCTGAACCAGGGCCAGTTCTACGCCCTGCCCCAGAGCCCCCAGTTGTTCAAACAGTTGCTCATGGTCGGCGGACTTGACCGCTACTTCCAGATCGCCCGCTGCTTCCGGGACGAAGACCTGCGCGCCGATCGCCAGCCGGAATTCACCCAGATCGACATCGAAATGTCTTTTGTGGACGAAGAAGCCGTCATGGCCATGGCCGAAGGCCTGGTGGCGGCCGCGCTCAGAGGCGTTCTGGACCGGAATATGTCCCTGCCCCTGCCGCGCATGACCTATGCCCAAGCCATGGCCGACTATGGCGTGGACAAGCCCGACACCCGCTTTGATCTGCGTCTCAAGGACGTCACCGCCATTGTCACCAACTCGGATTTCCGCCTCTTCTCCACGGCCCGCCTGATCAAGGCCATGCGCGTGCCCGGCGGCGAAACCATGACCCGCAAGGAAATCGACGACCACACCGAATTCGTCAAAATTTACGGCGCCCAAGGCCTGGCCTGGATCAAGCTGCGCCCGCTCGAAGGCGGATTCGTCGAGTGGCAGTCGCCCATCGCCAAGTTTTTGTCCGAAACCGAACGCGCCGGGCTGGTTGAAGCCCTGGGCCTTGCTCCCGGCGATCTGGTCTTCTTCCAGGCCGGCGAACCGGCCATGGTCAACGCCGCCCTGGGCAACCTGCGCGTGCGCCTGGGCGAACAGCTCGGCCTTATTGACAAGGAAGCCTTCAACTTCCTCTGGGTCACGGACTTCCCCCTGTTCGAATACGACGAGGAGGAAAAACGCTACGTGGCCTGCCACCACCCCTTTACCTCGCCCCAGGACGCCTCCGTGAACGCCCTGAAGAGCGACCCGGCCTCGGCCCTGGCCCGGGCCTATGACCTGGTGCTTAACGGCACCGAGGTCGGCGGCGGCTCCATACGCAACCACACCGCCCACAAGCAGAAAGAAATGTTCGCCGCCCTGGGCTTTACCCCGGAAGAAGCCGAAAGCCAGTTCGGCTTTCTCACCCAGGCCCTGGAAATGGGCGCCCCGCCCCACGGCGGCATCGCCTTTGGCCTGGACAGGTTCGCCATGCTTCTGGCCGGCGCCGAATCCATCCGTGACGTCATCGCCTTCCCCAAAACCCAGAAAGCCACCTGCCTGCTTACCGAAGCCCCGGCCACGGTCAGCAACAAGCAACTGCGCGAACTGGGCCTCAGGTTGCGGGAGAAGGAACAGGTGAAAGAGTAAGAGACCGGGGGAAGGGAACTTTTGTAAAAGCCCGCTCGATCCGAGCGAAGCGAGGACGAGCTACTACGAAGTAAATTCCCCTTCCCCCGGACCCCCTTCCCCTTCCTTCAAAACTTTTTAGTTTGGGGGTTTGAGCGATTGGGAACGCCGAAGGAGCGCTTCAGCCCGGGCTCCAGGCGAAGTAACAGAGAGATGATTACGGCGGGACTGGCAAATCGGCCGGTAGCCCGGTTCGGGCAACGCTGTTCGGACGCATGTTACAGGAAAAACATTGGCGTTGCCGCATGGCTTTGCCAACAACCAAATAAAAAGGTTTGAAGGAAAAGGGATGGGGGTCCGGGGGAAGGGGAAAGGAAACTTTCCTTAAAAGTTTCCTTTCCCTTTCCCCCGGCCGCCGGAGGCATTCTTTATAATGACCGCAACCATACAGGAGCGTGCGTGATGAAATGCAGACAGGTTCTCAAGCGTCTTTTGGCCGTTTTTGTCCTGACCGGTATCATGGCTGTTCCCGGCTTTGAGTCCGCTCAAGCCGAGGAATTCGTCACCATCGGCACCGGCGGCATCACCGGCGTGTATTATCCCGTGGGCGGCGCCATCTGCCGTCTGGTGAACAAGGGCCGCAAGGAGCACGGCGTGCGTTGCACGGTGGAATCCACCGGCGCTTCCGTGTTTAACGTCAACGCCATCCGCTCCGGCGATCTCAGCCTGGGCATCGTGCAGAGCGACACGCAGTATTACGCTTACACCGGCACCGGTTCCGAGGCCTTTGCCAAGGCCGGACCGGACAAGGATCTGCGCGCGCTGTTCTCGTTGCAGTCCGAGGCCTTTACCCTGGTGGCCCGTGACGACGCCAACATCAAGGAATTCAAGGATCTTGTCGGCAAGCGCATGAACTTGGGCGACCCCGGTTCCGGCAACCGCAGTACCCTTGAGCTGCTGATGAAGGAATTCAAGTGGACCCCGGCCACCTTCAAGCTGGCCACGGATCTGAAGCCGGCGGAGATGGCCGGCGCTCTGTGCGACAACAAGATTGACGCCTACGTTTATGTGGTGGGCCACCCCAACGGGTCCATCAAGGAAGCGGCCACCACCTGCAAATCCCATGTGGTGCCGGTAACCGGGCCTGAAGTGGAAGCTTTCATGAAAAAGTTTCCCTTCTATCCCCCGGCGATCATTCCCGGCGGCATGTATACCGGCACGGACAAGGACGTGAAGACCTTTGGTCCCCGCGCCACGCTGCTCACCAGCGCCAAGCTGCCCGACGATACGGCCTACCAGATCACCAAGGCCGTGTTCGAAAACCTGGAAGAATTCAAGAAGCTGCACCCGGCCCTGGCCGATCTGACGCCCCAGAACATGCTTGAAGGCAACTCCGTGCCCTACCATCCGGGCGCGGTGCGCTACTTCAAGGAAGCCGGCCTGATGAAGTAAGCTTTTCTCCCGCCCGGCTTCGTCTCGCGGCGGAGCCGGGCAGGGACGCGTTTCCCCCTGATCCGGAAGCCTGGACGGGGTGAAACAATCGTTTTTCCTCTCCCCTCCCGTCCCCTAACTAAAAAGGGTTGGAGGAGAGGAATGGGGGTCTGGGGGAAGGGAGAGGAACCGTTCCTTAAAAGGTTCCTCTCCCTTCCCCCAGATCTCCCGTCAACCCATCCGCCGCCAAGGAGCGTTCATGTCAGAGGTGGTTTCCGTCAAGAACTCCAAGCTCTTGACCCAGATTCTTGAAAAAGAGACCGGCCGGCGCAAGCCCAAAGGGATTCCCAGGGCCGTTTGTCTGGTGGTGCCGATTATCTGGTCTCTTTTCCAGTTATGGATTACCTCTCCCTTGCCCTACGACCTGGGCGTGGGAGTGTTCAACGATACGGCCACCCGCTCCATCCACCTGGCCTTTGCCGTGTTTTTGGCCTATCTTGGCTTTCCCATGCTCAAGAGCAGTCCCAAGGACCGTATTCCTCTGATGGACTGGATTCTGGCTTTTGCGGCCGCTTTTTGCGCGGCCTATCTGTATATTTTTCAGCAGGAGCTGGCCCAGCGGCCGGGAATTCCCCTGGAGCAGGACCTCTGGGTGGCCTGCGCCGGCATGCTGCTGCTGCTCGAGGCCACCCGCCGCGTTATGGGCCTGCCCATGACCTGCGTGGCAATCATGTTCATCATCTATGTGTTTGCCGGGCCGTTCGCTCCTGATTTGATCGCGCACAAGGGCGCTTCGCTGTCGCGGGCGGCCTCGCAGTTCTGGCTTACGTCCGAGGGCGTGTTCGGCGTGCCGCTCGGTGTGTCCACAAGCTTCGTGTTCGTGTACGTGCTGTTCGGGGCCATGCTGGAAAACGCCGGGGCCGGCAACTACCTGACCTCGCTGTCCTTCGCCCTGCTCGGGCACATGCGCGGCGGGCCGGCCAAGGCGGCGGTGGTGGCGTCCGGCCTGCACGGCCTTATTTCCGGGTCGTCCATCGCCAACGTGCTCACCTGCGGGCCCGTGACCATCATGCTGATGAAAAAGGTCGGCTTTTCGGCGGAAAAAGCCGGGGCCGTGGAAGTGGCCGCCGGCTCCAACGGGCAGATCATGCCGCCGGTCATGGGCGCGGCCGCCTTTCTGATGGTCGAATACATCAACATGCCCTATTCGCAGCTCATCAAGCACGCCTTTGTGCCGGCGCTGTTGGCGTACGGCTCGCTGCTCTACATCGTGCACATAGAGGCCTGCAAAATGGGCATGACCGGACTGCCCCGCACCACGCCCATGCGTCTGCGCCTGATCGGCTGGGGTCTGACCATTTCGGCCGTGGTTGTGCTCATGGGCATCATCCATTACCTGACCTCGTGGATTCCCGCCATTTTCGGCGGTGCGGCCTGGATGATCTTTGCCGCGCTGCTGGCCGCCGGCTATATCTGCCTGCTCCTTCTGTCCAGCCGCTACCCGGAACTGCCCGAAGACGGCGCCGCGGATCTCATGAGCCTGCCGGCGGTCCGGCCCATACTACTCTCCGGCCTGCACTACCTGCTGCCCATCGCGGCCCTGGTCTGGTGCCTGATGATTCTGGAGATGTCGCCCGGCCTGGCCGCTTTTTACGCTTGCTGCTTTCTGGGCGTCATCCTGCTCACCCAAAAGCCCCTCATCGCCCTGCTGCGGCGCGAGCCGGTTCTGCCGGCCCTGCAGTTCGGGGTGTCGCGCTTTGTCAGCAGTCTGATTGCCGGGGCCAAAAACATGGTCGGCATCGGCCTGGCCACGGCCAGCGCCGGCATCGTGGTCGGCGCTGTCAGCCTGACCGGCGTGGGCCAGGTGCTGGCCTCGGTGGTGGAAACCCTGTCCATGGGCTATTTGCCCCTGGTGCTGGTCATGACGGCCATGCTTTCGCTGATCCTGGGCATGGGCCTGCCGACCACGGCCAACTATATCATCGTCTCCACCCTGCTCGCCCCTGTCATCTACAATTTGAGCGGCGCCCACGGCATGGCCGTGCCCCTGGTGGCCGTACACCTGTTCTGCCTCTATTTCGGCGTCATGGCCGACGCTACCCCGCCCGTGGCCCTGGCCGCCTTTGCCGCCGCCGGCATCTCCGGGGGCGATCCCTTTAAAACCGGCATTCAGGGCTTTATCTATGAAATGCGAACAGCCGTGCTGCCGTTCGTGTTTCTCTACAACCCGGAAATCCTGCTCATAGGCGTTGACAACCCCTTCCAGCTTGTCTGGGTGGTAGGCACGGCCGCTCTGGCCTGCATGGCCTTTGCCAGCGCCACCCAGCGCTTTATGTTCACCAAGGCGCGCTGGTGGGAAGTGCTCGCGCTGATCGCGGCCATGATTTTCTTGTTCCGGCCCGGCATTGCCCGCGACTTTATATATCCGCCGTACGAGCGTCTGGCTCCGTCCAGGGTGGTGGAAACCGTCGCCAGCCTGGACCCCGGCGACACCATGCGCATAGCCGTGGACACGGACACCGGCAAGGAGCATAAACTGCGCGTTCTGGCCCTGCCCGTGGGCGAAGGCACCGGCCGGGAACGCCTGGAAGCCGCCGGCCTCTTTCTTGAAGAGCGGGACGGCAAGCTGACGGTCGCCGATGTGGGCGTCAACAGCCGGGCGGAGAAGATCGGCCTGGATATAGCCGACGATCACGTGGTGCTGGGCATTGACCTGCCTTTGGACCAGCCGCCCAAGTTCCTGTTCTCTCTACCCGGCCTGGCTCTGTTCGGCCTGGTGGTGCTGACGCAGACCAGGCGCAAACACCGCGAGGAGCGGTTCGCCATGGCGAAGTCGACCGTGTTCTCGTAACGGACGGGAAAAAACAAAAGGGAGAGGGAAAGGAAAACCCGCACGGTTTTTCCTTTCCCTCTCCTCGTTTCTCGACAGTTTCGGGTAATCCCCCCGAAAAAAAGTAGCGTTTTGAAGTAGAATTTCCGAGAATAGCGAACACGGAGATTTTGCATGAAAACGTCCCGATTTTCCGACAGCCAGATTCTGGCGATTTTGAAGCAGGCCGAGAATGGGGTTCCC
>JAVBOI010000007.1:0-2680 GCA_031550695.1 Desulfovibrio sp. | reverse complement strand
GGGAACCCCATTCTCGGCCTGCTTCAAAATCGCCAGAATCTGGCTGTCGGAAAATCGGGACGTTTTCATGCAAAATCTCCGTGTTCGCTATTCTCGGAAATTCTACTTCAAAACGCTACTTTTTTTCGGGGGGATTACCCTCTGAATCATCCAGCTTTCTAGCAACATAAAGCCCAAGTTTATGTGCAGAAAGTGCTTCAATCTGTCTTTTTACCCAAGTTGTATAAACGTCACTACTGACAAAGTTTAAGCGCAGCAATAGGTTGGTAGCTATTGCGCGGTGTTCGGATGAGAATTGGCTGAGCCAGCTTTGAATTTCTGCTGAACTCTCGATATCCTCAAAGGTTAGGCTGCGGAGCTTAATCATTACTCCTTATAGGTTATCCACAGAGCTTGTGCAATTCGGGGTAGGAATAGGGTAGGAAAAAGAAAAAGGCACTTAGGAGAAATTCTTCTAAGTGCCTGTAATTTCTGGTTGCGGGAGTAGGATTTGAACCTACGGCCTTCGGGTTATGAGCCCGACGAGCTACCAAGCTGCTCCATCCCGCGACGTGATTGCCCGTTTGCACAGGCAAGACAGCATATGTAGGCCAGGGCGTCTTCATTGTCAATCGAAATTTGCCTGATTGCTGATATTTTTTACCGGACGTTCCGAACCCCTTCACTCCTCGCCCTTCGGTCTTGCTTCTCAACCACAAGTAACATAGAATTCACCACGGCCGCAACCTTGCGTGCTTTTTCTTTTTTTTGCCCGGTTCGTCCGGTCCGCAATCCCTCAACCCTTAATCTTCGCCTGATACGGACCTGCCATGACTCCGCCCGCCTACCCCGTCCGACCCGAAGTGCTGGCCTTTGACCCCTACGTGTCCGGGCTCGCCATTGACGAAATCCGCGCCCGCTTCGGGCTCGAGTCCGTAATTAAGATGGCCAGCAACGAAAATCCCCTGGGTTGCTCGCCCCTGGTCCAGAAAGCCATCCGCGATAGCGCCGCTTCCGCCTTCCGCTATCCCCAGAGCGGCAACCCCAGGCTGGTGGCCGCCCTGGCCGAACACCACGGCTTGCCGGCCGGGCGCATCATTCCCGGCAACGGCTCCGACGAGGTGATCGATCTGCTGATCCGCGTCTGCCCCACGCCGGGCACGCACAACGTGGTGGCCGCCAAGCCGTCCTTCAGCATGTATAAAATCCAAAGCCGCCTGTGCGGAGTGGCGTTTCGTGAAGTTCCCCTGCGCGAGGATTTTTCCTTTGACTGGCAAGGCCTGCGCGCCGCTGTGGACGCGAAGACCGCCCTGGTCTTCATCACCACCCCGGACAACCCCTCGGGCCATTGCCCGCCGGTGGCCGAGGTGGAGGCCTTTGCCCGCTCCCTGCCGTCCTCCTGTTTGCTGGTGCTGGACGAGGCCTACATGGACTTCTGCCGGGACGAATCCGCCTTTTCCCTGCTGCCGCGCCTGGATGAGTTCCCCAACCTGGTGATCCTGCGCACCTTTTCCAAAAGCTTCGGCCTGGCCGGCATCCGTCTGGGCTACGGCATCATGCCCGAATTTCTGGCCGACCGCCTGCGGGCCGTGCACATGCCGTTTTCCGTGAACCTGCTGGCCGAGGCCGCCGGCATGGCCGCCCTGGCCGACACGGTCTTTTACGCCGAAACCCTGCGCGTGGTGCGCGAGGGCCGGGCCTTTCTGGCCGGCGAACTGGCCGCCTTGAGCTGCCGGGTATACCCGTCCGAGGCCAATTTCCTTATGTTCCAGCTTCCCGACGCCCGCGGCAAGGACGCCCGCCGGGTGTTCGAGGAACTTTTGTCCAAGGGCCTGATTATTCGCCCGCTGAACAGCTATGGCCTGCCCGGACACCTGCGGGTCAGCGTGGGCTCGGCGGAGGAGAACCGACGTTTCATAACCCTTTTGCGCGAGGCGCTTTCAGCATGAGCAGACATACCACCCTTATCGTGACCATAGACGGGCCGGCCGGTGTGGGCAAAAGCACTCTGGCCAAACGGCTGGCGGCCGCCCTTGGCGTGGCCTATCTCGATACCGGGGCCATGTTTCGCGCCCTGGCCATGCGTCTGGCCGAAAAGGGCTGGCATCCCGGCCCGGATGCCGGCAAGGCCGGCGACGATCCGCAACTGCAAAAGTTGTTGGCGGACTGCATGTATGCCCTGCGCGGAACCGGCGCGGAAACCGAGCTTTTGTTCTGCGGCAAGCCCGTGGGCGAAGACATCCGCAGCGAAGAGGCCGGCATGATGGCGGCCAACATCGCCGTGGTGCCGCAGATCCGCAGTTACCTGAAAGCGGCCCAGCAAAGCCTGGGCGCGGCCTTTTCCCTGGTGGCCGAAGGCCGCGACATGGGCACGGCCGTTTTTCCCGTTGCCGCGCACAAAATTTTTCTGGACGCCGACCCGGAAATCCGGGCCAAGCGCCGTTGCCTGCAACTCAAGGAAATGGGCCAGGACTGCGATCTAACCGCGCTCACGGAGCAGATCCGCCAGCGTGATGCCCAGGACAGAGGCCGGGCCACCGCGCCCCTGCGCCCGGCCGCTGACGCCGTGATCGTCGACACCTCGCGTCTGAACATCGAGGAAGTCTTCGCCGCCATCATCAAGATTGCCGGCCCCAAGGATCAGACCCCGCCGCCGGCCCGGCCCCTCAGGCGCAAAGATCGGGCCATCACCCGCGAGGAA
>JAVBOI010000109.1:0-19354 GCA_031550695.1 Desulfovibrio sp. | reverse complement strand
CGCCATTTGTAAAATGCGGCGCTGCTCATGCCGTGTTCACGGCAGAGCTCGGTGACGGGAACCCCATTCTCGGCCTGCTTCAAAATCGCCAGAATCTGGCTGTCGGAAAATCGGGACGTTTTCATGCAAAATCTCCGTGTTCGCTATTCTCGGAAATTCTACTTCAAAACGCTACTTTTTTTCGGGGGGATTACCGATGTCGATGCACGCCCTAGGACGCCGCAAGACGTAAAGAACAACCGGAACCCTTGTTTTTCAAGGAGTTCCGGTTGTTCTTGGACTTCGTGGGAAGTATAAATGGTGCCGAAGAAAGGACTCGAACCTTCACCCCCTTGCGAGGACCAGACCCTGAACCTGGCGTGTCTACCAATTCCACCACTTCGGCGTGAAGAGATTCATTACTCTTTGTTGATCCTCTTGGCAAGCCCTTTTTGCCGGCTCTCGAAAAATTCTTCACCCGCGCCTTGCTTCTTCACAGAGACGGCGAAGAAGTGTATAGAGCATTTTCCCATTGGAAATCCGGGAATGCTCCGGCGGCGGAACAGCCGGCCGGCCGTTGATGCCGGCGGGCTTTTTCATGCCCTTACCTTTTGCCAACAGGCCATGTACACAGCAACCGATCCCCATGCTCTTCCCCTGGCTCCCCGCGCTCTGGCCCGGGGCTGTGCCGTCACCATCGGCAATTTTGACGGCGTGCACCTGGGCCATCAAAGCCTGATCCGGCGCACCATTGAAAAGGCCCGAGCCGAGGCCCTGCCCGTTGTCCTCATCACGTTCGAGCCGCACCCCTTACGGGTGCTGTTCGGCGACGGCGCCCCGCCACAGTTGATGTCGCTGCAGCACAAGTTGGAGTGCTTTGCCGGCATGGGCGTCGATCTTGCCCTGGTTCTGCCGTTTACGCGCGAAACAGCAGCCCTGCCGCCGGAAGATTTTGTCCGCCACATTCTGGTGGAATGCCTGAACACCCGCATCCTTGTGGTGGGCTATGACTACGCCTTTGGCAAAGACCGGCGGGGCAACGCCGAACTTCTGGCCCGCCTGGGAAAGTCCTACGGCTATACCCTGGAGCAGGTGCCGCCGGTGTCCGTCCAGGGGGATGCCGTCAGTTCCACCCGCATCCGGGACGCGCTGCTGCGCGGGGATGTGGAAAACGCCTGCGCTTTTCTGGGCCGCCCGCACAGCGTTGAAGGCATCGTGGAGCACGGCATGAAGCGCGGCGGCCGGCTGCTCGGTTTTCCCACGGCCAACCTGCGCATGCGGGATGATCTGCTGCTGCCCAAAATCGGGGTGTACGCGGTCATGGCGGAAGTCAATCCCAAAACGCACTGCCTGCCGGGCATTTATTCCTCGGGCGAGTGCGAGTACCGGCAGGCGGTGGCCAATGTGGGAAAAAACCCCACCTTTGCCGACGAGCCCGTGCACGTGGAAACCCATCTGCTGGATTTTCACGGCAATATTTACGACGCCCCGTTTCGGGTGCACTTTGTCAAACATCTGCGGGACGAACAAAAATTCAACGGCGTTAACGAGTTGATAGAGCAGATCCGCCGCGACTGCCAGACCGCCAGGGAACTTTTTCGCGCCAACCCGGACTGCCTGCGTCGCGGGCACTGCCAGTTGGCCGGCCTGCCCGCCTGAACGCCCTCCGAAAAAAGACGCCACCTCCGCGCCATGCGGCAACGAGAAACGCCTCTGGTGGGTATTGCCTCAAAAAGACCGGCATGCTACCCGTGAAAGGCGGGCCGTTCCGCCCGTCTTCACATCTTGAACAGGGAGATCCGATCATGGACCAGAGCACCGCCGGCCCCGTGTTTCACCACGTGCACATTTTCTGTTACGATCTTCAGCGGATGATCGACTTCTGGGTGCGGACCTTCGGCCTGACCTACGTCGGCAGACGCACCTTCGGCCCCTGCGACGGCGCGGATCTGCTTTTCAGCAACGGCTCGCACCTGTACCTGAAGCAGGTGGACCCGGAAAGCCCGGAAGGCAAACAGATCCGCGTCGGCACCGACCATGTGGGCATGCAGGTGCCCGACGTGGAGGCCTATCTGGAGCGCATCAAGGATCTGCCCGACGTCACCTTTGACGGCGCGCCCTTCCAGGCTATGGATCTCTATTGCGCTTTCATCAGGGGACCGGAAGGCCTGCCGGTGGAAATTTCCGAGTATCGGCCCTGAAGCAAATTTATTTTGAAGTTGCCCAAGAATAGTATTGCCTCCGGCGGCCAAAGGGAGTGACTCCTTTTGGAAACCCCATTTTGCTGGTCGGACGGCGGGGGATAATTTCAAAGTTCCATGCCCTAGAGCATTTGACGAATGAAATGAGTGAATTGCTCTGCAAGGATTTGCCCTCAAATCCTTGCCGCGAAAGAGGCGTAGGCGGGCCTTGCCCGCCGTTAAGCGACTCTTTCAAGCGTTAAATTCTCTAGTCGTCGCGGGTGACCGCTTCACGCTTTCAACTCCCGGAGAGACCATGCTGGAACGCGACGCCGCCCTGGCCCTGTTTGTCGAGCACAATCCCGATCCGCAGCAGATGAAGCACGCCCTGGCCTCGGAAGCGGTCTTGCGCGCCCTGGCCAGGCATTTTGACGAGAACGAGGATCTCTGGGGTTTGGCCGGTCTGCTTCACGACGTGGATTACGCCCAAACCAAGGACAGGCCGGAAGATCACGGCCGCCTGGCCGTGCCCATTCTGGAAGGCAAGCTGCCGGCCGAGGCTGTCTCCGCTATCCAGGCTCACAACAGCGAATGCACCGGCTTTGCCCCCTCAAGCCGCCTGGATTTCGCCCTGCGCGCCGGGGAAACCATCACCGGGCTGATTACCGCCGCCGCCCTCATGCGCCCCACGGGCATGGAGGGCATGGAAGTGAAAAGCCTGAAAAAGAAGATGAAAGACAAAGCCTTTGCCGCCAACGTCAGCCGCGACCGCATCAGGGAATGCGAGCGCATCGGCCTGCCCCTGGATGACTTTCTCGGCCTGGCCATCAAGGCCATGACGCCCCGGCATGACCCGGCATAAGGCCGTTCTCCCCGCGATGTATTCGCATCCCGCCACATTTCCGCCCACCTTCATCCTGACCGGAGCGTCGTGATGCGCGCTTTGGTCTACGGGCTGGTCGCCTCTTTTTTCTTTGCCTTCACCTTTATCCTGAACCGCTCCATGGAAATGGGCGGCGGGCACTGGGCCTGGAGCGCCAGCCTGCGCTTTTTCTTCATGCTGCCGATACTGGCCCTCATGGTTCTGGGCAAAGGCGGCATGGAGCAATCCCTGCGCCACCTCGGGCAGCATCTGACCGCCTACCTTATATGGAGCACCGTAGGCTTTGGCCTGTTCTACGCCCCGGTCTGCCTCGGCTCCTCTTTCGGCGAAGGCTGGCTGATTGCCGGCACCTGGCAGATAACCATCATTGCCGGCCCGCTGCTCACGCCCTTTCTGTTCAAGCCCACCCCCGAAGAAATCGGACAGCCTTTCTACCGGCGCATCCCGTTCCGGGCCATGCGCTGGTCTTTGCTTATTCTGGCCGGCATCTTTCTGATGCAATGGGAACACGCCCGGACCATTTCCGCCCGACAGGCCCTGGCCTGCATTGCGCCGATTATCTTCGCCGCCTTCATGTACCCCCTGGGCAACCGCAAAATGATGGAAGTCTGCAAGGACAACGTGGATACCTTCCAGCGGGTGCTGAACATGACCGTCGCCAGCCTGCCCTTCTGGCTGTTGCTGTCCGTCTGGGCCCTGTTTTCGCACGGCCCGCCAAGCTCGGGCCAGGTGTGGCAGTCCCTGCTGGTGGCCCTGTTTTCCGGCGTGATGGCCACCCTGCTCTTTTTCGCCGCCACTAACCTGGTAAAACAGGACCCGGCCCGGCTGGCTTCGGTCGAAGCCACCCAGGCCGGGGAAATCGTCTTTGCCCTGCTCGGCGAAATAGTGCTGCTCAGCGCGCCCCTGCCTTCTCTCATCTCCCTGGCCGGCATCGGCCTGGTCATTGCGGGCATGGTATTGCACAGCCTGCGAAGTCGTTAGGAAAACGCCGATTTTTCCCGTTTGGCGGCGTTGCTCGCCCTTTTTCAAGTGGGGCAGGCCAGAAGAGGCCAGCCCCACTTGAAAAAAGACTCGCGCCTTGCCAAACAGAAAAACTCGGCGTTTTCCTGAATGTTGTTGTGTAGCGCAGAGCCGGAAAAGAAAAAAAACGAAAAGAGGGGAGCATCCATTATAAGCGCTCCGCTCTGATACCGCCTTATTCCAAATCCAGCATCCCGCGCGGGGCGGGCGGGCGTTTCCACAGCCACTTCAGGCGCACCTTGCGCAGAAAATCCTTGAACAGCATGTAGTCGGTCTGCTCGGCGCATACGGCTTCAAAGGCCCAGCGCACATGCTCCAGCAGGGCGCGCTCCGGGTATCCGGCGCGTATGGTGGCGTACACGCTCGTCCAGAGGTCGTCGTCCTCGGGCGAAGGAAAAATGCGATCGTCCGGCGCGTAGGAAGTGTCATTCATGATGTTTCTCGTTTTTCCGCCAGAAAGAGCGCTTCAGGGTTGCGAGCCTTGTTATGCAGGGCATATCTGGCCACCGTCCAATGTTCGAAAGGCAGGGCGGCGTGCCAGGCATCCACGGTTTCCAGTTCTTCCCGGCCGCCGGCATGGCCGCCGTAAGCGTGCACAAGCAGAAGGCCGTGCGGCGTAAGAAGATCGGCCACGCTTCGCAGCGAATCAAGGGTGTCCCCGGCCGACGTGACCACCCGTTTGTCGCTGCCGGGGAGAAAGCCCAGGTTATACATGGCCAAGGCAATGGGCGGCGGAGAAATCGCTCCGCAGCCGGCAAGAGAGGCGGGACGGTTTTCCGGCCGGGCCAGTTCCTCGGCCAGACGGGCGTGGCTTGCCAACAGCAGGGTGACGCCGCCCGCCAGCGCGCCCAGTCTGGCGCGGGCGGCCTCAATGGCCGCCGGCTGCACGTCAAAGGCGAACACCCCGTGGGGCTTCCTGCCCCCGATTTCCGCCAGGGTTTCGGCCAAAAACAGGGTGTCGTGCCCGTTGCCGCATGTGCCGTCCACAGCCGCCAGGCAAGGCAGGGCAGGATTGGCGGCGCAATGAAGCAAGGCCTCGCGCGTAACCTGTCTGCCGAGCCGGATCAGATCCGGGATGGCCGCATGGCGGGGAATGACGGTCATAAACGTGTCCTGGTTCGCGTCAGAGGGAAAATAGTGTTCGCTGAACGACAACACCCGAGTATATTCGCGCGGGCGGGTCATTGCAAGGCGGGAATGGATGTTACGCGGGGAGCGCAAAAAAGCGGGCGGCGGACAGCTTGCGCCACGCTTGGCCCCCTAACCGCGCTGCCGCGATTGTCATTTGTTCCGGGGCCGGCTATTGTCCGTGGGCGGCGAAGCGACTGTACTCATGGAATGTAAACGGCTTTCGTTCCCTGTGCACCAGGGACGGTTGGACCTGGTTCACGGTAACGGTGCGTTTTGCCGGAATCCTTTCCCCCATACCGAGGCTGCTATGCGACTGTACTCATGGAATGTAAACGGCTTTCGTTCCCTGTGCACCAGGGACGGTTGGACCTGGTTCAAGGACGTGGGCGCCGATGTGGTGGGCCTGCAGGAAACCAAAGCGGAGTTGGAGCAGATTCCGGAAGAGCACCGGGCCCCGGCCGGCTACCACAGCGCCTGGTTCTCCTCGGCCAAAAAACGCGGCTACTCCGGGGTGGCGACCTTTTCGCGCGTCCAGCCCCTGGCCGTGACCTTTGATTTGCCGGACCCGGCTTTTCAGGGCGAAGGCCGCCTGATCCATCTTGAGCTGCCGGACTTCCATTTTTTCAACGTCTATTTCCCCAACGGGCAGATGAACGAGGAACGCCTGACCTACAAGCTGGGCTTTTACGACGCCTTTCTGGCCCATGCCCAGGAAATGCGCAAAGACAAGCCCATCGTGGTCTGCGGCGATTTCAACACCGCCCACAAGCCCATCGACCTCGCCCGGCCCAAGCAGAACGAGGAAACTTCCGGCTTTCTTCCCATCGAGCGGGCCTGGATGGATCGCTTTGTGGCCCACGGCTATGTGGACACTTTCCGGCACGTGCACGGCGACCTGCCGGAAAGTTACTCCTGGTGGTCGTTCCGGGCCAGAGCCAGGGAGCGCAATGTGGGCTGGAGAATAGACTACTTTTTCGTGTCGGAAGAGCTTGCCCCGCGCGTCAAAAACGCCTGGATAGACGTGCATGTGCAAGGTTCGGATCACTGCCCGGTGGGGCTTGAGCTGGATTTTTAGAGCAAATTACTTTGAGATTACCCACCTGGACATAAAGCACAGATTGGGGTTTCCAAAGGGGGTCACACAGAGCCTGTGCCCCCGGCCCCCTTTGGCCGCCGGAGGCAATACTACTTTTGTGCAACTTCAAAATTACTCCGCTCTAGCGGCCGCCGGCCTCGCGCACGGCAAAGGTCCAGTCGCCTTCGGGCGTTGCTCCCACGGCGTATTCCAACACTTCGCGCACGCTGTTGTCCGGGTTGAAGGTCAGGACTTTCGGCGTTTTTTCCGGCAGTTCGCGGGGGCCGGCGATGTATTCCGAGGCGCAGATGATCACCTCGTCGCCCTTCTGGCAACTGCGGGCGGCGGCGCCGTTGAGCACGCAACAGCCGGAACCGGCCTGGCCGAAAATGACGTAGGTTTCAATGCGCGCCCCGCTGTTCTTGTTCCACACCTGGACGAACTCCAGGGGATAAATGCCCGCCAGGGCGCAGTGGGCGGGGTCCAGGGTGATGGAGCCGTGGTAGTCGAGTTCGGAACCGGTAATGCGAATGCCGTGCAGTTTGGCGCGTACTATCTTGATCATGGTGAATTTGGGGTTAAAGGAATACAGGCCGCGCGGACGAGAACGGGAACAATCCGCCGGCGGGACTGGTAGGTAAGCATTCCGGTCCGCCTTTGTCAACATTTCCCTGTTACTTACCGCATTGCGAAGAAAAAGTAGCCTTTGCGGCGAGAATCTCCCATAATGGGCGCGTCCGCCAACCTGTTCCCGAGGAGATCCCATGGACAAAAGGCGTTTCGAAGCCAGGCGCGAAAAACTGCGCCCGCTCATGCGCAAGGCCGGCCTGGATGCCCTGCTGGTCACCCTTGACGCCAACCGTTTTTACCTCAGCGGTTTTGAATTGCAGGACGCGCAGCCCAACGAAAGCTCGGGCTGCCTGATCGTCACGCAATCAGGCCGGGATTGGCTGTGCACGGACCCGCGCTTTTTGGACGCGGCCAGACGACTGTGGGACGAGGACCGCATTTTCATCTATCGCGGCAACGGCATGGAACAGGTGAACGCGCTGCTCAAGGAACAGGCGTCCGGCCCCGTGGGTTTCGAGGCCCACAACATCAGCGTGGCCGCCTTTGACCAGGTGGGCGCGGGCCTTTCCATGCAGCGCGCCGACGGCATGATCGAATCCTTGCGCGTGATAAAGGAACCCGAGGAACTGGCCTGCCTGGAAAAAGCCTGCGCCCTCAACCACCGGCTTATGGAATGGGCGCCCGGCGTGCTGGTTCCCGGCCGCACGGAACGTCAGGCCGCCTGGGACATTGAGCAGTTTTTCCGCAACCATGGGGCCGAGGGCCTGTCCTTCGCCAGCATCGTGGCCGTGGACGGCAACGCGGCCCTGCCCCACGCCGAGCCCGGCGACGCCTTTATCACGGACAACTGCGGCGTGCTGGTGGACGTGGGCTGCCGCCTGGACCGCTACTGCTCCGACCAGACCCGGACTTTCTGGGTGGGCGACAAGCCGGACGCGCGCTTCGTCCGGGATCTGGACCTGATCAAAGAGGCCCAGGCCAAAGCCATTGCCCTGATCCGCCCCGGCATGGCCGCGGCCGACGTCCACGCCGCCGCCATGGCCTGTCTGGAAGCCGAGGGCGTGGGAGATCTGTTCACCCACGGCCTGGGCCACGGCATCGGGCTCCAAACCCACGAAGCGCCGAGCTTGAGCCCCCGCAGCACCACCGTGCTCCGGCCGGGCATGGTGGTCACGGTGGAACCGGGCCTGTACCGGCCGGGCAAAAGCGGCCTGCGCTGGGAATACATGGTGGTGGTCACCGATGACGGGGCCAGGGTGCTCTAAGGTGGCCGGGCCGGGACAGCGGCGCCTGCGCTTTGTGGCCCGGGGCCAGGTGCAGGGCGTGGGTTTTCGCCCCTTTATCTTTTCCCTGGCGCGGGAACATGCGCTGACGGGCTTTGTGCGCAACAGCCCGCGCGGCGTGGTCATTGAAGTGCAGGGTAAAGATGGGAATCTGGCCGCTTTTGCCCACGACCTTGAACACCGCCTGCCGCCCCTGGCCCGGCTGACCGGTCTTACGCGGGAGGAATGCGAACTTCTGGCCGATGAGGCCGGCTTTGCCATTGCCCACAGCAGCGCCGGCAGCAGCCATTCGGTGCTCATCAGCCCGGACGTGTGCCTCTGCCGGGACTGTCTGGCGGACATGACCGATCCGGGCAATCGACGCTTCAGCTATCCCTTCACCAACTGCACCAACTGCGGGCCGCGCTACAGCATCACCCGCTCCATCCCCTACGATCGCGCCTTCACCAGCATGGCCTGCTTTCCCCTGTGCCCGGACTGCCAGGCTGAATACGACAACCCGATCGACCGGCGCTTTCACGCCCAGCCCAACGCCTGCCCGGTCTGCGGGCCCGAGGTCTGGTTTGCCGCCGGGCCGGAAGGCCGATGGCTGCCGGAGCGGAAAAGCATACGCACAGCCGAAACGCCCAATAAAGATGCGCCCGGCGTTGGCGCGCACCCGCGCGGCGACGCGGCCCTGCGCGCTCTGGCCGCTTTTCTGGCCGGGGGATGCATTGCCGCGATCAAGGGATTGGGGGGCTTTCATCTGGCCTGCGACGCCGGCTGCGATCCGGCCGTGGCCGCTTTGCGCCAGCGCAAAAACCGGCCGCACAAGCCCTTTGCCGTCATGGCCGCCACCCTGGAGGACGGCCGCCGCATCGCCGCGCTGGGAGCGGAGGAAGCAGCCCTGCTCACCTCGTCCGCGCATCCGGTGGTGATCTGCCCCCTGCTGCCGGCAGCGCCCGGAAGCGCCGTTTCGCCCCTGGTATCGCCGGACACGGCAAGCGTCGGCCTGATGCTGCCTTACACTCCCCTGCACCGGGTGTTGCTGGACTATTTCGCCGACGAGCTGCGTCGCAAGCGGAGCGACCGGCCGGCCGTTCTGGTCATGACCTCGGGCAATCCCGGCGGCGAGCCCATCTGTCTCGGCAACCGCGAGGCGCTGGCCGGCCTTGGCGACATGGCCGACGCCTTTCTTTTTCACAACCGCGACATCCTTATCCGGGTGGACGATTCCGTCGTCCGGCCCCTACCGGGGCGGGGAACGCTCGTCTACCGGCGGGCCAGGGGATACGTGCCCGGCCCCGTCCGGCTGGATTCCCCGGATGACGCGGCCGCGGATTCGCCGGTAGTGCTCGGCGTCGGCGCGGAACTGAAGAATACCCTGTGCCTGACCAAGGGCGGCGACGCCTTTGTCAGCCAGCATATCGGCGACATGTCCACCCTGGACACGGCCGCTTTTCACCGGGAAATCCGGGAGCACCTGACCGCGCTCCTCAAAGTGCAACCCAGGGTCGTGGTGCGCGACCGCCATCCGGACTACCTGAGCAGCGATCTGGCCGAGCGCTTTGCCGAAGAAGCGGGCATTCCGGTGTTGCGGTTGCAGCACCATTTTGCCCACGCCCACGCCGTTCTGGCCGAAAACCGCCACCAGGGGCCGGCTCTGGTTCTGGCCCTGGACGGCACCGGCCTTGGCGAGGACGGCGGCCTGTGGGGTGGGGAAGCGCTGTTCGTGGACAACTCCGGCCCCGGCGAACCGGCCCATGCCCGCCTGGCCCACTGCGCCCCCTTGGCCCTGCCCGGCGGCGAGGCGGCCATCAGGGAGCCCTGGCGCATCGCCCACGCCCTGCTTTTGCGCCTGGGTTTGTTGCGCGCGACTGACTCCGGAACAACGAAGCTACCCCAAAATGCGCGGGTCAAGGGGGCCGCTGCCCCCCTGCGGGGTGTGGAGCAGAGCATAGGCGGCTGTGTCCCCGACCCCACTACCGGGCTGGCTTCATCCTCAGCGCCTTTTGAAAACTTTGCCGACAACTTTTCCTCTTTTCGCCTGCCCTGGCTGCCCGAATACGCCGACGCGGTCCACCTGCTGCCCCGGATGCTCGAACGGGGGCTCAACACTCCCCGGAGCACGAGCTGCGGCCGGCTGTTCGACGCCGTATCCTCCCTGCTCGGCCTGTGCAACGCCATCACCTATGAAGGCCAGGCGGCCATTCGCCTGGAAGAGGCCCAACACGGCGGGCCGGCTGGCGAACTCCGCTATCCCTGTCCGTTCGGGCCGTCCGAAATCGATCCGGACCTGTTGCAACTGGATACCGTAAGCCTGTTCGCCTCGGTCTGGGCCGATCGGCAGCGGGGCACGGCCGTGCCGGTTATTGCCCGGCGCTTTCACGCCTCCCTGGCCGCCGGGCTGGCGGACCTGACCGCACATCTGGCGGCGCGGCACCATATCCGGCATGTGGGCTTGAGCGGGGGCTGTTTCCAGAACGTCACTCTGGCCCTTTTCCTGGCGGACGCTTTGGAGAGAAAGGGGCTTGTTCCCCTGCTGCACAAGGAATTGCCGCCGGGCGACGGCTGCATCAGCCTGGGCCAGGCGGTCTGGGGCCGCATGGTCGTTCGGGCCGGCGAAGCGGGTGGTTCTGGAAACGGATGACTGGCGGAGCAAATCTGCCAGGACAGGGCGCAAGTAATAATAAGCCTGCGAGAGTGAAACTATTCCTAAATGCGCGGGTCAAGGGGGTCGTTACCCCCTTGCGGGGTGCAGGGGCAGAGCCCCGCTTCGACCAAGCTGGCTTCATCCTTGCTGTCTTTCAGGGACGTTGTCAGCGATAGACGGCCAGCAACTCCGGGGCCGCCTGCCTGTCGGCGCCGTTGCGGCTGATGAAGCGCTGCACGTTGAAGCGGCGCAGATCCGCTGTTGCGTAAAGGTCGCGGGTGGTTTCCGTGTTGTGGTTGCTGACGATCACCGGAATGCCCCGACCATGCGCCGCTGTTGCCAGCGCGGCCAGATCGCGCTGGTCTTCAGCGCTGAAGCCGCTGCCGGCGTAACTGGTGAAACTGGCGGTTTTTGAAAGCGGCACATAGGGCGGATCGCAGTAGACCACATCCCCCGGCTTCAGGCCGGCGAACACGGTACGGAAGTCCCGGCAGACGAACTTCGTATCCGTTTCTTGCGTCTTGCGGTAAAAGACGCGCAGTTCCCCGAGCGGAAAATACGGCCTGACGTAGCGGCCAAAGGGCACGTTGAATTCGCCTTTGGCGTTGTAGCGGACAAGCCCGTTGTAGGCATGGCGGTTCAGGTAGAGCAGCAGAGCGGCGCGGGTGCGGGGATCGCGGCAGGCGTTGAACTCCTCCCGGCGTTGCAGGTAGCGCTCCCTGGTGTTGCCGTCGGCGGTGAAAAAGCTCTGGCAGTATAGGATGAATTTCTCGCCTTCCCGCTGTAGGTGCCGGTACAGGCCGATAAGGTCGGGGTTGATGTCGCAGACCAGCGCCGATGGCGCGGCAACGTTCAGGTAGACCGCGCAGGAACCGGCGAACGGCTCCACGAAGCGTTTGCCTTCGGGGATTTCCCTCAGGATCGCGTCAAGGAGGCGGTATTTGCCGCCGGCCCATTTCAGAAAGGGTCTCTGGCGCACGGGAAGCTCCAGCCGCTGTTATGGCGGGTGATTGGCGGAAACGGCCGGATGGTCCGGTTTTCCGCCGTTACCACCATAGTAGCGGAAAGCGCGCCGGGACACAACACACGCGGCACCGCTGGTGCGTGTGCCGCCATCAGGCCCATTTACGGCGTTTTTCCAGCAAGCGACCGATAAGTGACACGCCCAGACAGAGGCACAGGTAGCAGGCGGAAACGGCCAGCCAGACCTCGCCGGCCAGGCCGCTGGAGGTCATGAACTCCGTGCCCTGAAAGGTGAGTTCGCGCACGGAAATCACGGACACCACGGCCGAATCCTTGATCAGCGAAGCCATCTGCCCGGCCAGGGGCGGGAGCATGAAACGGAAGGCCTGGGGCAGGATGACCAGACGCAGGGCGGCCGGGCGGGAAAAGCCCA
The DNA here is from genome assembly GCA_031550695.1 of Desulfovibrio sp. Lineage (GTDB taxonomy): Bacteria > Desulfobacterota > Desulfovibrionia > Desulfovibrionales > Desulfovibrionaceae > Frigididesulfovibrio. The sequence continues at coordinate 7,205 of JAVBOI010000109.1, read as the reverse complement.
GGGAGGCGGCGGCGTCCCACTGCTCGCGGGCCACGCCGGAAACGCCGGCCCGGACGATTTCGCCGATATAGGCCCCTTCGTAAAGGCTCAGGGTGATGACGGCGGAAACGAACACCGGCATGCCTGAGGCCTCGGGCAGAAGGATGCCGGCGCCGGACAGGCGGGACGTCCACTGCCAGTCCAGAGAGGCGGCCAGAGCGCCGGAGAGAAAATAGTGGACGATGAACACCAGCACCAGCGGGGGCAGGTTCCGGGTCAGGGCCACGATCACGGCCCCGAACATGCGCAGGGGCCGGACGCAAACGGAACGGACCAGTCCCAGGATAAAGCCGAACAGCAGGGAAAAACCGAATGTCCAGGCCGCCAGGCGCAGGGTGGTAATGAGGCCCCGGCCAAGGGGGCCGGCCACAATCCCCTGCCCCTCTTCCAAACGGAAAAAGGCCCGGAACAGCGCCTGCCAGTCCCAGGCGGCCGTGACCGCCTGGCAGCCGTGGGCCAGGAACAGGATGATCCCCACCGCCAGCGGGCCTAACAGGCACAAATCCAGACGGCGCTGGATTCCGGGATCTATGTGCATGTGCCTGTTGTCCATGGAAGACTTCTCGTTTAAGAACGTCTATGGTGGGTCGGGTAATCATCCCATTTTTAGTAGCTCTTCAAAGTAGAGCCTGTGTCCCCGACCCCCTTTGGCCGCCGGAGGCAATACTAAAATTACTCTGCTCTAAAATTTTTCAAGGACGCAAGGCCGCGATCAATTTTTCTATTTTCCGCAAATGCTCGGCCACGGAAATATCCTGGGGACAGCGCTCCCGGCATTGGCCGCAATCCACGCAGTTGTGGGCGCGAATTTCTTCCGGCAGAGCCAGGTAGGCTTCCAGAAAGGCGCGGGCGTTTCTGTCGAAACGGTAATGCCCCAGCGTGGATACCGGCAGGCCCAGGGTGGCGGCGCGCTCGTTATACAGGGCGAACAGGCGCGGAATGTCCACGCCCGCGGGACAATCCATGCAGTAGCGGCAGCCGGTGCAGGGAATGGCCCCGGTTTGCATGTAGGCGCTCCGGGCCCGCTCCAGTACCGCCCGCTCTTCCACGTCCAGGGGCGTGAAACCGGTCATGGCGGCCACGTTGTCCCGCACCTGTTCAAAGCTGTTCATGCCGCTGAGCACTGTGAGCACGCCCGGCAGGGAAGCGGCGTAGCGGATGGCCCAGGAAGCGGCGCTGCGTTCCGGCCTGGCCGCCCGCAGCAGAGCAACCGCTTCCGGGCAGAGTGTGCTCAAGCTGCCGCCGCGCACCGGCTCCATGACGATGCAGGGTATGCCGCGTTCCTCCAGCATCCGGTACAGGCGGCGGGCGTCCTGCACTTCCCAGTCCACGTAATTGAGCTGAAGCTGCACAAAGTCCCAGTCGTACTGGTTCAGCAGAAACTCCAGCCGGGCCGGCGTGCCGTGAAAGGAAAAGCCCAGGCGGCGGATAACGCCTTCCTTTTTCCGCTCCAGCAGATAATCGAAAAATCCCACGCGCAGATAGGGCTCGGTAAAGTCCACCTCGGTCCGGCCGATGGCATGGCAGAGGTAAAAGTCAAAATAGTCCATCCCGCAGCGCTCAAGCTGTTCCCTGAACATCCGATCGCCGTCGGCAATTTTTTTGACCAGGCGGCCGGCCATTTTGTCGGCCAGATAAAAACTGTGGCGCGGGTAGTCTTTCAAAATTCGGCCGATGCACCGCTCGGACTCGCCCTCGTTATACAGATAGGCGGTGTCAAAGTAGTTCACTCCGTGGGCGATGGCGTACTCCACCAGTTGCCGCACCAGGTTCCTGTCGATTGCCCGGCCGTCCTCCAGCATGGGAAAGCGCATGCAGCCGAAGCCCAGCAGAGAAATGAAATCGTCACTGTTTCTGTATCTACGTGTTTCCATAACTTGTCGATGATAATGGCAAAAGAGAGTATTTTGCAAGATATCCCGATTTGGAACGCTTGTAAATCTTGCCGCATGTGCGGGGAATAGGTAGATTCACTTTCGATACGCCTTTCCCGAAACAGGAAGGCATATGTCATTTACCGAAATAAGGGAGTCACCGTCATGCGCGTAGAAGAAATCCGCACCGTCGCCTGCCTGGGCACGGGCACCATGGGACACGGCGTCGCCTTTCTGGCCGCCAAGGCCGGCTATGCCGTGCGTCTGTTCGGCCGTTCGAAAGAAAGCCTGGACAAGGGGCTTGCCGGCGTGGACCGCGCCATTGCCCTGTATGAGGACAACCAGCTTATGCCCAAAGGCGAGGGCGAGGCGATCAAAAAACGCATCACCCCCGTGACCAGCCTGGAGGAAGCCTCGTCCGGCGCCGATCTGGTTATGGAGTCCGTGGCCGAAAATGTGGAAATCAAGCAGCAGACCTTCTCGATAGCGGAACGGCACTGCAACCCCAAGGCCATTCTCGCCACCAACACCTCGAGCATGAGCCTCAGCGCCATCAGCAGCACCCTGGCCCGGCCGGAATATTTTCTGTCCATCCACTTTTTCTCGCCGCCCTACCTCATGCCCCTGGTGGAAGTCTCCCCGGTGCCGGCCACCCTGCCGGAAACATGCGCTCTGGGCGCCCGCTGGGTGGAATCTCTGGGCAACGTGGCCGTCCCGCTGGCAGAAGAAGTGCAGGGCTTTATCGCCAACCGCATTCAGGCCGCCTGCCTGCGCGAGGCCCTGTATATAGTGGAGCAGGGCTGGGCCAGCCCCGAAACCGTGGACAAGGCCATTGTGATCAGCCTGGGCCGCCGCTACTCCGTGACCGGCCCTCTGGAAAGCGCCGACATGGGTGGGCTGGACATTTTCGACCGCGTGCTCGCCCAACTTTCTCCGGTGCTGGATTCCCGCACCACGCCCAGCCCCCTGGTGACGGAAGCCGTGAAAAACGGCCGCCTGGGCATGAAAAACGGCAAAGGCCTCTATGACTGGCCCCCGGAAACCATCGCCGCCCGCCGCAACGCCCGCGAGCAGTCCCTCATAGCCTTCATGCGCCAGGATCAGGCGGAGAAGAAGTAGGAAGGGGAAATGCCTCCGGCGGCTGGGGGAAGGGGAAGGAAACTTTTGTAAAAGTTTCCTTCCCCTTTCCCCAGACCCCCATCCCTATCCTTCAAAGCTTTTTATTTGGGGGAACTTGACGGTACGGGGGCGGCAGGGCTTTTCCCTCAGCGTTGCGGGAGTGGCAGTGTGTGGGAACGCGGCAAGGGGCGGGAGAGACAGAAAGCGATCAGGCGCGTGAACAGGGCTTCTTCCCGGGTTTGTTTGCCGTCGTAAGCCACGACAGCCGCGACCCCCTGGATGAAGGTGTCGCGCAGACGCTCGGGGCTTTGCCGCAAAATATCCATGCTTTGGACAAGGATATCCGGGGTCGGCCGTTCGCGCAGAAGGCGGGGCGGCAGGCGCATGGCCCGCAGGCCGGTGTTGAAGGCCCGCTCCGCCGTTTCGCCGTCCGGCTCCAGCCGGGCCACAGCGGCCAGCAGAGCGACGCACGCGTCATCCGTCCGGCGCGGGGCGGAAGGTTTCGCGGGACGGGGCGCGTACTGGGCTCCCACCTGGCTGCTGATAACCTGGTAAAGCAACCACTCCCGAAAGGAAAATACGCCGTCCGCCTCGATAAGCCGCCGCATGGCCGCGTGAAACGTGGCGTATTGCCCGGCCGAAAGCATTTTCAGGGCCGGAACGGCCAGTTCGATCAGGGGCAGAGCTTCGTCCCTGGGCACAAGGTCAAAGGCCCGCCTGTACTCCAGTATACTCTCCCCCCTCTCCTCCCCGGCCACGGCGGCGAGCTGCCCGGCTCGCCCGGACGGGTCGCTGTCCAGCAGCAAGGCGAAAATCAGATAGCAGGCGTCCAGGGGTTCGCGGCAGGCGGCGCGCAGCTTTGCCAGGGCCGCTTCTTCCGTGGCCGGCCTCAGGTTCAGGACGGCTGTGGCCGGCCGGTCGGCTGGGCCCGCGTCCGCAAAAGCGCTGAAGGATTGAACCCCCCGCCCGCCAAGGGCCGCGTCAAGCGGACTGCCGACGGATGCGGCCGGGGCGGGAGTTTTTTGCGCGTCGGCTGAGGCAAAGGCGCCCCGGCGGAAGTCTTCCCGGCTCGAAACGTCCACGCGCGGCTCCTCGGCGGGCGCGCGCTCATCCGGCACGGGCGCGGGAGCGGGATACGCGCCGTCCCAGGAAGGATCGAGCCGCAGAATGCGCGTTTTCAACGAGGGGTGGGTGGACAGCAGGCCGGCGCTGGTGCGGCTGAAGAAAAAATGGCTGTAGTTGTCCGCCAGAGTCGTATCCTTGAGCCGCGACCCCTGGCTGAGCCCGCCGATTTTTTTCAGGGCCTCGGCCAGGGCGTTGGTGCGGGTGAACTGCACGGACGAGGCGTCGGCCAGAAATTCGCGCTGGCGGTTGACGGCCGCCTGGACGATCCGGCCCAGAAAGGCCATGAGCAGGCCCACCAGGTAGCAGGTTATGGCAATGGCCATAACGAGGCCCATGCCCTTGGAATCCCGGCGGCCGCGGGAAGATCCCCGGCCGAGCCCGCGCAGAACCGTCCGGCCGGCTTCGGAAAGGCACATGAGACCGAACAGCAGTTGGGCGAAGCGCAGGTTCAGGCGCATGTCGCCATTCAGGATATGGCTGAACTCGTGGGCGATGACCGCCTGCAGTTCGTTTCGATCCAGGTAGGTGACCGCCCCACGGGTGACGCCGATAACCGCGTCGTTGATCGTGGCCCCGGCAGCGAAAGCATTAATGCCATCCTCGTTTTCGAGCATATAGACCGGCGGCACGGGCACGCCGCTGGCAATGGCCATTTCCTCCACCACGTTGAGCAGGCGTTTTTCGCCGGCGTCCGTCGTCTGGGGTGGGATAAGCGAGCCTTTCATCGATTCGGCCACGCTTCTGCCGCCGGCGGCCAGCGAGGCGGGCGAAAACAGCGTCAGTATGCCCACAAGCAGGGGAATGGCGAAAAAAATGAGCGGAAAGCGGAACATGGTCAGAAATTGGTCCGTCGGCCAGCCTTCGTCACGATAGATTTCAGCGCAAAAGGCGTCAATGACGTAAGCGGCCAGCAGGCTGAAGCCCAGCACAAGGGCGGCGTACAGCAAAACCAGCCAGAAGGTGTTGCGCCTGGCGCTTTCCTGATGGGTCCAGAAGTCCATGACTCAGGGCTTTTTCAGAAGTCGATTTTGGGCGCGGCCTGGATGGCTTCCCGGTTCTCTGCCTGGAGCAGGACGGCATCCTTGGTGTGGCCGCAAGCGTTGGCCACGATAGAGGACGGGAAGCTGTTGCGCCGGATGTTGTAAGCCGTCACCGCATCGTTAAAGGCCTGGCGGGCGAACGCCACCCGGTTTTCCGTGGAGGCCAGTTCCTCGGACAGTTGGGTCATTACCCGGTCGCCCTTGAGTTCCGGGTAGGCTTCCACTTGCAGGCGCAGGCCGCCAAGACCGCCGGCAAGGCGCTTTTCCGCCGCGTTCAGGGCCTCCATGGCAGCGGGATCGCCGGGCCGAGCGGCCGCTTCCTTGAGGGAGGCCGCGGCATCGTTACGCGCGTTGACCACATTGAGCAGGGTGTCGTTTTCGTGCTTCAGATACGCCTTGGCCACTTCGACAATATTGGGAATCAACTCGTAGCGCCGGGTAAGCTGTACCTCTATCTGGGCAAAGGCATTTTCCAGGCGGGCCTTGAGCGACACCAGCTTGTTATAAATGGCGATCAGCCAGGCAATGAGCACGGCGGCCGCGCAACCCAGGATAAGGATGAGTGCGAGCAGAGAAGCGAAAAAGGACGACATGTCTACCTCGTTGTGTGCGGCGCGGGGCGGCAAAACAGCGCCCGTCCGGAGGATGCGGCACGGTGGAAGAACGGAAAAAGCGCGCGCGGGCTGTCACCATCCCCAGGTGAGGCGCGGTTTGTCGCGGCCCTGCAACGGGCGCAACGCGGCTCAGCCTAAACAGAAAAAGTGCGTATTGCAACCGTGCGCCGGATTGGCGGTATAGCTACATTTCAATCGGCAAGTATCAACAGAACGAAGCCGCGCCCGGCGAAAAATGACGCCGCAGGGGGTTGACTCCGGCGGTTGCCTGAGTTAGACAACAAGCCGCGGCGGGATGTAGCGCAGCCTGGGAGCGCACCTGAATGGGGTACTAGCTCTACCCACTCAGGAAGCACCAAGGCAGGAGCCAAAAAAATTGACTCCAACGCACATCCAGAAAGAAAGAACTAGTTGAAATTGTTGAGAATCGGGATGTAGCGCAGTCTGGGAGCGCACCTGAATGGGGTTCAGGGGGTCGAAGGTTCAAATCCTTTCATCCCGACCATTTTCAAACAAATTCAATACATTATGAGATACCCCAAAGGGAGTTTGCGAAAGTAAACTCCCTTTTCTCGTTTCTGCAATCATCAAAAATCCTTACTCTGCCATACTTTTTTACATGTTCACTTTTCGGACTTGGCCTTGGTACACTGAAAGGTTTTGACCAGTCCGAAAGATGAAATATGTTCTCTCCCTTTACTTTCCGGTCAAAATCTGAACTGACCGGGAAGCACACTCAGACAATCTTTGTCCTCAAAATTCCTTACCCTGCTTAACTATTCACATCGGGAACTTCGTGCGCTCTCTGGTGGGCCTGTGTGGGCCTGGCGACCATCTGAAATGGATTATTGAGGTTGAATGGGAATTAGGAACAAGACCCGGCAGGACAGAACTGTTTTCTTTGAAATGGTCGGATATTGATTTTGAAGGTGATTTGCTTAGAGTAAGGGGAACGAAAACAAAGACTTCTAATCGGCTTATACCTCTGACACCTACTTTCAAAACACGGCTTCTTGAAATGAGGGATAAGTCTCAAAGTAATTATGTGATTGAGTACCAAGGCAAACCGATAATTAGCTGTAAAACAGCGTTCAAGAAAGCCTGTGAGAAGGCAGGACTCAATTACAACGTAAGGTTATATGATATTAGACACTTGTTTGCCTCAACGATTCTGGCTAACGGTGGTGACTTGATGGCTGTGTCCAAGTTACTCGGCCATTCCTCGACAAGAATGACTGCCAGTACATATTACCACGGTAATCATCCCATTTTTAGTAGCTCTTCAAAGTAGAGCCTATGCCGCTTGCTTCAATTTCATGGCAGGGGTGATCCCGCCGATACCCATATTGGGGCGCTCATTGTTGTAGCTCCAAAGCCACTTGGTGGCAAAATCC
>JAVBOI010000030.1:0-66752 GCA_031550695.1 Desulfovibrio sp. | reverse complement strand
CTAGAGCAAATCAATTTTGAAATTGTCCAAGAGTAGTATTGCCTCCGGCGGCCAAAGGGGTTGAACCCCTTTGGAAACCCCATTTTTCTAAGCAGATTCAAGTGAATAATTTCAAAATTGAAATGCTCTAGGCGTGCTTTTCCGGCAGTTGGAGCATTTCTCCCAGTTTGAGATCCCACTCGGGGGGTTCGAAAGGCGCAAAGCCCGTATCAGAGTAAAAAGTACATTCTGAAAAATATATTTCTCCGTCAAAATTGTATAAATCGACGCGCGCAAAAGGAAAAGGCTTTGCAAGAGTTCTCGCTATTTCAAGCATCTCCTGAAAATTGGATGGCTGCATGCAAGGGGTGGGATTATTGCGATACCGTATCTCAAAGGGTAACCTTTCCCAATGTAAATCGAAGAAGTCCACAGTTGAGTTCGATTGTTTAGGGTTATATACAACTTGCACAACCTTTGGCTGACCGTTAAAGCACATTATCTTGTAGCATATCTGGCCAGCAGCTTTGACGTATTGCTCGATGATGATCTTTGGCGGTATGTTTTTATAGCCCCACTCAAGATTACGCCAATAGAGGTTGCTTTCCGGCTGTATCCATTCTTTCAGTAAAGGCAGCGCAATTGATTTATCCAGTAACCGTTTATCTTGGACGATGATATTTTGTCCTGAGCCCCAATTTACTTTGATAACAAATTGGTCAGGCAACTGTTCAAAATTTATATCTTCAGGATTATCCCATACACCAAGCAAGGGTATAAGGTATTTCTCTCCGATATTTTCCTTGACAACGTCACGTACTTTATACTTATCGGCGTACAAGGTAATAAGAGGATTCCGCCAGTATAATTTAATCCAGTTCAATTTTTCATTAAATGTTCTCGGATTATCGAAATCAATATGATATTTGCAGCGTGTATATAGCTTGTTGTCTAAAAATTCTTTTTGCAATTGTTCGCTTGCATTGTTCCTTTGCTCATAAAAAGAAACAAAGTTTTTTCTCGTGCGCCGCGTGTAAGTGAATCGAAAAATGCCAAAAAATTGTAGTATCCGTTTGCTGCCAAATTTTTGTTTCTTAAAAATGAATGAAGGTAGTTTCATTATCATGGTCCTTATATCATTGTCGTGGATTCAGGGAGCGATGCGGCCTGCCCCCCTTTAAAAAAAGCGCCGCAACGTCGCCAAATCAGATTACCGCGCTGTTCGGGGCTTCCAGGCTATCGCGAGGGCAAACCTCACGGCGGCTCGAAGCCCGTACCAGGAAAAAATCAGCGTTTCACCCGGCCGTAGGTGTCTTCCAGGCGAACAATATCATCCTCGCCCAGGTAGCTGCCGGTTTGGATTTCTATTATTTCCAGGGGAATGCGGCCGGGGTTGGCCAGGCGGTGGCGGGTGCCCAGGGGAATGTAGGTGGACTGGTCTTCCTGAAGCAGCACGTCGTTGTCGCCCACGGTCACGTTGGCGGTGCCGCGCACAACCACCCAGTGTTCGGCCCGGTGGTGGTGCAGTTGCAGGGACAGCACCGCGCCCGGGCTGACCATGATGCGCTTGACCTGAAAACGGTCGCCCAGCGCCAGGGTTTCGTACCAGCCCCAGGGCCGGTAAACGCGCAGGTGGGTGTCGGTTTCCGGGCGGTTCCGGCGTTTCATTTCCGCCAGCAGCAGTTTCACGTCCTGGCTGCGGTCGCGTCTAAGCACCAGCACGGCGTCGGCGGTTTCCACCACGCCTATGCCTTCCAGGCCGATGGCGGCCACCAGCCTGTGCTCGGAATGCAGGTAGCAGTCGCGGCTGTCAATGTGCAGCACGTCGCCCACGCCGGCATTGCCGTGCTCGTCCTTGTCGGCCGCCTCGTAAAAGGCCTCCCACGAGCCCATGTCGGTCCAACTGGCGGCCAGGGGGGTGACGGCTGCCTTGTCCGTGCGCTCCATCACCGCGTAGTCGATGGAAATGGAGGGGCAGCGCGAGAAAGGCTCTTCGGCAAAGCGGGTGAAGTCCAGATCCTTTTCGCGGCCCTGGTGGATTTCCAGGCAGGCGGCGTGAACTTCCGGGGCCAGCCGGGCCAGTTCGTCCAGAAACACCGAGGCCCGGAACAGGAACATGCCGCTGTTCCAGAAAAAGCCGCCCTGGTCGAGCATGGACTGGGCCGTGTCCGCGTCCGGTTTTTCCACAAAGCGGGACACCGCGAACACGTCCGGGCCGAGCGCTTCGCCCTGGCGGATGTAGCCGAACCCGGTTTCGGGCCGCGTGGGCGGCACGCCGAACACGAGCAGGCGGCCGGCCTCGGCCCCGGCGGCGGCGGCTTCCACGGCGTCGATAAAGGCTTGCAGCGGGGTAATGGCGTGGTCGGAACTCAAGACCAGCAGCAGGGGATCGGGGTTGGCGTGGTTTTCCGGCTCCAGAGCAGTCTGGGCGGCCAGGGCGGCCAGGGCGATGGCCGGGGCGGTGTTGCGGCCCATGGGCTCAAGCAGGATACGGGCCTTGGCGGCGTTTTCCCGGCCGGGAAGCCCGCCCTGCTGCTGCAAAATGGCGGCGGCCAGAAAACGGTGCTCGTTGTTGCACACCACCAGGGGCGGCAGGCTGCCTTGCAGGGCCGAAGCGCGGGCCACGGTGCGCGCGAACAGCGTATCGCCGCCCAGATCCATGAACTGCTTGGGATATAGGCCCCGCGAAAGGGGCCACAGCCGCGTGCCGCTGCCGCCGCAAAGAATGACCGGTTGCACCGTTTTCATGGTTCGATTCCTCATCTTACATCGTGCATCTACATCCCCAGATACGCCCGGCGCACGTCCTCGTTGGCCAGCAGCCGCTCGCTGCTGTCGTGCAGGGTTATGCGCCCGGTTTCCATCACGTAGCCCCGGTGGGCCACTTTGAGGGCCTGGTTGGCGTTCTGTTCCACCAGGAATACCGTGGCGCCGTCTTCGTTCACCTTGCGGATGATCTCGAAGATCTGGCGGATGATGATCGGGGCCAGGCCCAGCGAGGGCTCGTCGAGCAGCAAAAGGCGGGGCCGGCCCATAAGGGCGCGGGAGATGGCGAGCATCTGCTGCTCGCCGCCGGACAGGGTGCCGCCGCTCTGGCTGATGCGGCGGGCCAGGATGGGGAAGAGGTCGAACACGTGGTCGAGGTCGGCTTTTATGCCGGCCGTGTCGCGGCGCAGGTAAGCGCCGAGTTCCAGGTTTTCGAGCACGGTCAGGTCGGGAAAAATCAGGCGGCCTTCGGGCACCTGGCTGATGCCCAGGCGCACGATGCGGTCGGTTTTCAGGGTGTGAATGGGCTTGCCGTCCAGCAGTATTTCGCCGCGCACAACAGGGGCCAGGCCGCAGATGGACATGAGGGTGGTGCTTTTGCCGGCCCCGTTGGCCCCCACCAGAGTGACGATTTCGCCCTGGTCCACGCGCAAATCCACGTCCCACAGGGCCTGGATGTTGCCGTAGCAGGTGCACACGCCTTTAAGCTCAAGCATCGTCTTCTCCGAGATACGCCTTGATGACCTGGGGATTGTGGCGCACTTCCTCGGGCGCGCCCTCGGCGATGTTGCAGCCGTATTCCACCACGTAGATGCGGTCGGACACGGACATGACCATGCTCATGTCGTGCTCGATAAGCAGAATGGACAAATCGAACTCGGCCCGGATTTTGAGCACCAGCTCTTTCAGGTCGCGGGTTTCATGCGGGTTCATGCCGGCGGCCGGCTCGTCCAAAAGCAGCAAGAACGGGTTGGTGGCCAGCGCGCGGGCGATTTCCAAACGGCGCTGCTGGCCGTAGGAAAGGTTGCGGGCTTCTTCCTCAAACACGTTCGCCAGGCCCAGGTAATTGAGCAGGGCGTAGCTTTGTTCCTCTATTTCCTTTTCCTCGCGCCGCACGTAAGGCGGCCGGAACAGGGCCCCGAACACGCCGGCCCTGGTGCGGCAGTGCCGGGCGATCATCACGTTTTCCAGCACGGTCATGGACGGGAACAGGCGGATGTTCTGGAAGGTGCGGGCCATGCCCAGTTCCGTGACCTCGTGCGGCTTTTTGCCGGGCAGGGAGTGGCGCTTGCCCTTGGGCGAGGTGAGCACAACGTCGCCCTGGTCCGGAATGTAGATGCTGGTCACGCAGTTGAACAGCGTGGTTTTGCCCGCGCCGTTGGGCCCGATAAGGGCCACTATTTCGCCCCGGTTCACGCGCAGATCAACGTCGGACAGGGCCAGCAGACCGCCGAAACGTTTGGTCACGCCGCTTACTTCCAGCACGGCTTTGGGCGCGGCGGCTTCAGTGGCGGCCCCGGTAGAGGAATGGCGGGCGCTCCCGGCAGCGGCCCCGGCGGAGAGTTGGCCGGCAACCTCGGCGGCCAGTTGGGAGGCGGACTGCGAGGCGGCCCCGGTACCGGATTGCGCGGCGCTCATGATTCACCCCCGCTTTGGCGCAAAAAGCCGGCATCGCGCAGGGTCTGGTCGTTCACGCCTGCAATGACGCGCTTTTTCGCCTTGGGCGTAATCAGCCCCTGGGGCCGGAACACCATCATCAGCACCATGCTGGCCCCGAAAATGAGCATGCGGTACTCGTTGAACGAGCGCAGGTATTCGGGCAGCAGAATCAGGATGCACGCGCCCAGCGCCACGCCGAGAATGGAGCCCAGCCCGCCCAGCACCACCACGGACAGAATCAGGGCCGATTCCATGAAAGTGAAGCTGGTGGGGTTGATAAAGGTGGTTTTGGCCGCGAACAAAACGCCGCCGAACCCGGCCCAGCACGCGCCCAGCGCAAAGGCCGAGAGCTTGGCGCTTACCTTGTTGATGCCCATGGCCTCGCAGGCGATTTCGTCCTCGCGCAGGGCGATCCACGAGCGGCCCAGGCGCGAGTCGCGCAGCCGGGCCACGGCGATCATGGTCAGCGCCACCAGGGCCAGGGCGATGTAGTAGACAAAGCGGATGCTCGAATCCATGCTCAACTTCATGCCGAAAAAGCCGGGGTAGGGAATGTTGGATATGCCGGCCGGCCCGCCGAATTCCAGCGGCGTGGTCATCCAGGCCGGCAGGGCGGCGTCGGTGAACAAGGAGATGAACGAGGCCACCGGCGCCAAGGATACGCTGCCGCCTTCCAGAAACACGCGCACTATTTCGCCGAACCCTAAGGTGACGATGGCCAGGTAGTCGCCTCGCAGGCGCAGCACCGGCAGGCTGAGCAGAATGCCGGCCACGGCCGCCAGCAGCCCGCCAATGGGCAGCATGATCCAGAAGCCGATGAAGTCGTTGCCGAAATGGACGTTGACAACGGCGTAAGCGTAAGCGCCCACGGCGTAAAAAGCCACGTAGCCCAGCACCAGCAGCCCGGCCTGGCCGACCACGATGTTCAGCCCAAGGCCCAGCATGATCCAGATAAAGGCCGAGGCCATTACATTCACCTGGTACATGTCCATGGCAAAGGGCAGGGGCAGCAGCAGGCAGAGCAGGGCGGCCAGCGCCAGGGAGCGCGGCGTGCCGGCCTCGCCCAGGCGGGCGGCCGAGGCGCGCACGCGGGCGGTCACGGTTTCGCGCCTGCCGAGCAGGCAGGACAGCCCGAAACTTACGGCGGCCAGGGCAATGGCCCCGGAAATCAAGAGCGGCGAGATGCCGTGCTCGTTCTTGCCGCCGGGCGCGAACATGTCCCAGCCCACCACGGCCAGGGGCAGGCAGCCGGCGACAATCGCGGCCAGGCCGATGCAGATGTCCTTGTTCCGCTCCCTGGACAGAAAGCGGAACAGGGCTTCCATGTCGCTTTCCCTGGCCGTGGCAATGCCCTTCCACACAAGCAGGGCGCGCCAGACAAAGGAAAGGACGAATATTCCCAGCCCGAGCAGCAGCACGTTCTGAAAACGCCAGATGACCTCGCCGTTCAAGGGGCTGATGGTGATGCCCATGAGCGGAAAGGTCAGGAACATGAACCAGAGGCTGACAGCCAGGGATCGCAATACGCCGCGCATGGCCCTACACCTTTTGCGCCCTGGCCTTGCCAAGCAGGCCCGAGGGTCGGAAAATAAGGATCAGGATCAGGATGGCGAAGGCGAACATGTCTTCGTAATCCGAGGAAATGTAGCCGGAGGCGAAACTTTCGCAACAGCCCAGCACCAGCCCGCCGAACATGGCCCCGGGAATGGAGCCGATGCCGCCCAGCACCGCGGCCGTAAAGGCCTTGATGCCGGCCAGAAAACCGATGTTGAAGTTTATCTGCTGCGTGTGCGAGGCAATAAGAATGCCGCCCACGGCCGCCAGCGCCGAGCCGACCACAAAGGTGGCCGAAATGATGTTGTCCGCGTTTATGCCCAGCAGCATGGCCATTTTGCGGTTCTGGGCCGTGGCCCGCATGGCCTTGCCCAGGCGCGTGAACTTGATGAACAGGCTAAGCCCGATCATCATGGCCGCGCTGGTGACGATGATCATGAAACTGGACGGCCGCAGGATGTCCGACACGGGATCAAGAAAGGGCATGGCCGGAATCAGGTTGGGAAAACGCAGAAAATCCTGGGTCTGGGCGATCAGCACGTAGTTCTGCAAAAAGATGGACATGCCGATGGCGCTGATAAGCGGCGACAGGCGCTGGGCCGATCGCAGGGGCTTGTAGGCGATCTTTTCCATGGTGTAGCCGTAGGCGGCGCAGTAGATAACCGCGGCCACGGCCGCCACCAGCAGAATGCCGAACTGCGGAAAACCCAGCGCCCCAAGCACGCTGGCCGCGATCAGCCCGGTAAAGGCCCCGATCATGTAAATTTCGCCATGGGCGAAGTTGATCAGCTCGATGATGCCGTAGACCATGGTGTAGCCAAGGGAGATCAAGGCGTAGATGCTCCCCTTGGTCAGGCCGCTGAACACCAGCTCCGTGAAGTAGCGCCAGTCTATCTCGCTGACATATGTCCGCACGCCGTCAAAGATATCCATCAAATAGCAGCCTTAAAGCGAATAAATTTTGAAGTTGGCCAAGAGTTTGATGCGCCTCCGGCGGCCAAAGGGGGTGACCCCCTTTGGAAACCCCGTTTGGGGCAGCATGCCGTGACGGTGGCACAATGGGCGTTCCCGGGCGTGGCTCTCGTCCTCTGAAATGTTGCGCCTCCCTATTTGAGGGGTCCAGGGGAAATCATTTCCCCTGGTGGGGCAGGGGCAAAGCCCCGGCCGCCGGAGGCATACGCTGATTTACATAAAAAGTGGGGGAAGGCCGCGCCTTCCCCCTGAGTTTCAGCGCCCGATCGAATCCGGACGCAGCGCTATTTCGCCGTGAACTTCTGATCCACGAACTGGCCGTTGTCCACCTTGTACATGGCAAAGCCGGCGCCTTCGCAGTCGCCCTTGTCGTCAAAGCGGATTTTGCCCAGCGGCGTTTCCACGTATTCGGTGCGCAGGGCCTTGGCCACGGCTTCGTACTCGGTGGTGCCGGCCTTTTCCACCGCGTTCAGCAGGGCCTGGGTGGCGGCGTAGGCCAGGTCAAAGAACTGCCCCGGCTCGGAGCCGAAGGTCTTGCGGTGGGCTTCGTAAGCTTCCTTGGTCACGGCCAGTTCGGAGAAGTCGCGCGAACTGGAAGCGTACACGCCCTCGCCGTCCTTGCCGGCCAGCTTCAGGAAGGCGTCGGTCTTCACCCCGTCTTCGGACACGAAGTTGATCTTCATCTTGCGCGCCTTGATCAGGGTGATGAGCTTGGAGGCTTCGGGATAGTAGCCGCCGAAGATAAGCGTGTCCGCGCCGCTGCGGCCGATTTTCTGCACAACCGAGGAATAATCCATGGCGCCCGGCGTGATGCCTTCAAAGAACACCACTTTGGCCCGGCCGTCGGCTCCCACGAACTGCTTGACGAATTCCGCGTAGCCCTTGCCGTAGTCGCCCTTGTCGTGCAGGATGGCGATTTTCTTGGCGCTTAAGGCCTGCAGGGCGAAATCGGCGCCAAGGCGGGCCTGGGCGTCGTCAGAAGGCGTGGTGCGGAAAAAGAGCGGGAACTTGCGTTCCTGGGTCAGTTCCGGGGCGGTGGCCGAAGGCGAAATGACCACGATCTTCTTGTCGTTGTACATGGGCAGCGCGGCCTTGGTGGCCCCGGAACAGGTGTGGCCGATAACGACTTCCGCGCCGTCCGCGATCAGTTTGGTGGCGGCGTTGGTGCTCAGTTCCGGCTTGCACTGGTCGTCCTGTTGCAGCAGTTCCACCTTTTTGCCGTTGATGCCGCCGGCGGCGTTGATTTTGTCCACCACCAGCTTGGCCGCGTTCAGTTCCGGCAGGCCGTAGCCGGCCAAATCGCCGGAAAAAGCCCCGGCAATGCCAAGCTTGATTGTCTCGGCCCCCTGGCCGACAACGGGAAGGGCGAAAAGCAGCGCAGCCGCTACTATGGCGATCCAATGTTTACAGCGCATGGCAGCCTCCGAAATCTGTTGAGGGTGAAAAGCCGGTTACCGCCCCGGAACGGCCCGCGCGGCCTTTCGGCGGAGCCCCGTCCCGTCCTGAATTCAGCCCGATATGTGACACCATTTATATCTAATTGTCAACGCAATCCGGCTGTTCGAGCGCCGGCGGCGTTGAAAAGGCAGTATGGATGAAGCCGGCCAGCGAGAGTGGGGCGCTGCACAGAGCCTGTGTCCCCGACCCCACGCCCCGCAAGGGGGCATACCCCCTTGACCCCGGATTGAGGGTGCGTGCCGCTGATGCGGGACTTGATAAAGTACCGCCGCGCCCCGGCCACCCAAATGGGGTTTCCAAAGGGGGTCACCCCCTTTGGCCGCCGGAGGCAATATGATTCTTGGACAACTTCACTATGAAAGTTACTGCCCGCCGGCCGTTCCGCCGTCTTTTTTTTCACCGGGGAAGAGCCAGGAACCGACCACGCCGGCCACGAGCAGTCCCAGTACGATAATCAGGCTGAGGGTGGGGGGCACGTGCACTATGCCGGTCACGCCGATCAGCATTTTCAGGCCGATAAAGACCAGGATGGCGATGACGGCCTTTTCCAGATGGACCAGAAAGCGGTTGGCCGCGGCCAGCAGGAAGTAGAGCGAGCGCAGGCCCAGGATGGCGAAGATGTTGGAGGTGTACACCAGAAAAGTCTGGGTGCCGAGCGGCAGGGGTTCCTTTAAGCCGGCAAAGACCGAGAAGATGGCCGGCACGCTGTCAAAGGCGAACATGACGTCGGCGATTTCTATGGTCAAGAGGCACAGGAACAGGGGCGTGGCGCACAGAACGCCGTTCAAGCGCACAAAGAAATCGTGGCCGTGCAACTGCGGCGAAACCGGGAACAGGCGCCGGGTAAGGCGCACCGACCAGTGGTTGCTGTAGTCTTCCATCTCGTGGGTTTCCAGCTTGCTCTGCTGCCACATTTTCCAGGCGGTCCAGAGCACGAACAGGCCGAAGGCGGTGAGCGCCCACTTGCCGAAAATGGCGATAAACGAACTGCCAAGGCCCACAAAGATAAGGCGCATGATGATGGCGCCCAGAATGCCGTAATACAGGACGCGGTGTTGGTATTCCGCCTTGATGGAGAACGAGGAGAACACGGCTATGAACACGAACAGGTTGTCCACGGACAGGCTTTTTTCCAGAAAATAGCCGGTCACGAACAGCATGCCCTGGGCGCTGCCGTGGGTTGCGCCTATGTAGGCGGCAAAGCCGAGGGAGAGGGCGACCCAGAATATCGACCACAGGCCCGCGTCCCGCATGGAGATGGCCCTGTCGGTCTTGTGGGCGAAAAGGTCAAGCACCAACGCGCCGACGACGAGAACGGCAAAAACAAGAAGGTTCCATACGGAATATTCGCCGAGCATGATTTCTCCTGACGTGAAAAGGAACGCGCGAAGGCGGGGCGCACGAAGCTACAGGAAAGCGGAACGGGACGCAAGGAGAAAAATTTTTCGGTTTCTCCCCGGGCCTCAGAGCATGGTAATTTTGCGATTACCCACGTAAGCCAGATTTGTAAAATGGGGTTTCCAAAGGGGGTCACCCCCTTTGGCCGCCGGAGGCAATATTACTCTTGGGCACCTTCAAACTGAATGTATTCTAGAGCAATTAACGCTTGAAAGAGTCGCTTAACGGCGGGCCAGGCCCGCCTACGCCTCTTTCGCGGCAAGGATTTGAGGACAAATCCTTGCAGAGCAATTCACTCATTTCATTCGTGAAATGCTCTAATGCAGCGGCACTGCGGCCACGGCGTTGAAGGGCGAACCGTCTATCAGGTGGCGGCTTACGGCCAGGTAGACCAGCACGCCGCGCTCCTTGTCGTGGATTCTTGTCACCCGCGTGGCTTTGAAAAACACGTTGGTCGATTCCTTGAATACCTGCTCCCTTTCGGGCAGGGGCGCTTTAAGGCTGATTGGCCCTGTGCGCACGCAGGCAATGGCGAAATTGGACGGGTCTTCGGCCAGGCCCACGGACCCTTTGATGCCGCCCGTTTTCGCCTGGCTGATGTAGCAGGTTATTTCGGGCACGCGCGGGTCGGTAAAAGCCGAAACGCAGACCTTGTGGTTGGCCCCGAGCATTTTCCACTCCGTGGTCACGCAACTCAGTTCCCCGTCCTCGGCAAAGGAAGGGGCGGGAAAAGCGAACAAAGGGGCCAGAACGAAAAGCGACAGCAAAACAACGAAGCGCACGGGGTTCTCCTTTGCGGGCCGGAACGGCCGCCCCGCCATTATATTCGAAAAACGGTCGCGGGCAAGCATTTTCCGTTGCCGTCGGATTTGCCCGTGGCCGCGCGGCTTCACGGTCCGGCTCACGCTTCGCCGCGCGTTTTCACTGCCCGGGTTGTCCGCTGCCGCGCGACTTGACTTGCCCGCCGCGGCCCGTTTCCATGGCTTGATTTGCCCGGCGGCGCGCGGTACAGAGCCTGGCATGAAAAAACGCATCGCCGCCATTGCCAAGGCCGTTTTCAGTAAAAGCGGTTCCGCTAACGTTGCAACCGCCAAAAGCGTTTTCGGCAAAGCGCTTTTCGCCGGCAGTATTCTCTGCCTTTGTCTGGCCGTTGTCCCGGCTTTGGCCGCCCGGCCCGCCCCGGCCGCCCAAGCCCCTTCGGCCGGAGCCGTCGATACGGCCCGCCGCCTGACGGCCGCCTACCCGGACGCCGGCATGAGTCTGGAGCAGGCCCCGGATGGCCTGTACATCCGCATTGGGGGCGAGCGCCTGTTGTTCAGCCCGGCCGCCGGCTGTCCCCCCGCCACCCCGGACCAGATTGCGGACGCGCCCCTGTGCGCCCTGTTCTCCCAGCCCTACCCGGCCGGGCAGGGCGGGCGCTACCCGGCCCCGGGATTTGATCCGGGCCGGGTCAGAAGCGAGGCCCTGCTCAAGCTGCTTTACGGCCGCGACCGCGCCGAGGTGGAAAGCCGGCTTGTCGCCATGACTCTGGCCGGCGAGCATGTGCGCGTCAGTTCCCGGCACGGGGCCGCCGCCGCCCTGGCCCGCGTGATCGTTCGCCTGGAAAGCCTGATGCGCGAAGAACCGGCCGCCCGCGCCTACATCCTGCCCGTGGCCGGCAGCTATTTCTGGCGCGCCATCCAGGGCTCGCACCGGCTGTCCGCCCATTCCTTCGGCATTGCCGTGGATTTGAACGTCAACAAGGGGCTGTACTGGCAGTGGGTTCGTTCCAAAACCGACCCCAGAGTGGAGCGCGCGCGCCGCGACTACCCGCAGGCCGTGGTGGACGCCTTTGAAGCCGAGGGCTTTATCTGGGGCGGCAAATGGGATGCGTTCGACTTTATGCACTTTGAATATCGCCCCGAACTGATGAAACGCTGATGAAACGCTGAGTTTTTTCGTTGGGCAAGGCGCAAGCCGTTTTTAAAAGGGGGCTGGCCTCTTATGGCCTGCCCCCTTTTAAAAACGGCGCCGCAACGCCGCCCAACGGAAAAAATCAGCGTTTCATCGGGTGGTGCTCGTTACTTTTTTAAGAGGCGGGGAAGAGTTCAGCCCCGCCCCGCACGCCAACTCCGGTCCCCACACCGCCCTTCGCAATGACAAAGGCAAAATCAGGCCGCCGCGCAACAATAAAAACGCGGCCCCCGGTCCCTCTTTGCACGAGGAGGAGGTCGCGTTTTCATTACGAAAGCCGAAAACGGCGCGGGCATTCCCCGCCGTCCGTTACCGGTAACCGCGTGAACCGGGGCCGCCGGAGGGCTGGTCCTGGCGCTGTTGATCCTGCCGCTTCTGGTCGCGGCGTTCCTGCTCCTGGCGCTTTTGCTCCTGGCGCTGCTGGTCGCGGCGCTCTTGTTCGTGCCGCTTTTGTTCCTGGCGCTGCTCCTGCTCGTGGCGTTGCTGGTCGCGCTTCTGTTCCTGGCGCTGTTGCTGTTCGCGCCGTTCCTGTTCGTGACGCTGCTGGTCGCGCTTCTGGTCCTGGCGCTGCTGTTGTTCGCGGCGTTCCTGCTCGTGGCGCTTCTGTTCCTGTCGTTGCTGTTGCTCGCGCCGCTCCTGTTCGTGGCGCTTTTCGTCCTGGCGCTCCTGCTTTTCGCGGCGCTCCTGATCCCTGCGGGCCCGTTCCTGGCGTTCACGGGCGATTTTTTCGCGGCGTTCGCGTTCCGCCTTCATGCGCGCCGCTTCCTGGCGTTCCCATTCCTGGCGTTCGCGCTCCAGCCTCAGGCGCTCGTGTTTGAGGGCCTTGCGCTCCAGTTCAAGCCGGCGCTCGCGCTCGCGATTGTAATAATCCTGCTGCTGGCGGTAGTAGTCGTTGTCCTGCCGTCTGTAGTAATCGTCGTCGTAGTCGTTATAAGGGCTGTAAGGCTGGTGCGGAACGCAGCCTGGCGCGGCCACGGACAGAATAAGACAGAGAATGGCGGCTTTGCATAACTGTTTCATTTGGATATCTCCTGCACAATATCATGTGATGATTGTACTGCGGACGTCTGACGCTTGAAACGACATGCTTGCTGGCGATGAATGCGTTACTTTTTCGCTTGAATGAGGAAACGCGAGTTTACGATCGTTTGAAAACAAAGGCAAGATAACGCTGGAATGCGGATTATGCGGAAGCGGCAAGGATGCCCAAGCGAGAAAGAACGGAAATACACGGAACACGATGAGGAACAAGGCGCAAAACGCGCCGGGCCCGCGTGGATGCGGGCGGCCCGGTGGCGGGCAAGGATTCCGGCGGGCGGTGAACAGTCGGCCGGTTGGGGGATTCCGTCTTGCCTTCCCGGCCGTTTTCCCTTATGAAACAATGCTCCGCCAACGATGTTGGATACCCGGTCCCCGGAAGCGGGACCGGCACGGAAAAGGTCATATCCGTCCTCGTAGCTCAGTCGGATAGAGCGATAGCCTCCTAAGCTGTAGGCCGCAGGTTCGATTCCTGCCGGGGACACCAGAAATAATAAGAGTTTACATGCTAGTTCATGTAAGCTCTTTTTCTGTTTTCGCCTCTTTCCTTGTTTTGGTTGCCCACTGGTTGCCCACCTTGCTTGTCTTCAACGCAAGTTCACCGCAAGCCTCTCCCCCTGCACCCCCACAAAAAAGACCAGCCCGCCAAGTTGTTCCATTGGCGACCTCAGCAGACGTTCAGACTGTCGTGAGTCGCGTGCCCCTTTGCGGGTCCTTCGCCGTGCGTGTCTGCCCCAACGGGTCGTGCATCTTCGACCTCGTACGCGATTTGCGGAACCGGGGGCGCGGAAAAACGGAAAACCGCGCTCTCATATCGCCTTGCCTATTATCGCTTATCTCACTAATTTTACAACATATTTACGCTATCAGGAGCGCCCATGCCCTCGAATAACCCCAAGGACATCGCTGCTCTCGTCGCCGATCGCGTCGCTGCGGAAAAAGACATCCTCGCGGCCTCGCGCAAGCCCACAGCCGTGGCCGCCCTGGAAATCAGCGACGACTTCATACTCGAGTGCCTGCGGGCCAACCGCGTCGGCGACGCCACACTTTTCTGCACCCTGTTCAAGGGCAAGTTCGTCTATGTGAAGCGGTGGGATCGCTGGCTCCGCTGGGTGGGCCACCACTGGCAGGAGGACATAGAAGACATCGCCCAGGCCGCGATCGAGGAAATCTGCCGCCTGTACCTGCGCGTCGCGGAAAAGAAGCAGCAGGAGGCCGATGAGGAATCCGACAAGGAACTCAAAAAGCGCCCCCAGGACGTAGCCGATTCAGCCCTGCGCCGTGTGAACCTGCTGCGCGACAAGTCCGGCCGCGAGAATCTGCTCTCCCTGGCGCACAAGATCGAGCACCCGCTCTACATCGTGGGTGACGAACTGGATCGCAAATACTACCACCTGGCCTGCCCCAACGGCGTCATAGACCTGCGCACGGGGATGCTGCACCCCGGCAACCCGGCGGACTGCATCCTGAACGCCTGCCCCACGCCCTGGAACGCCGAACTGGCCGCGCTCCCCCCAGAAGATGGTAAAGGCGGCCCCTCGCCCTGCCCGGAAACCGAAAAATTCCTGCTCTCCAGCATGGACAACGACGCCGAACTGGTGGCCTTCATCTGGCGCCTGCTCGGCTACGGCCTGATCCGCGACCGGCGCGACCACGTCTTCACCATCTTCTGGGGCGAGCACGGCCGCAACGGCAAGGACACGCTCATCAAGCTCGTCACCCACGTCCTCGGCCCCACGCTCTCCGGCGACGTGCCGGTGGAGATGTTCCTGGCCATGCAGCAAACGCGCTCCAGCTCCGCGCCCTCGCCGGATGTGCTCGCCCTGCGCGGCATGTGTTTCGCCTGGATCAACGAGGCCGAGGAAGGCCAGCGTTTCGCCCTGGCCAAGCTCAAAAAGCTGACCGGCGGCAGCTTCATCACCGCCCGCGGGCTTCAGGACAAGCTCCAGACCACCTGGCTCCAGACACACCTGCCCATCATGACCACCAACGAGCTGCCCAAGGCCAAGGCCGAAGACGCCGCCTTCTGGCACCGGGCCGTGCTGCTCAAGTGGACCCTGTCTTTCGTGGACGAGCCGGAACACCCCTACGAGCGCCCGGCCGACAAGGACCTGATGAAAAAACTGGAGCGCGAGGCCGAAGGCGTGCTCATCCGCATGGTGCGCGGCGCCACGGAATACCTGCGCGACGGCTTGCGCGTCCCGGACAAGGTCAAGGACTGGACCAAAGAGCAGCGCAGCCATTGGGACGACATCGGCCGCTTCATCAGCGAATGGTGCGAAACCGAAGAAGAAAAGAGCAACCCGGACGCCTACAAGCTCCGGATCAAGGCCACGGACCTGCACGAGGCCTTCTGCATCTGGTACGCGCGCAACGTGGACAAGCGCTTCGGCATCAGCGGCAAGAAGTTCGGCGAGCAGCTCAACAAGCGCAACATCCCGACAAAACACAGCAACGGAGTGCAGCGCCTCGGCATCACCCTCACGCAGGACGCCTGGGGCGAATTGGAAAAGTCGCGCAAGCAGGAAGAGTCGCGCAAGGGCAGGGCATAGCCATGCAATCCTTCCGCATCCTTCCGCCCGTTTTCGCTCGTATGATTCAGCAATATCAAGGCCTTGCTCCGCCTTTGGAACCTTGGAACGATTGACGCGCTAAATTTCCGCATGAGGTGCGCCCGCGTACATACACACGTCGTAATACCTCACACATCGTTCCATCATTCCAATAAAGTAAAAATATAAGTGATTTTAGTAGGTAATAAGCAAGACACCCCGGAACCATCTGGAAGGATCATGTCATGAGCGTCCTCCTCGAAACCTACCGCCGCATCGTCACCTCAGAGCGCGTCCGCAGGCAGGGCAACGGCTGGAACGGCCCCTGCCCCTTTTGCGGCGGGTCCGAGCGCCGTTCCGATCGTTTCGTGGTCTGGGAGGAAAAGAGCGACAAGCTGGGCGAAACCTGCGCCAGCCACGGCATTCCCGGCGTCTGGTACTGCCGCCAGTGCGGCAAGTCCGGCGACACCATCGCCTTTCTCATGGAAGCCGACGGCATGACCTTCAAGTCGGCCTGCGCCGAGCTTGGCATCACCACCACGGCCCGCCGGGCGCCGCGCCGGCGCACCCCCCAGCCGCCCAGACGGCCGGAAGAACGTTTCACCCCCACCGAGTGGGCCATCAAAGCGGCCGACCCGGCAAAATGGCAAGAGTACGCGGCCAAGCTGCACGCCGAAGCCCGCGAGAACCTGCACGCCAACCCCCACGCCCTTGACTGGCTCGTCCGCCGTGGCCTGGATCAAACGGCCATAGACCGCTACCAGCTCGGCTACCTGCCGGGAGAAAAAGACCAGTCCGGCCGCTGGCGCGCCCGCGCCGCCCTCGGGCTGGCCCCGGTCCAGAAGCCGGACGGCCGCGAACAAACCTCCATCTTCATCCCGCGCGGCATCGTCATCCCGCACTTTGACGGCCAGGGCCGCGTCATCCGCCTGCGCTTCCGCCGCCCCAAGCCCGACGTCGAAGGCGGCGGCAAAAAATACCTGGTGCTCGAAGGCTCCAGCTCCCAGCCCATGCTGCTCCCCTCAAGCCGCCCCCGCCATCTGGCCGCCTATGTGGTCATAGAGGCGGAACTCTGCGGCATGCTCATCCACCACATCACCGGCGAGGAAGTCGGCGCCTTCGCGGCCCTCACCAACCGGGGCAAGCCGGACAAGTTCCAGCACCCGATCCTCTGCGACGCGGCGGCCATCCTCCTGGCCCAGGACTACGACCCGCGCGAGGTCACCCGGCCGGACGTAGGCACGGTCATGGAAACCCCCGGCGGCGAAGGCGCGGCCTGGTGGACCGAGAACTATGCCAACGCCAAACGCTGGCCCGTGGCCGTGGCCAAAGACCCCGGCGACGCCTTTGCCCAAGGCCTGGACATCCGGGCCTGGATAGCCGCCGGCCTGCCTGCCTCCATCGCCCTGTCCGAACCCGCGCACCCCCGCAGGGGCAGTGTAGCACAAAACACCACAACATACCAGAATATTTCGCAAAACGGACGCATGGAACCTTTTTCAACTGGCATGAATACAGGGGGGGGCGGGGGTACGGCCAAGGTCGCCCCCGAACAAAACCGTGCCAGCGGCGAAAACGGCCTGAACCTTCCGGCCTACCTGCCTTACGAGCATATTCCGCCGGCCATCCTGGCGCTTCACGCGGCCTGGGCGCTCGTGCCCGGCTTTGCCCTGGTCAAACGCGAAAACGGCGCGGCCTTTCGCTGCGACGATTCCTGGGCCAGGGCCTCCGAGGACAACTGGAACGCTGTGATCAGGCTCCAGCAGGCCCTCGCGGACAACGCCAAATGGTGGGAATGGGTCAGCGTCACCAATCAGAACCAGACCGTCACTCTGGAAAACCTCTTTCACATCTACGGCTGAACGGCCGGAAAAGGGAAACCCCATGCCAGACCTCACAAGCCCGGAAAACATCGCCCTGGAAGCCGTCAGCGCCAAACTGTTCGGCCAAAGCGCCCGCCTGCTGGTGGTAGACCCGCGTAAGCTTGTCCTGCTCACCAAAAACGCCCGCGTGTTCAAAAAAGACACCTTCAAGCAACTCACCGAAAACGTGCGCAAAGACGGCCGCCTGTCCTCCGTGCCGCTCTGCCGGCGCATGCCCGATTCCGAGGGCGGCCGGCTCGAGGTGCTCTCCGGCAACCACCGCGTGCAGGCCAGCATCCAGGCCAAGCTCGCGCAGATCCTGGTCCTGGTCATAGAGGAAGACTTGAGCCGCGCGAAACAAATCGCCATCCAGCTCTCGCACAACGCCCTTGTGGGCGACGACGATCCTGCCATCCTGGCCGAACTCTGGGCCGAAATAGAGGAAATCAGCGCCAAGGTGTACGCCGGCCTGTCCTCAGACCTGGTGGAAAAGCTGGAAAAGGTCGAACTGGTCGCCTTCACCACGCCGCAGGTTTACTCGCGCAGCATCACCTTCGCCTTTGTGGACGACGAGGCCGAGCGCCTGAACGGCGTGCTCGAAAGCCTGGAAGCCCTGCCGGCCAAAGAGGCGCACGTCCTGTCCCTCAAGCACTTTGCCCGCTTTTTCGACCTCCTGGAACAGGCCAAGAAAAAGTGCGCCGTACGAAACACCTCCCTGGCCATGCTCCAGCTCATGGATCTGCTCGAGCCCGTGCTGGCCGCCATGCCGGACCCGGAACCGCCGGCGCCCAAAGAGCCCAAGGAAAAGAAGCCCTCCGGGCGCAAAACGGAGGCCCGCCCATGAGCTTCATCGGCGCCGTTGCCTCGGCCGTGCGCAAGGTCATGGCCGAATACGCGAAAACCGTCACCCTGCCGTGCCTGGTGGTGGGCGCGGGCAACTTTACCGTGCCCTCGGTCCTGCGCTCCGGCGGCTTTGCCGGCTCCATCACCGCCTGCGACGTGTCCCTGTACACCTCGGCCCTCGGGGCCTACCTGTCCGGCTGGGAACTGCCGGTGACGGAGCGCGAGGACTGCCCGAACCATCTCAAGGGCCTGCTGCGCGCTGGCAGCCCGGCGGAACTGACCGCGTCCATCGCCCTGCTGCTGGACCTGCACGAGGTCTGGCAGGCCAAAAATCCGTATCAGATCCGGCTTATCGCCAAATACCGCGAAGCCTGGGATCAGCTCATGGCCAAAACCCTGGACAAGCTGGCCCGTTTCAAAGAGCACGTCGCCCCGGTCGCCTACCAGGCCCGCGACGGCTTCGACCTGCTGGAGTCCAGCGGCCCGGAACATACCGTGTTCGCCTTCCCGCCCACTTACAAGGGCGGGTACGAAAAGCTGGAAAGCCTGCTCCGGGCCGTCTGCCTCTGGCAGCCCCCGGCCTACCGGGAAATGACGGACAAAAGCCTTGAACTATACGAGCGCATTGCCGGCTTCAACGCCTACTACGTGGTGCTCGAAAAAGACCTGCCCGACGTTTACGCCATCCTGGGCGATCCCGTGGCCGTCCTGCCGCGCGGCCGGGACAAATGCACCTACATCCTGGCGCGATCGGCCAAAAAGGTGGTCATCCGCCAGCAGGCCAAAACCGCCTCCGTGTCGCCCATCTGGCCGGACAACCGGCCGGTCACGGGCGCGGAGGCGCCGGGCTTCGCCTTTCTCACCCGCCCCCAGAGCCTGCGCCTGAACGAACTCTACCTGTCCAAGCGCATCGACTATTACGAGGGTCCGGTAGACGCCTCCGTCGCCCTCACCCTGGACGGCGTGCTCATCGGCAAGGCCGACTTCGTCCGCACCAGCCGGGGCCAGTGGAAGCTGCCCACGGACGAAACGCCCCTCTACATCATGTGCGATCTGGCCGTGGCCAGTTGCGAAAAGCGCCTGGCCAAGCTCGTCCTCTTGCTCATGCTCTCCAGGGAAGTGCGCGAGCTGGTCGAGGCCAGGCTCGCGGCCCGCATCGGCTGGCTCATCACCACCGCCTTTTCCGCCGGCCCGGTCTCCATGAAATACCGGGGCGTGTTCACCCTCTACAGCCGCAAGCTCGACAAAAAAAAGGGCGAATACGCCCTCAACTACTACGCCCCTTTCGGCGAGCGCAGCCTGGCCGAAAACCTGGCCCTGTGGAAGAAAAAATATGCTAAATAGCCGTATTTGCACGTATTTTTTGTGTACATCCGAAAGCAACATGGTATTCTTTAATCAAGTCAACCAGTTACTTGAAAAAGGAGAACACCATGCACGCACAACGCATCATGAGAACAGCCTGGACCCTGGCCCGGCAAGGCGCGGATCGCTTCGGCGGCGCCGTCGGCCCGTATTTCCGGGAAGCCCTGCGCATCGTCTGGAAGGAGGAAAAGGACGTCCCCGTGTACCGGCAGGGCCTGGGCACGCAGCTCTGGATGAGCTTCGCGCCCCTGCCGCAGCAACGCATTCGCAGTCAAGCGGTGCTGCCGGGGATGGTGCTCCGTGGCTAGGGAAGCATTCGGAGGATTTTTGTCCTCCGGCAAGGAAGGCGAGTTTCCGCGATGGGGGCTGACTCTTCCGCAGGATGGCGGAAGTGGACGCGGGAGCGAAGCGACCGCGCCCGCAGGGCGAGCCACAGGAAGTGGCGAGTCAGCTCTTTCTGGTCCTGCCCCCGGAGCGGAAACGAAGCCTGACGCCGCCGGAGGGCAAAAAGACCCGAATGAAAAGGGCGGCAGTGCCACCTGCCGCCCAAGAACAACGGGCCAGGCCCGTCGCCATCATGTGGACCCACAGTCTGCCCCCGCTGACGGCAAAAGTCAAGAAAGGCCTTGCCCGCTCCAGCAACGCGCGGAAAAGGAATGCCGCGCCCTGGCCCGGCACATGGTCAGGGAAACGTACCGCGTCATGGACGAAATCTGGGCGCGCCGCGTCCGCTACGAAAGCGTGTCCCGCGATTACGACGCGGTCACCATCAAAGAGATCAACCGGCGCATGCCCAACCTGCTCGTGCGCGGGGCCGGCGTGCCCCTGGACGAACTGGCGGACGAATACGGCTTCGCCTCCACCTGCGATCTTGTGGACCGCTTTGCCAACTACATCAACAAGGGCGTTGCCTTTGAACGCTACTACGGCCACCTGCTGGCCGAATACCAAGACGGCACGGCCGACGTGCCGTTCTGAGGAGTCCGCATGAACAGCCTGAACATACAAACGTCCTATCTGGCCTCCCGCGCCCCCAAAGAGCGCAAGGTCCGCATCGCCAAAAAACCGTACCGTTTCGCCCCGCACCTGCCCAGCGCCGGCTACTTCGCGCCCTCGGACCCGTGGGCGAACAACTGGCGGCAGGCCTACCGGGCCGATCTGGACGCCCGTTTCCCCACGCCGGAAGTCCTGCGCAAGTCACTGGAAATACTCTGCCGGGAAGTGCCAGCCCCCATCCTCTGCTGCTACGAAAAAGACCCCAGCCAGTGCCACCGCTCCATCCTGGCCGCCTACATCAAGGAAAAACTCGGCCTCGACGTGCCCGAATGGCAGCCGGACGCAACGGACGCGGCCCCGAAAAAGTCCCGCAAAAAGAGCGGCATCCCGCAATTAAACCTCTTGTCGCTCCTGTAGGTAACGCCATGACCGAAGCGCCCGACCTCTCCAACCTGCTCTCCGCCAGCGCCGGCACGGACCTGATGGTCCTCCTCAAAGCCAAGGAGGACGCCAAGCGCATGGTGCAGGACGATCCCTCCCAGGCCAACCTGAACGCCCTGGACAAGGCCACCCGCATGCTGGAGGCCGCCCAGAGCGCCCGCGCCAACCTGAAGGATGCGAACGCCGTCCTGGCCCACATGGAAGAGGCCGGGCGCAAGCTCAAAAAGACCAAACTCTATGACGATATCGCCATCGGCCGCCTCAAAAAGCAGCCCGACGGCAGCTTTTCCCTGCGCGACGTGGACCGCTACGCCGCCACCCTGCCCACGCTCGGCACCGCGGACAACGTGGCGCGCGACGCGCGCGAGCGCCAAAAAAGCCGGGAAGAGGCGGAAATCCGCCGCATCAGGGCGGCGGCGGAAAAAGAGGAATTCCAGCTCGGCGTGCTCAAGGGCAAATACATCACCCGCGAGGCCGTCTACCTGGAACTGGCCGGCCGGGCCGTCACCCTGGCCTCCGGCCTGAAAACCGCCTTCAAATCCGCCGGCCTGGACTTTGTCGGCCTGGTGGAAGGCAGCCCCAAAAAGGCCCGCAACCTGATCCAGGCCCTGGAGGAAAAGCTGGACGCCGCCCTGAACGAATACGCCCAGGTGGACGAGTTCGAAGTCCTGTTCACCGCCCCGGCCGGAACGCCGGAGGACAACCAGGAAGAGGCCGACGCATGACCGCCCCCACCCAACCCGCCACCATCGCCCCCGAACTGGAAATAGCCTTCCGCGCCATGGCCGGAAGCGTGGGCATTGTCTACGAGGAACTGATCAAGGACTTTTTCAAGCCGGTCTACTCTTCAGCCGCCGAGGCCTGGAAGCGCAAAAAACGCCTCCAGCTCTCCGGCCGCCAGTACCAGCTCCTTCAGGACGCCTTCGACTTCTTCAACACCCGCCTGTTCGCCGGCGAACTGCCCCAGGTGCTGCTCACCCTGCACCGGCACAAAAGAGCCGCCGGCTACTTCTGGGCCGATCGCTTCACCTTGCGCGGAGCCAAGGCACAAAAAGACGCGATTGTCCACGAAATCGCCCTCAACCCGGAATGCTTCCTCGAAGCCGTGCCCACGGAAAAAACCCTCTCCACCCTGGCTCACGAAATGGCCCACCTCTGGCAGGAAGATCGCGGGCGGAAAAAGCCGCGCAAGGCCTACCACAACAAGGAATGGGCCGACAAAATGGAAGAAATCGGCCTCATGCCGTCCAACACGGGCGAAAAAGGCGGCAAACGCACCGGCCAGCGCATGAGCCACTATATCATTCCCGGCGGCCCCTTTGCCCGATCTTGCGCCCGCTACCTGGAACTGGTCAGCGAGGCGGTCCTGATCAACGCCGTGCCCAAAATCACGGTCGCGGCCACATCCGATCGCAAAAAGCTCAAGGCCTGTTTCGAGTGCCTCACCTGCAAGCAGAAAGCCTGGGCCAAACCCACGGCCAAACTCATCTGCGGCGAATGCAAACGGCCCATGCTCTCAAAAAGCCCCAACGTGGAATAGCAAACCGTATCGTACGATACAAAATAAGGAGAATCCTATGACTACCCCGTTCATTTCCCTGGTCACGGTCACCGGCGCGGACGATACTGTCAGCCCGTCCGAGCTGGTCGAATTGCAGCGCCGTTATCCCTTTGTCGAGTTCGGCATCCTGCTGTCTCTGGGGCAGAGTGGCATGGCCCGCTTCCCCTCGCGTCACTGGCTCGACAAACTCACCGAGGTCGCCGGCGAACTACGCCTGTCCGGCCACCTCTGCGGCCAGTACGTGCGCGACTTCCTCACCGGGAAACTGCGCTTTGATATCCACCTTGGCTCGGACACGGCCGCCGCGTTCTCGCGCTGGCAGATCAACACGCACGCCATTCCCCACGCCTGGGATATCGACGGCCTCATGAATATGATTTCCGGCCGCTTCAACCGGGGACAGCCGGTCATATTCCAGTACGATCAGGTGAATACGGAAATGATTTACTTCGCCGTCGAGCACGACCCCGGCAACATCGCGGTCCTTTTCGACCTTTCCCACGGCGCCGGCATACTCCCCGAGGCCTGGCCGCCCATCTCCATTCCCGTGTCCGTCGGCTACGCCGGGGGGCTTTCCCCGGACAACGTGGCCGGAGAACTCGAAAAGATCGCCGCCGTGGCCAAGGGCAAGACCTGGATCGACGCCGAAACCCGCCTGCGCTCGGGAAGCCACGGCATGCTGTTCGACCTCGACCTGGTGGAACGCTTCCTCCAGGCGGCTGAACCCTATGTCATCAAGGAAGGTTCCCTATGACCACCACCATCACCCAGACAGAGCGGGCGCAGTGGCGCGACGAAGCGCTCGAAAGCGTGTCGCTCTATGAAGCCGGAACCGTCGGCCACGAAGAAGGCAAGCGCCTCCTCCGCCTCATCAACTCCCTGGAAGCGGCGGAGGCGGAACGGGGCTGGTTGGCGGGAAGGTGCGCTCTCAAAATCTATTTTTCGCAGGGGCATGGCGTATACAGCCATCAAACTGCCGGAGACTGGATAGACGACGCCAGGCGGGCAACTCAAAAGGGAGAAAAATCATGAGCAGCACCATCACACCAGAAGAGAGGGCGGAATGGCGTGAAGAATGCGCGCCGATCGGCGGATATCAAACCGATGCGGATATCTTTATTCTCCGCCTCCTCAACGCCCTAGGGGCAGTCGAAGTCCGCGCGCAAGAAGCCGAATCTCGCCTCGGCAGAGCGCTACAGGTGGAATCCACCACGGATAAAGACGCCGCCTACTACCACACATGGGCGCTCGAAATTCGGGACCGCGCCGAGAAGACGGAAGCTCTTTATGAAAAAATGGCGTTGCGCGCGGCGGAGGCGGAAGCGGACCGGGACTGGATCGCGGACAAGCTGGCGAACGTATCCGACAAAATGAACCGGATCGACAGCCCCGAAACGGACGTCTGCAAGGCCTGCGGCATCTGCACGGACGAATTTGTCCAAACGCACGAAAACGAAGGCTACGGATGCTATCACGCCATCCTCGACGCCGCCGCCGAAGCGCGACGGAAGGGAGAGGAGTCATGAGCCTGTGTAGCTGCGATTTCGACGGCGAATCCTGGGTCGATCCTGCGGAAGATTTTGCGCCGCTGGAAACAAAGCGTTCCCGCAAATGCGTTTCCTGCGAAAACCGTATAGTCGTGGGTGAATTATCCCTTCACTTCTTCAGCTACCGCGCCCCTCGTTGCGAATATGAGGATCGCCGTTTCGGCGACGGAGTCAGGACGGCGGATCTCTATATGTGCGAGCGCTGTGGCGAGATCTACCTGAACTTGTCCGCTGCTGGCCTGTGCATCAGCGTTGGCCGCGACATGGAAGAGGCGTTGCAGGAATACCAGCAGATGACGGGGTTCAATCCCAAGGCATACCAACAGGAGAAATCGACATGACCGGCGAAGAACTCATAACTCAGGAGCGGGCGCGCCACTCTCATCTCGGATGGACAGCGGAGCACGACGCCGAGCATGGCCTGGGCGATCTCATGGCCGCCGCCTATTGCTACGCCATGACGCCAGTGCACCGTGAAAGCCAGGGCTTCAAGTCGGTCCGCTATGACGGCCCCGATTCCCATTTCGTCACGGTTCCTCGTGACTGGCCGTGGGCGGGACGCTGGTGGAAGCCAACCACGCGGGAACGCGATCTGGTCAAAGCCGGCGCGCTTCTCCTGGCCGAAAAAGATCGCATCGCCGCCGAAATAGACCGCCTGAAGGCGATGGAGGAGTGAGTCATGGAACGCAACCTGTTCGAATTCATCAAAGGTTTGGTTGGGGCAGGAAAGCCCCTTACCCAGATTCAAGCGGAAAGCCTTGTCAAAGAGGTTGGTCGGCTCCGGCGTTCTCTTGATGACGCTCAGTCCCGCATATTCCGCATGGTGCAGACGGAAGAGGATCTTGAAGCCGACAGAAGATACCTTCACGAAAAGCGCCACGCGGACGGCGTAAAAATAACCGCCCTCCAGGAAGAACTCGTTCTTGCCCGCGCCGCTGTCGCCAAAGCCTGCGGCTGGTACGGGCCTCTTTCCAATGGTGAGCACTGCCCTGTTTGCGGAGGCAGAGCCCTGGAAACAGGCGAAGGGCACTCCGACGGCTGCCCCTATCCCGCTTTTGTGGCCTGGGATAAACACCAGGCCGCGCACCTCCCGGAGTGCAAGCCGTGACCACCCCTCTGCTCCCCGGCCTCACGCCCCCGCCCCCGCAGTCCCGGCGCACGCTCACGGCCCCCGTCCCGACCTGGATGCCGCCGCAGCTCGCCGCCCTGGCCCTCGCGGCCGGTGCCTCCCGTTTCACCTTCTCCAAAGGCGAGCGCCAGAACATGCGCCGCCGCCGTCCTATCCCGATCAGCGAGTGGGCGGAAAAACACCGCCACCTCCGCGAACGCATATCCTCCATCCCCGGCAAGTGGCACAACATGTTCACGCCCTACCTCACGGGCATCATGAACACGGCCGGCTTTCCCGGTGTGGAGGTGATCATCCTCTGCAAAACGCCCCAGACCGGCGGGTCGGAAGCCGGCCACAACATCGTCGGCTACGCCGTGGACCGCGCCCCCGGTCCGGTCCTGTACGTCTTCCCGGACGAAAACACCGCCCGCGAAAACGCCAAAGACCGCATCATCCCCATGATTGAAGACTCGCCGCGCATGCGCGAATACCTCACCGGCTCCGGCGACGATATGGCCAGCTTGCGCATCAACCTCTCGCACATGGTTATTTATCTGGGCTGGTCCGGCTCCGTGGCCCGGCTCGGCAACAAGCCCATCCGCTACCTGATCCTGGACGAGCTGGACAAATACAAAAACCCAAAAAACGAAGCCAGTTCCGAGGATCTGGCCGAAAAACGCACCACCACCTGGACCGATCGCGGCCGCCTCGTGTTCAAGCTCTCCACCCCCACCACAGAGCAAGGCCCCATCTGGAAAGCCTTCATGAAAGAGGCCGGCTGCCGCTTCGACTACTGGGTCCGCTGCCCCCACTGCAACGTGATCCAGCTCATGAAGTTCGATAACATCACCTGGTCCGCCTCCTACCGGGCAAAGCTCCTGGCCAGGCTGAAGGGCCAGCCCGAGCCTCCCGTGCTGGAAAACGAACCCCTGCCCGACCCGGAAACCGTCCTGGCCGAGCGCAGCGCCGAATACCTCTGCGAACACTGCGGCGCACTGTGGGACGACCACGATCGCGACCGGGCCGCGCGCCGGGGCGAATGGCGAGAACGCGCCAGCGGCCTGGATCTGAACGCCCACCTGAACACCTACCGCCCGCTCAAGGTAGGCTTCCACCTCCCGGCCTGGCTTTCGTACTTCGTCAGCCTGTCCGCCGTGGCTCACGCCTTTCTGAAGTACAAGCACTCAGGAAAACTGGACGACCTCAAGAACTTCGTCACCCAGTTCAAGGCCGAGCCCTGGAAGGAACAGCACGCGGAGCGGAACGAAGACCTCATCCTCGCCCTGTGCGACAGCCGCCCGCGCGGCATCGTGCCCCTGCCGGAAGAACACCCGGACCCGGCCCACCGCCGGCCGCCCGTCGCGGCCCTGCTGGCGGCCGTGGACACGCAGGGCACCTATTTCCGCTATCTCATCCGGGCCTTTGCCTACGGCGCGTCGGAAGAAAGCTGGCTCGTGCAGTGCGGCACGCTGGCGGATTTTTCGGACATCGAAACCGTGCTCTGGAAAAGCGTCTACAAGGACGGCAACGGCAAGGCCTACCGGGTCCGCAATTCCATTATCGACGCCATGGGCAACCGCACCAAAAAGGTCTACCAGTTCTGCGTCAAGCACCGGGGCCGCATCGTGCCGTACCAGGGCGTGCAAACCCTGCCCATCCCCGTGGACCCGTCCAACATCGAATTTTTCCCCGATGAAAAGGGCGTCAAACAAAAGATCCCCGGCGGCCTGCTGCTGCACCGGGTCAACACCAAGTTTTTCAAGGATGACCTCTCGGCCAAACTGGCCATGCACCCCTCGGACCCCGGCGCCTTCCACCTGCACAGCAACGAACGCAAGGAACTGGAACAATACGCCAAGGAAATGTGCGCCGAGGTCTGGTCGGACGAAAAACAGGCCTGGATCAACCCGCACGAGCGCGACGAGCACTTCTGGGACTGCGAGGTCATGCTCCAGGCCCTGGCCTACCAGATAGGCATCCGCAACTGGAAACAGCCGGAAGCCGAGGATCAGCCCCGCAAAGCCCCCGCGCCCCCGCGCCCCGCGCCGCCAAGTCGCGGCCCGCGCACGGCAGCGGACAAACTCGCCAGAATCAGCAGGAGGTAAGCATGTCAGAAGCGCGCGGCCGCAGACTCAACTGGCGGCAGGCCTGCGCCCGCATGGGCTGCGGCAAGACCAAGTTTTACGAACTGGTCAACTCCGGCAAACTCCCCGCCTTCCGTAGCGGCGAACGCGGGCTTTTCGTGTACGAAGCGGACGTCAACAGCCTGGTCGCGCCCGTGCCCACGGACAGCGGCGAAGAAATATCGCAACTTTCCGTTCGTTAGTTCCGTTAGTTCCGTTAGTTCCGTGACCATGCAAATATCCTCCTGATATTTGCATACCCATGACCCTGTGGACCCGTAGCGAACTCCTCTCCCTGGTAGACCTGTGGAAGGCCGCCTATAAAGCGGCCTCCACAGGCAAGTCCTACACCATCGCCGGCCGCAGCCTCACCCGCCAGGATCTGCCGGAAATCCAGAAGCAGCTCGCCTACCTTGAAACCGAACTGCAAGCCCTGGACGGCAAACGCGGTCCCGTCTTTGTCCGGGCGAGGGTAAGGCGATGAGCGGCGCAACGGCCCTCTCCCTCGTCGATCACCTGGGCCGCCCGCTCGCCCAGCAGCGCGTTTCCACTCCCTCCCGCGATTCCGGGGCCATGCGCGGCTCGGTCAGCAATTACCGCCCGCGCCGCGTGCGCAGCCAGGCCGGAGAAACCGCCGAGCGCCGCCTCACCCAGGACCGCGCCCAGGATCTCTACGCCAACGACTTTGCTGCCCGCTCGGCCGTGGACACCGTTGCCCTGAACTCCGTGGGCACCGGCCTGACCCCCCAGCCGCGCCTCCCCTGGAAACTGCTCCGCATCACCGAGGATCAGGCCAACGACGTCAAGGAACAGCAGGAGTGGATCTGGTCCGAGTGGTGCGCGGAGGCCGACGCCGCCGGCCGCATGCACTTTGAAGATCTGCAATACTCGGGCGTCCTTTCCATCCTGCGTCCGGGCGAAATGCTGCACGTTCCGGTCATGAAAACGCCCACCGCGCAAAACGGCCGTGCCTTCAGCCTTGCCATCCAGGCCCTTTCCCCCCGCCGGCTCCGCACCCCCTTTGACAAGCAGACCGACCCGTCCATCCGCGACGGCGTGCACCTGTCCGAATGCGGCCAGCCCCTCGGCTATTGGGTCGCCGCGCCCAAGCCTTCGGCCTTTCCTTCTTCCGAATGGATCGGCCCGGCCCTCACCAGCGACCAGTTCCGCTACATCCCGGCCCGTGTCGGCCACCGCCCCGGCGCCTTCCACCTCTTCCGCCAGAACGAAGAGGAACAGGTGCGCGGCGTGTCCTGCCTGGCCCCGGCCGTCAAACTCTTCCGCAACCTCACGGACGCCATCGATCACGAGCTGCTGGCCCAGGTGCTGGCCGCATCCTTCCCGGTCTTCATCGGCCTGGAAGGCGGACGCGCCGGCCTGCCCGACGCCGTCAGGGAAATGTACAACCTGGCCGACCCCGACGAGGGGGGCGAGGCGCGCTACTACCAGGACGTGGACCCCGGCACCATCATGTACGGGAATAAGGACGAAAAGCCCTACATCCTGGAAAGCAAGCGCCCCAGCCAGAACTTCATGGCCTTTGCGGAACTGATCTTAAGGGCGCAGGGCGCCAGCATGGGCCTGCCCTACGAGGAAGTGCTCAAGGATTTTTCCAAAACCAACTATTCCAGCGCCCGCGCCGCCTTGAACGCGGCCTGGAAAGTCTACCTCATGTACCGCGTCTGGTTCGCCCGTCTGTACTGCCAGCCCGTCTGGTCCATGGTGCAGGAAGAAGCCTACCTGCGCGGCCGTCTCGTTCTGCCGCCTTCCGCCCCCGGCTTTTACGAGGCCCGCCACTACTGGACCAACGCCTACTGGTACGGCCCCAAGCGCGGCTACGTCGATCCGCTCAAGGAAATCCAGGCCAACCTGCTGGCCATCGCCAACCGCCTCATGACCCGCACCGAGCACTGGGCGGAAAACGGCGGCGACTTCGCCGAAGCCATGGACACGATCGAATCCGAGGAAAAACGCCTGGCCGCCATGCCCGCCCAGACCCCGGCGGTCAAGGTCGGGAAGTCCGGCCCCAAAACGGACCAGCCGGACGACGCCGACAACGAGGACAAGGACGGCGACGAGGATCAGGACAACCAGGAGAACAAGGATGCCGACAACTAACCGCCTCTGGGCGCTGGCCCCCGATTCCGCGCAGGCCGTTTTCGCGGATCTCGCCGTCCACTTGCGCGGGCAGGAGACTCCTCCTCAAGCGGCGCATCCGTCCGCCTATCTGCCGGACGCGAAAGGCGAGGAACACAAGGGCTATACCGTGCAAAACGGGGTAGCCGTAATTCCCGTCAACGGCACCATCACCCGCAAAGAGGTCATGTCCCGGTGGACCGGCCGCCCCGTTACCGCCGGGCAGGACACCATTCTCGACGCCCTGGAGCGAGCCCTCACGGATTACTCCGTCACATCCATCCTTCTGGATATCGACAGCCCTGGCGGCGTGGTCGCCGGAACCAAGGAACTGGTCGATCGCGTCGCCGCCGCCGCCAAGGTCAAGCCCATGGCCGCCTATGCC
This sequence comes from Desulfovibrio sp., assembly GCA_031550695.1. Lineage (GTDB taxonomy): Bacteria > Desulfobacterota > Desulfovibrionia > Desulfovibrionales > Desulfovibrionaceae > Frigididesulfovibrio. Next base: position 37,053 of record JAVBOI010000030.1, on the reverse strand, counting down.
AACGGGCTCATGGCCTCCGCCGCCATGTGGATCGGCGCGGCCACGGGCCGGGTGCTCGCCCCGGTCACGGCTACCGTGGGCAGCGTGGGCGTCATCCTGGTGCATACCGATTTTTCCAAGCTCAATGAAAAGTGGGGAGTCTCCTACAGCTACATCACCGCCGGCAAATGGAAGGCCGCCGGCAACGAGGATACCCCCCTGTCAGACGAAGAGCGCGACTATTTCCAGCGCCACGTCTCCCAACTGCACGAAATTTTCAAGGCCGACGTCGTGCGCGGCCTTGGCGTCACCGCCCCGGCCGACCAATGGGCCGAAGGGCAGTTCATGCTGGCCGAGGAAGCGAAAGCCGTCGGCCTTGTCACCACCATTGTGCGCGACCTTGCGTCCGCCATCACCACACTACGCCTGGAGGCAACCATGGATCTCAAGACCCTGGCCGCCCAGCACCCGGAATTGCTGGCGGACATCCAGAACCAGGCCAGGGCCGAAGCCGCGCAAACGGCCGAAGCCAAGGTCAAAACCGCAACGGAAGAGGCCTCGGCCTCCGTGCTCGCCATGGTCAAGGCCGTGGCCGGCGAAGAAGTCCACGCCAGGGTCGAAAGCCTGGTCAGGGCAGAAGTCCGGCCGGAGCAACTGGCCGCCATCTCCGCCGTCATGGTCCCGCCCACGGCGCAGGCCCAGAGCAAGGAAGAAGCCGCGAAGTCCGCCATCCTGGCCGGCATTCAGGCGGCCACGCCCCCGCCCGTGGCCGGCGCCGCCCCGTCCGCCGGCCCGGATCAGGTCATGGCGGCCATTGAACGCATCAGCAAAATCAACCTGTAGGAGCCGCTCGCATGAAAACCATCGCCACCCATGAGCGCCGCACCTTTCTCAAAAGCCACGCTCCCGTGCTCCAGCGCCAGCTCATCAGCTCCACCGGCGCGGAACAGTTCCTCAACGCCGGAACCGTGCTGGGGGTAAAGGACGGCAAGCTCGGCCAGTTCGCCACCGGCGCGGACGCCGACAGCATCCTGGCGGAAGACGTCACCGTGCCCGCCGCCGGTGATGCCTACGCCCTTACCTACGTTCACGCCGAAGTCATCGCCTCGGAACTCACCTGGGCCGATGGCGTTTCCGCCGCAGATCAAAAAGCCGCCCATGTCGCCCTGCGCGCCAAGGGCGTTTACGCAAGCGAGGCCTAATCCCATGAGCATTGAAAGCATCGACTATTTCGACCCCCGCCTTGTCACCGGCGTGATCAACAAGCGGCCCATCAAACACACCATGTTCAGTTCCATGTTCCGGCGCAACTCGCCCAGCCCCCTGGAACTGTTCGAGCTGCACATCGTTTCCAAGGGCGTTCGCATGCTCCCGGCCATCACCAATCACGCCCCCGGCACCATGCGCCAGGGCAACTCGAGCGAAGTGGTCATCCTGAAGGCCCCGCGCTTCCGGCCCAAGCGCGGCTTTATCAAGCCGGACATCTTCAAGCAGCCGGCCGGCAACAACCCCTACGATCCCTTCACCGACCCGCGCGATCGCGCCCTGGCCGAAGACATGGACATGCACCGGGAAGAAATCGACTACACCCTGGAAGTTATGTGCGCCCAGGCCGTGGTCAAGGGCCAGCTCGATCTCTACGACGTCATCGACGGCAAAAAGGTCAAAACCTACACCGTCGATTTCCGCCGTCCCCAAAAGCACAACATCCTGCTTTCCGGCGGCAAGCTCTGGTCCTCCTCGGACAGCGATCTCTACGACCAGACCGACGAGTGGGACACCATGATCCAGGAGGAAACCAACATCGGCTCATCCGATCTCTGCCTCGGCAAAAACGCCTGGAAGGTGTTCCGCAAGCACCCCGACGTCAAGGACAACATCGACACCACCAGCGGCGTCGACGCCGGCTCGCTCGAAATGCGTGTGGGCAAAAAGTTCAAGGGCACCTGGAACGGCCTGAACGTCTACGTGGTGTCCGGCACCTACGCGGATATGGACGGCGCCGTGCAGCACTTCCTCGATCCCAACTACGCCCTGCTCCAGGCCGCCGGCGCCCAGTCCGAAATCGAATACGGCATGCCCATGGATCTGGAATGCCAAGGCCCGGTGGAAGTGTTCGCCAAGGTTTTCAAGCAGGATGACCCCTCGGGCATTTTCTCGCTCTGCGAAACCCGGCCCCTGCCCTGGACCAAACAACCCGGCTGGACCGTCCTGGCCAAAGTCGTGGAGGGATAAGCGCCATGGCGAAAATCAATGTCACCCTGCGTTGCCAGTTCGATAACGGCAAGACAGTGAAATCCCCCGGCCAGACCGTGGCCATGGAAGAAAAAGAGGCCCGCAAGCTGGCCGCCATGGGCATGGTAGTCCTTCCTCTGGAAGAGGAACAACCCGCCGACTCTTCCGGCCAGGATGACAAAGGCGGCAAAGGCGGCGAAGGAGGCGGTGAAAATGCTTGAAACTCTGCTCGGCGGACTCATGGGCGGCCTGTTCCGCCTTGTTCCCGAATTCCTCAAGTGGTTTGACCGCGCGGCCGAGCGCAAGCACGAACTGTCCTTGCAGGATCACGCCTACAAGTTCGAGCAGCTGCGCGGCGCGTCCCGCATGGCCGAAATCGGGGCGCAGGCCCAGGCGGACTGGAACGCCGGCGCCCTGCTTGCGCTCAAAGAGGCCACCCGCGCCCAGGGCGGCAAATCCGGCATCCGCTGGGTCGATGCCCTGTCCCTGTCCGTGCGCCCGGTCATCACTTACTGGTTCATGGCCCTGTACTGCGCGGTCAAGCTGGCCGGCTTCATCACCGCCATCAGGGGCGGGGTGGAGTGGCTGTCCGCCATCCCGCTCATGTGGAACGCGGACGACATGGCCGTCTGGGCCGGCCTGCTCAACTTCTGGTTTCTTGGCCGCGTATTCGAAAAGGCGGGCCGGTGATGGACGTCTTTTTCCGCCATGTCGCGTCAGGCTTGTTTTTTACTCCGGTCATGGACGAAAGAGTCCACTCCCTGCGTAAAAAACCGCGCCTTCCTTGCCTGGCGAAAAAATCCGTCCATCACCGAAGGGGTAAAGAGCAATGAACGGTCTCGGCGTGCCCTTTGACGCGGTAGCGCTCTGCAAACTGGCCGAAGGCTTCCACCGGGAAGTCCGCCTGAGCGCCCGCGTCATGGCCGTGCCCTATCTCTGCCCGGCCGGGTTCTGGACCATCGGTTACGGCCGGCTCTGCGCCAAGGATCATCCGGCCGTCACGCTGGAGCAGGGCGAGAGCTTCCTGGCCGAAGATCTGGTCCAGGCCGTGGGCGCGGCCCTGCGCCACTGCCCGGTTCTGCTGGCGGAGCCGGAACAGCGCCTGGCCGCCGTCGCCTCCTTTGTCTTCAACCTCGGCCCGGGCCGGCTGCAAAGCTCCACTTTCCGCCGGCGCGTCAACGAGCGCGATTGGCAAGGGGCGCGGCGCGAACTCATGCGCTGGGTGCACGGCGGCGGGCGGGTGCTCCCCGGCCTGGTCACGCGCCGCCGGGCCGAAGGCGCGCTCCTGAACCTCGAAAACTGGCGGGAGGCCTGGCAATGACCCCAACGTCGGACGAGCAACAGAAGAATGGCCCCGTGGTTGACTCCTCGGTCATCAGGCACGTTCTGCCCCTGGTCATCTCCGTTCTGGTGGGCATCGGCTCCGCCGCCACCACGGCCACCATCACCACCGCCAAACTGGAAGAACGGGTCAACAACATCGAGCGCAAGCTCTCCGACCACGCCCAGGAAACCACCGGCCTGCGCCAGCGCGATAACGAGTACGAGCGCCGCATCTCCCGCGCCGAGACCCTGGCGGAAGAAACGCAGCGCCGGCTGTCGGAAATCGGCGCCGACGTCAAAGCCCTGATCAAAATGGAGAAGATGAAGCCGTGAGCTTTAAGCAAACCCTCGCCCACGACGCGGAACACGTCTTCATGAACCCGCACGAGTTCGCGGACATCATGACCATAAACGGCCTGCCCGTGCCCGCCCTCTGGGACGATGCCTTGCAGCCCAAAGGCCAGGGCTCGCAAACCGACCCCACCGGCTGGGGCGTGGTCTCGCACACGGCCGCTCTGCTTGTGCTGGCAAAAGACTTCCCCGTCCCGCTGCCCGGCGAGGAAATCGTTGTGCAAGGCGCGCGCTGGACCGTCGCCAAGGCGGACCCGCAACAAGGCATCCTGCGCCTGGAACTGGAAAGGAACACGGCATGATCAGCATCACCTTTGACGCCGAACTGATAGAGCGCCAGATGCAACGCCTGGCCAAAGTGCCCTACGCGGTGCAGCGGGCGCTCTATCCGGCCGTCAGCGAGGTGCTGCGCCTGGCCCGTACCGAACTGGCCGGGCAACTGGTGTCGGATATCCCTTTGCCGCCGCGCCTGATCGAAAAGAGCATCAAGCTCTCCCAGGCCGTGGCCAGGGGCCAGGGCGCGGAAGGCAGCCTCACCGTGGCCGGCCGGGCCGTGCCCCTCATCAACTACGACGTCCAGCCGCAGGATGTCACCGCCCGCAAGGGCATGCGCTCCAAACAGTGGTCGGGCTTCAGCTATTCCCTGCGCGCCGGCGAGCAGCGCCAGCGCGAGGAACTGCCCGGCAAGTTCCGCACCGGCCTGCCGTTCATCGCCCGCATGCCCGGCGGCCACCTCGGCGTGTACTACCGCACCGCAAGCCAGCTCAAAGAGGCTTACGGCCCCACCGTGCAGTACCACGCCACCACCCCGGAAGTGGAACAGATGCTCCGGGCCGGCGCGGAAAGTAACTTCTCCCGCATCCTGCCCCGCATCGTTGATACGGTCCTGGCCGAACACGGGGGCGCGTCATGATCGCCGGTTTCCTGCCCGCCCTGAAAAAAGCCCTGGAATCGGCCTTTGCCGACGTCAAGTTTTCCAGAAACCAGCGCGATCCCAAGGCCCAACCGACCCTGGCCGCCGTCCAGGTCTTTATCGGCGATCTGCCGCCGACGGCACAGCGGGAAAGCCTGTTCCCCTGCGTGATCGTCACCCCCATGAGCGGCGAAGGTACGGACGGCGAACTGTACGAGGAAGTGGCCTTCCTGGCCGGCGTCTACAATGGAGAGCAGGGCGACGCGGAAGGGGCGGAAATGGAACTGGCCCTCGTGCGCAGCCGCATCGCCCGCTTCCTGCGCGAGGCCCTGGACGTTTCGGTGGAATCCCGTTTCACCTGCGTCCGTGACGAGAAAAACCGCTACATGCGCTGGCAGCGCGCGGATCTGCTCGGGCAGCCGCGCCCCTTCGCGCAAGTGGCTATCATAAGCCGCTGGAGCATCCCCGGCTGGGAGTGAGGGGCGCCTTTTTTCGCCATGCGGCGTCAGGCGGCGATTTTGCTCCGGGGGCAGGCCCCAAGAGGCCAGCCCCCATCACAAAACCTTGCCTTCCTTGCCTGGCAAAAAAATTCGCCCCTCACTCCGGCGGATGCGGAAGAAGAGAAAAAAAGGAGACCCCCATGGCAAAGATCAAAGACGGCGATATCCAGACGCCGGCCGCCGAATCCCTCATGTACGTGGGCCAGCGGCGTAAAGATCCCATCCCCCTGGAACGGGGCAACGTGTTCACCAGTCTGCCGGCCGTGCTGAAAAAGGCGCTGGATAAAGACAAGGAACTGGCCGCGCTCTTTGTCCCGCTTTCCCAGGCGGGCAAGGCCCTGCGCGGTGACCCCAGCCGGGAAAGGAGCGTGAAATGAGCGGCAGACACGGCGTATTCATCCATGAGGAACCCACCCAGATCCTCACCATGGTCAACGTCGATTCCGCGTTGCCCGTGGTCATCGGCACGGCCCCGGTCCACACCCTGGCTACCGGCGTCAAGGCCCCGGTCAACGAACCCCGGTTAATTTTCACGCCGGAGGAGTTCACGGCCCAGTTCGGCAGCGTGCCCCAAGGCGAAGACCCAAGCCAGTACACCCTGTCCGAACACGCGGACGTGTACATGGGCCTGTATAACGTCGCGCCCATCGTGTTCGTCAACGTCTTTGATCCGGCCGTGCATGTCAGCCCGGTCCAGGGCGGCGACGGCTCGCTTACCGCGCCGGACGTCTCCAAGGTCACCAAGGCGGACATCATCGGCGGCATCGACGGCGCAACCCTCAAGCGCAAAGGCCTGGAACTGGTGTCCTCGGTCTTCCCGCGCTTCACCATGGTGCCCGGCCAGGTGCTCGCGCCCGGATTTTCCTCCGATCCGGCCGTGGCCCTGGTCATGGGCGCCAAATGCGCGGACATCAACGGCCATTTCTCCTGCACCGCGAACATCGATATCCCGTCCGAGGTCCGCAACTACACCGAAGCGCCGGAATGGCTTCAGGACAACAACCTCACGGACAAGCACCTCATTCCCTTCTTCGGCCGTCCGGTCACCGGCGATCGCCTCATGTGGGGCAGCACCCACCTGTCCGGCGGCATCGGCCGGCGCGATGCGGATAACGAAGGCGTGCCCTTCTGGTCGCCCTCCAACTCCCGCATCCTGGCCAACTGCATCATGCACAACGGCGAGCTGCTGGATCTCGATTCCGAGCAGGCCGGCTGGCTCAACTTCCGCGGCATCGCCACCGGCATCAACTTCGTGGGCGGGCTCAAGTTCTGGGGCAACTACACGGCCGCCTATCCCGGCGTCACGGACGTGAAAGACGTGTTCATCCCGGTTCGCCGCATGTTCAATTACGTGGGCAACACCCTGGTCCTGTCCACCTGGCAAAAGGTCGATGAACCCATCGTGCGCGTGCGCCACATCGAATCCATCGTGGACAGCGTGAACCTCTGGCTCAACGGCCTGGTCCGGCGCGAGCGCCTCATTGCCGGCAAGGTCAGCTTCCTGGCCGGCGACAACCCGACCCCGGACATCATGAACGGCACGGTGCGTTACCGCGTGGCCCTTACCCCGCCGTCACCGGCCCAGGAGATCGTCCACATCCTGCACTATGACCATACCGCGCTGACCAGCCTCTTCAGCGGCATCAGCGGCAGTGAAAGGAGCTGACCATGCCGAACGAGAGACTCCCGAGCACCAACCCCATCCCGGATAAGCTCATCAACGCCAAAATCTACCGGGAAGGCGACGAACTCCTGGGCGTGGGCGAGGTCACCCTGCCGGACCTGGAATACATGAAAGAGTCCATCTCCGGCCTCGGCATCCTGGGCGAGCTGGAAACCCCGGTCATCGGCCATTTCGGCAACCTCACCCTGGGCATTTCCTGGAACACCGTCAACACCCAGGCCGTTAACCTGCTCAAGACCACCGGCCACCAGCTCCAGATTTACGCCGCTATCCAGGTTTACGACGCCGGCCTGAACTGCCTGATGCCCAAACCCGTCAAACTTACGGCCAACGCCCTGCCCAAAAAGGCCGGCCTCGGCAAAACCACGCCCGGCAAAAAGATGGACAACGACACCGAGATGGAAGTGGTCAGCATGGATCTCTGGATCGACGGACGGGAAGTCGTAGCCATCGACAAGATCAACGGCATTTGCCGTATTTCCGGTGAAAACCTGCTCCTTGACCTCTTCAGCTACCTTGGAGGCTGATCATGAACAAAGCGCCCTTCGCAACCATAGCCCTCGACTTTCCGGTCCAACTCGCCGACCGCGAACTGGCGGAAGTCACCATGCGCCGTCCCACCCTGGACGACGAGATCACCTACGTGCCCAACTCGCGCGATCCCAAGGTTCAACTGGAGCAGGAGGCCCGTTACTTCGGCCATCTCTGCGGCCTGAAGGTGGAGGAGGTGAGAAAACTGGATATGGCCGACTACGAGAAGCTGCAAAAACAGTACTTGATTTTTCGTGGCCGCGCCAAGGCCGACCAAGGATCTGAGAATGACGGCGGCGATACTGTCCCGCCTTGGCAGGATGCCGCTTAACGAGGCGCTCGCGCTTCCCTACGAGGAAGCCCTGGCCTGGATAGAGGATCTGGCGGAAGCGGAAAAAGCGCTCAACGGCGCATAGGCAAAAGCCAGGGGGCGTGAACCCCCGGTAGAAAGAGACAGGGTTATGGCAAAGAGCGTTGGCTTTACCTTCTCCATCGGCGCACGGCTCCAGTCCAGCGTCGCCTCCGTGTTCGACACAGTGGCGGGCCGGGCCGGCCGGCTCAAGCGCGAGATGAGCCAGATCAAGGCGGTCTCCGGCGCGGCCGGCAAATTGACCTCGGCCAAGGCCACGGTCGATTCCCTGCGCGCCGAGGCCGTGGCCGGCAAAGATGTCGCCAAACAGCTCGCCTCGGCGGAAAAAGCCTACGCCTCGGCCCAGCGCTCCGCCGCCAGATACAACGTCACGGTAGGCAACTCCGCCTCGGTCCACGCTAAAGCCACGGCCCAGATGAAGCGCATGGAAGACGCCCTCAAACGCCAGGAAACCTTCCAGCGCAACCGCTCCAAACGCAGCGAAATGCAGGGCGAAATCCTCGGCACCCTGGCCTCGGCTGCCGTGGTCACCGCCCCAATCAAGATGGCCATGGACTTCGAAAGCGCCATGGCCGACGCCGCCAAAACCATCGACGGCATGCGCGACGAGGCCGGAAACCTCACGCCCGAGTTCTACGCCATGGAACGGGCCGTCAAACAGCTCGGCCGCGAGCTGCCCCTCACGCACCAGGAGCTTGCCGCCCTGTTCGCGGCTGGCGGGCAGCTCGGCATGGGCAAGGCCGACGAGCTGAAAAATTTCACCACCATGGCCGCGCACATGGCCGTCGCCTTCAACATGGGCACGGAAGACGCTGCCGCCGCCATCGGCGGTTACCGCACCGCGCTTAATCTAAGCTTCGACGACACCCGCGAAATGCTGGACCTGATGAACCAGTTCGCCAACACCTCCAGCGCCACGGAAAAAGATATCGCGGGCATCGTCAACCGCGTCGGCGCGCTGGGAGATATGGCCGGCATCGCCTACAAGCCCATGACAGCCATGGCCGCCACCCTGGCCGCCATGAAGATCCCGGAAGACAAGGCCGCCACCGGCATCAAAAACTTCATGCTAGCCCTGTCGCGGGGCGAAGCCGCTTCCAAGAACCAGAAAGAGGCTTTTGCCAGCATCGGCGTGGACGTGAAAAAGCTGTCCATCCAGATGCAGGCGGATGCGGAAGGCGCCATGATCGCCGTCCTGCAAAAAATCAACGCGTTGCCGGCCCACATGCGTACCGGCATCATGACGGAAATCTTCGGCAAGGAATCCGTGGCCCCGGTGGCGGCCCTGGCAAAAAACATCTCCCTGCTCGATCAAAATTTTGCCCTGGCCTCCGATACCACCAAGTATGCCGGGGCCATGCAAAAGGAGTTCGAAAACCGCGCCCGCACCACGGCCAACGCCGTCACCATCGCCAAAAACAAGGCTGCGGAATTCGCCATCACCATCGGCGCCGGCCTGCTTCCGGCCCTGAACGACACCCTCACCGTCGCGGGTAGCGCCGCCATCGGCATGACCGCCTTTGCGGAGGCCCACCCGGAGGCCGTGCGCGTCGTTATGATGGCCGCCGCCGCCATGGTCGCCTTCAAGGTGGCCACGCTCGCCGGCGGTTTCGCTCTGACCGTGGTTTCCGACGCCTGGACCATGGCCAAGGGCGTCTGGGCGGCCGGCCGGGTGGTGTGCAGCCTTTCCACCTACAGCATGATCGCCCAGCGCACCGCCGCCTTCGGCCTGGCCGTGGGCACCCGCGCCGTGGCCGCCGCGCAATGGCTGGTCAACGCCGCCATGAGCAACAACCCCATCGGCTGGGTAATCAAGGGCGTCATGTTCCTGGGCGGCGCCCTGGCCACCCTGTACCAGACCTGCGAGCCGGTGCGCAAAGTGCTGGACACCATCTGGGATGGCTTCCTCATCGCCTTGAAGCCGGTCACGGAAAAAGTCACTTGGGTCTGGGGCAAGATCCAGAGCATCCTCTCCTGGTTCAACGACGATGCCGACGAAACCGAAAAAACCGCTGACCAGAAGATCGCGGAGCAGCAAAAGGCTGAGGCCGGCGCGGCCCAAAACGCCGGTGCCGTGGCCGTCACAGCACCCGCCCCGGCTGTATCCGCGCCTCCCCCGGCCCTGCCTGGCGGCCTGCCCCCCGGTATGTCCGTGGCGGACGCGGAAGCCTTCTTGGCCTCTGCTCCGGCCCCGGCCATGCCCGGCGGCCCGGCCGGGGCCGGAGCGGCGGGGCAGGGCGGCCTGCCGGATCTTGCCACTCTGGCGGGCAAGAGCGGCGGCATGCCAGCAGGCCTGGGAAGTCCCGTCACCCTCGCGCCCACCTTCCAGTTCAGCTTCACCATGGATGGCGTGCCGGACAGGGAGTTCGGCAAACGAGTGCTCGCGTCCATGGAATCGGAAAAAACCGCCATCCAGCGTCTTCTGTCCGGCCTGCTGGCCGATGCGGCACGGGTGGCCTATGGCTGATGCAACCTACACCACCGTCCAGGGCGACACCTGGGACGTCATCGCCCACCGCCTCTGGAAGCGTGAGACCCTCATGGACCGCCTGATTAAGGCCAACCCGGATTACGGCGACGTGCTCGTGTTCGGGCCGGACGTGGTCTTGTCCGTGCCCCAGATCACCGTGCCGGATATCACCCCGGATCTGCCGCCCTGGATGGCGGGGGAGGGCGCATGAGCGAAAACTTCCCGGCCCGCCGCACCCGCCTCGTAGTCACCATCAACGGGCATGACGTCACCTCGTCCGTGGCCCCGTCCCTCAAGGAGTTCTCCTTCAAGGACAACGCCAAAGGCAAGGCCGATGAGGTCAACTTGACCCTCATGGATAAGTACGGCCGCTGGCAGGGCGACTGGTTCATAGAAAAAGGCAGCCGCGTCACCGCTCACCTCACCTGCCTGGACTGGTACAAGCCCGGTCAAAATGTCGCCCTGCCCATGGGCCTGTTCACGGTGGACGAGGCTTCCCTGGACGGTCCGCCGGACGTGTTCAAGGTCAAGGCCGTCACTGCCGCCAAAACCTCGGCCATGTCGGAAGAAGCCCGCACCCGGGGCTGGGAAACCTACACCCTGTAAAAAATCGCCGGCGAGATAGCCGGCCGCCACGGCTACGCCCTCATGTACGACGCCCCGGAAATCCCCTTTAACCGCGTGGATCAGCGCGAGGCCTCCGATCTGGCCTTTCTGAACAACCTGGCCGGCAAATACGGCATTAACCTCAAGGTTCATGACGGCCGGATGATCCTTTACGGCGCCAAGGAGTGGGACGCCAAAAAGCCCCGCTTTGTCATTCCCAAAAAAGGCTCCATCTACTCGCCTGCAACCTGGTCTTTCAAAAAAGGCTCGCAGGGCACGGCGGAAAAAGCCGAAGTCGCCTACCACGATCCGGCCAAGCGCGAAACCGTCAAAACCGAGGTCAAGGCCTCCGGCCCGCCCCCCAGCGGCCAGACCCTGAATCTGAACAGCCGGGTGGAAAACTCGGCCCAGGCCATCGCCCTCGGCGGCGGCGCCCTGCGCGAGGCAAACGAAGGCGAGCAAACCGCCACCCTGGACTTCATGGGCTTTCCCGGCCTAGTGGCCGGCATCACCCTCAAACTTGAGGGCTGGGGCAAGTACGACGGCAACTATTTCGTGGAATCGGCCGAGCACAAGCTGGCGCGCGCCTACACCACCAGCGCGGAACTGCGCAAGACCCTGGATTACTAGGAACGGCCATGAACATCATGCAGCGCATCATTGATCTGGAACGCCGCCTGGAGCGGGTGGAAGCCAACCGGGGCGCAAGCTTGCGCTTCGGCACGGTCACGGAATCCAACACCGTGGGTAGCGCCCGCGTGCAGCTCCACGATGGCGACGACATGGTCTCCTACCCGGTCCGCACCCTGCACCGCCGCACCCTCAAGGATCAGGACCAGTGCCTGCCCGACCTCAAGGAGCATGTGGCCGTGCTCTTTGCCGGCCAGGGCATGGAAGAGGGCTGCGTTCTGGGCGCGGTCTATTCCAAAGCGGATGAAGCGCCCGGCCAGGAACAGCCCATGCAGTTCTACCGTTTCGAAGACGGCACGGTCATTTCCTACGACCGCGTAAACCACAAGTTTTTCGCGGATATCAAGGGCGAAGCCGACATCACGGTGGATAAAAACGCCAAAATCCTGATCAAGGGCGACCTGGAAGCCAAGGTCCAGGGTGAAACGCTCCTTGAAGGCCAAAAGGACGTCACCCTGCGCAGCCTGCAAATGCTCTACCTGGAAGGCGCGGCCGGCATCCGCATGCGCGCTCCCTCCCTGCTGTTCGAAGGCTGGCAGGGCTCCGGCGCCTGCAAGGCCCGCATCAAGGCCGATGTCTACGTCGAGGGCCTGGTGGACCACCTCGGCCGCAAAGTTCACAGCGGCGATTCGCAGCAGACCGGCAACCAGACCCTTAACGGCAATTCGCAGGTCAACGGCAATGTCAACGCCTCGGGCGCGGTGCAGGGCAACCCGGTCATCGGCTGCAACCACTAGGAGCGCATTGTGATTATCGGTTCCTTCGGCAAACTCCTGGTTTTCGAGGTCAGCATGAACAAGGTGCTCACCCCGCGCGGGGTCAAGCGGGAAATGTCCGCCGCCTACGAGGAACACAAGGTGCTGATCCACAAGCCCCGCCTGGAATACCTCGCCCCGGAGCTGAACACCTTTTCCTTCTCCGTCCTGCTCTCATCCTCCATGGGCGTGGACCCGGCCGACACTATGCTCACCGTGCAGGCCCTCATTCTGGGCGGCCTGGTGGAAAAGCTCATCCTGGGCGGCATGAACTACGGCCGGCATGTGCTGGTCAAGGCCACGGAAGAGTGGACCAAGGCAGGCCCCAAGGGCAACCCCATCAGCATCCAGGCCGGCCTGGAATTTAAGCAGTACGAAATATGAGCAGCGAACTGATCATAGACGCCACGCCGCAGCCGCTGGTCATCGGCGCCACCGGGGATGATGAACTGATGCAGAACGTCCGCGTCATTGTCTCCACCTTCGCCTGCTCCGTTCGCTTCGACGTCCCCTTCGCCGACGTGGGCGACTACATCGACAGCCCGCTCCCCCTGGCCACGGCCCGGCGCATCGCCGGCCTGGCCGAAGCCATCGAACAGTATGAGCCGCGCCTGTCCGTCAAATCCATCCGGTTCAAGGATGATCCCGAGGCCGCAGCGCAGGGCATCGGCTACCCCATCATCACCGTCGTCAAAAAGGAGGCCGCGTGAGCAACCCCTTCGCCAACCTCCCCCAGATCCAGTTCGTGGATACCGATTCCGAAACCCGCCGCGACACCGCCATCACGGATTTCGAGCAGGCCGCCGATCGCACCCTTTACCCCGGCAACCCGGAGCGCCTGTTCATGGAAGGCGTCGCCTATGTGATCTCCGTCCTGGCCGGGCAGGTGGACTTTGCCGGCAAACAGAACCTGGTCGCTTACGCGGAAAAAGGGCACCTGGATCACCTGGGCGCGGAATCCGACACCCCCCGCCTGGACCTGCTGCCGGCTACCGCCACCTTCCGCTTTTCCCTGGCCGGCCCGCTCGCCTGGCCGGTGGAGGTCCTGGGCGGCACTCGCATTTCCACCGCCGATCGCAAGGTGGTCTTTCTCACGGACCAATACGCCGTCATCCCGGCTGGCGAAGGCTACGTCGATGTGCCGGCCACGGCCATGGAATCCGGCGCCGCCGCCAACGGCCTGGTGCCCGGCCAGGTCAACAGCCTGGTGGACGCCCGGCCCTACATCGTGTCCGCCGTCAACACCACCAAAACCGAGTCCGGCGCGGATGCGGAAACAGACGACGATTACCGCCAGCGCATCCCCGGCGCGCGCGAGGCGTATACCTGCGCCGGCCCGCGCGGCATGTACGAACACCACGTCCGGCGCGTGCATAAAGACATAGCCGATGCCGGCATTTATACGCCAGTGGGCGGCACCGTGGCCGTCTGCCCCATCATGCGCGGCGGCGCGCTCCCCTCGGAAGAGGTGCTCAAAGCCATCAGCAACGCCCTCAGCGCGGATCATGTGCGCCCGCTTACGGACAAGGTGATCGTCCGCGCCCCGGAAGAAGTCGTCTACGATATCGTCTACCGCTGGTATCTGGACAAAAAAGACGCCGCCCTGTCCGGCTCCATCGGCGCGGCCGTGGCCAGGGCGGAGGAAGAATTCGTCCAGTGGCAGCACGGCAAACCCGGCCGGGACATAAACCCGGACGAACTGCTCACGCGCCTCAAGCAAGCCGGGGCCAAACGGGTGGAGATGAGTTCGCCCGCCTTCCGGAAGCTCGAACCCTACCAGATCGCCAGGGTCAACCTGCGCAACGGCGCTTACGGCGGGCAGGAAGATGAATAAAGTTTTAGGCCCCGCTTCGCTTCTGGATGCGCTCGCGCCATCCATCAAGGACGATCCCGCCATCCGGGCCGCCGCCTCGGCCGTGGACGCCGCCCTTGTACCCATCGTGCGGGCCATCCCGCGCATGCTGCTCTGGGCGCGCCTCTGGCAGGACGAGAGCCGCCTTTCCCCCTCCCTGCGCCGGCTGGTCCAATTCTGCGGCGGCCTGCCGCCCCTGTCGGACGAAGAGCTGGAACTGCTCGCCTGGCAAATGCACGTCGATTTCTGGTCCCCGTCCTGGCCCCGGTCCGTGCGGGAAAATCTGGTCAAACACTCCACCGCCTGGCACCGCATCAAGGGCACCCCGGCCGGCATGAAAATGGCCTTTGCCCTGTTCGGCATGACCGTGCTGGTGGAAGAAGACGGCCGGGGCGCCAACTGGGCCACCTACCAACTCGGCCTGCCGAAAATAGCGGACCAGGCCACCGTGCGCCTGGCCTGGGAAATAGCGGAAGAAATGGCCCCGGCCCGCTGCCGCCTGTTCCGCATCTATACCGCGGAATACGATCGCCGGCCCATCATCCTGTCCGAAGGCCCCATCCTGGGCGACGGCTTTCTCTCGTATTATTCCGGCGTGGAAATGCCGGACGTGGACCCCGGCCTTATCGTCAGCTTCGGCACGCGCCACGGCCTCCAGGCGCAAAGCTACGATCCCCGGTGCGCCTTCGGCATCGTAACCTCCCTGGCCGCCCTCGCGCCCTACATCGACAAGTTCACCGTCGGCCGCAGCCGCCTGGGCGATACCTTTCCGCGCAACCACAGCTTTGTCGTGTCCGAGGTCGTCAGCCTGCACGCGGCCGAGCACACGGATCACGGATGGGATCGCCCCCTGCCGCCCTGGCGCTTTTACCGGCGCGAGATATCCCGCAACCAGGCCTGCCCCGGCGAATCCTGCAAAACCTTGGGCGACAGCAACTGCCGCCTGGGCGTCACCAGAGCTTCTGTCATCGACAACCCGCCCCGGCTTGGGGAGTTCAAGCTGTCGGATCACGACTGCGGCCGCCGGGTCTTTACCGTGCATGAAATGTTCGCCGCCCGCTTGGCCGCGCTATCCCCGGCGGTCAACCCCGGCGATGGGGCGCTTCCCGGCTTTGCCGCCTCCGGCATCACCCGAACGGCCACGCCGTCCTTGCATGGCCACAAGTGGCAAGGCCCCTGGGACAGCCGCCGCTGGTACGATTACGTCGGCTACACGCGCATAACCTCTCACCCCATGGAGTAGCCATGTCTCTCGCAACTCTCACCAAAGTGGGCCGGGCGGCCATTGCCGCCGCCATGGCCGCCCAGCCCCTGCATCTGGCCTGGGGCGTCGGCGATCCCGCCTGGGAAGACCCGGAAGCAAATCTTCCGTCCCTGATCAACGCAACAGCCCTTACAGGCGAAATCGGCCGGCGCGCCGTGGGCGTGGTCGGCTTTGTCACGCCGGACGACCAGGGCGACATCGTCATCCCCGTGGGCCGGGGCGCGGACGATACCGTGCAGGAGGCCCGCTACCGCCAGGTAAGCGACGCCACCCCCTATCTCTACCTGCGGGCGCAGTTCGACTACGGCGATGCCAGCAACGCGATCATCCGCGAAATGGCCGTGTTCATGGGCACGGTGACAGACCTGGATCTGCCGCCCGGTCAGCGCTACTTCACCCCGGACCAGCTTACAAACCCCGGCCGCATGCTGGCCGCGCAGATAATCCTCCCGTCCATCAACCGCAGTCCCTCGGTGCGCCAGAGCATCGAGTTCGTCATCCCGATCTAAGGAGCCCCCCATGCCGACCATCGACAATTACTATCAGGACTTTGACCCGGCCAAAAACTACGACGAGTTCCTGTTCCGCGACGGCTACACCCTGCAAGGGCGCGAGCTGAACAACATGCAGAAGCAGGCCGCCAACCACATCGCCGGCATTGCCTCCGCCCTGTTCAAGGATGGCGATATCATCTCCGACGCCCAAATCGCCGTCAACGCCGAAACCGGCGAGGTCAACGCCCAGGCCGGCGCGGTCTTCATCAAAGGGGCCAGGCGCAACGTGCCCGAGGCCCGGTTCGTCATCCCGGTCAGCGGCGTGGTCACCGTGGGCGTCTACCTGACGGAAAAGATCATTTCCGAACTGGACGACGATTCCCTGTACAACCCGGCCGTGGGCAGCCGGGGCGAAGGCGAGGCCGGGGCCTGGCGTTTGCGGGTTGCTCCCCGCTGGGGCTGGTCCGGCGACGGTGGCGAGGGCGAATTCTACCCCGTGCATACGGTGGAAGACGGCATCCCCCGCGCCAAGGAAGTGCCCCCCAACCTGGACAGCTTCACGCAAAGTATCGCCAAATACGACCGCGATTCCACCGGCGGCGGCTCCGATGTGGTTTCCGGCCTTACCGTGCTGCAAGCCCCGGATCACGTTGACGGCAAACAGGTCTACACCGTGTCGGAAGGCCGCGCCCGTGTCAACGGCTACGGCATAGAACAGCACACCTCCCGCCGCATCACTTACAACGCCGTGCCCGATCTGCGCGTGGTGGATACAGAGGTCCACACCAGCCTGGGCGAGGCCGCGCAGCGTATCACCATCAGCCGCCCGCCGGCCAAAAACTACACCGGCCTGCGCATCACCAGGCAAAAGACCGTGGATGTCCTGCACGGCTCTTATTCCGGCGCTCAGGACGATCTGCCCGACACGTCCGTGGTCGATATCGTGGAATGCCGCCAGGGCGATACCGTGTACGTCAAAAATTCGGAATACAGAAAAAACGGCGACCGGGTGGACTGGTCCCTGCCCGGCGCGGAACCCGCCGCCGGCTCCACCTATTCCGTCACCTACCAGTACATCGCCCAAGTCGAGCCGGAAAGCCCGGATCATAAAGGTTTTTCCGTTACTGGCGCTGTGGCCGGGTCCAGCATCCTGGTCAGCTACAACCAGATGCTGCCCCGCTACGATCGCCTGGCTATTACGTCGGAAGGCGAATTCGTCTGGATAACCGGCGTGGCCTCGGATAAAAACCCGCGTTCTCCGGCCGCGCCCGTGTCCGTCCTGCCCATCGCCACCGTGTACCAGGCCTGGACCGACGAGCGCGAAGTCGAGTCCGACGGCGTGTGCGTGGTGCCCTTTTCAGAATCGCAAATGGTCAACAAACGCATTGATTATTTGTTTAGCGAGTTGGCCCGCCAGCGCCTGGAGGCGGATGTCTCCACCCGCGAATCCGGCGCCCGCAAAGGTGTTTTCGTGGACCCCCTGCTGGACGACTCCTGCCGCGATCAGGGCATCCCCCAGACGGCCGCCGTTGTAAACGGCATGCTCACGCTGCCCATCGCAGCCGAAATCGCCCCCCTTTCCCAGGATGTGGCCGCGCCGTCCACCAACCCCTACGGCGTCCGCGTGCTCTTGTCCCAACCCCTGCGCACCGGCTCCATGAAGGTCAACCCTTACATGGCCTTTGCCCCCCTGCCGGCCCAGGCTTCCATTACTCCGGCCGTGGACCAGTGGACGGAAACCGACACCCAATGGACCAGCGCCATCACGCAGCGCCTGTCCGTGGGCAAGGGCGGAAGCTCCAAAGTCATCAGCACCAGCGTCAGCACCCAGGTGGCCGGCACCGCTACCACGGCTCTTGAGCATCTGCGCCAGATTGACGTCAAATTCGAACTGCGCGGCTTCGGTCCCGGCGAAATCCTCGACACAGTAACGTTTGACGGCGTTGAAGTAACGCCCACGGCATAAGGAGAACCCATGGCCATTATTGCGGACGCCGAAGGCATCGTCAGAGGCAAATTCACCATCCCGGCGAACATTCCGGCCGGGGCCAAAACCGTGGCTTTCATGGGCCGGGGAGGTTCAAACGGCAGCGCAACCTTTGTCGGCCAAGGCAATTTGCAAACTACCACCTTGCGCACCGTAACCACCATCACCAGCAAGTTTTACGATCCGCTGGCCCAGACCTTTTCCCTGGATGAGGACGTCCAGTTTGCCGGCGCGGATTTCTGGTTCACCGCCAAGGGAGTCACGGGCGTCACCGTGCAACTGCGCGAAACCCAGACCGGCTTCCCCACCCGCACCATCCTGGCCCAGAAAATCGTGCCGGCCGCCAACATCGTGGTCACGGGCGGCGGCCATACCCGCGTGCTCTTTGACAGCCCGGTCCATCTCACGGCCGGCGTGGAATACGCCCTGGTCATACTCTGCGACGATGCGGACGCGGCCATGGCCGTGGCCGAACTGAATAAATTCGATTCCACCAACCAGCAGTGGGTAACGGCCCAGGCCTACCAGGTGGGCACGCTCCTTTCCAGCTCCAACGCCAGCACCTGGACCGCCCACCAGGAAAAAGACCTGGCTTTCCGCCTGCTGGCCGCCAACTTCACCGGAGCGGAGCGCGAAATTCCCCTTGGCGAGGTCGCGGTCGCCGGGGCGACCGACATGATGCTTTTGTCCCTGGCGGAGACCCCCTCGGCCAAAACCCGTGTGGAATACGCCATGACCCTGCCCGGCGGCGAAAGCCTCACCGTGTCCGAAGGCGCTCCGGTGCGCCTTAACGCGCCCGTTTCCGGCCAGGTGGCGGTCACGGCCAAACTGTCCGGCACGGACGCCGCCAGCCCCGTGCTCTGGCCCGGTTCGCAGTTCGTGGCCGGGGCCGTGGAAACCACTGCCGATTACGTCACCCGCGCCGTGCCCGCCATCGGCGGCAACCGCGCCGTGCTCATCTTTGACGCGGAAATTCCCTCCGGCGCTTCGGTCACGCCCAGCTTGCGCCAGGATCAGGGCGAGTTCGCGCCCATGGCAGCCGACGGCGTCACCCAGGGCGACGACGGCGTGGTCGAGTACCGCTACAAGATGGAAGGCATCGCCGCCGATACCGTGCAGGTCAAGCTTGTCCTCTCCGGCACCGTGATCAACCGGCCCATGGTCGGCAACATCCGCGTCCTGGTAGTGTCGTAGGAGGTCCGCCATGCCCCATAACCCGCGCACCGATCACCTCGGCCTGCCCCTGCCGCACCTGGAAAACCAGATAGACGAGGATAACCCCCGCCTCGGCCAGGCCCTGTCCCTTCTGGACGCCAACGCCGCCGAACAGGACGCCGCTCTGTCCTCCCTGTCCTCCCGCGCCCAGACCCTTGAAGGCAAGTCCGCCTCCCTGGAGGGCCGGGCCTCTGCCCTGGAAAGCCGTGCCACCGCCCAGGAAAACCGCAGCCTCGGCCTGGCCAGGGATGTGGATACCCTGACCAACAATGTGCAGACAGCCTACAACAAGGCCGTGGAAGCGAAAAACGCCATCCCCGGCATTACCACGCCCGCCACGCCGGGCCTTCTTCCCCCTCTCGGCCTGCCGGGCCAGGTGCCGAAAGTCAGCGCGGACGGGCAGAGAGCGGAGTGGAGGTATTCCTCCGTGCCCACGCCCAAACGTCAGGTTATTACCGAATCTGGCACGTTCACTACGCCAGTATCGGGTATCTACACTCTTACTCTTATTGCTGGAGGTGGAGCAGGTGGCGGCGGCAACGGGAATGGGGGCGGCCAGGGAGGCGCCACGTCTGTGGGGATGGCCGACGACACTGTTTCTGCCGTTGGGGGGAGTGGAGGGGCGGCTGGCTACACTGCTTATGGCGGTGGAGGTGCCGGGGCCGCAGGTCAGATTGTACGCGAAAGAAGAAAAATACCGGCAAATGTGAGTTTGGAGATAATAATCGGTGCCGGAGGTATTCCCGGCACGAGTACTTCAGGCGCTGGTGCCGGCCCTGATGGTGGTAGGCGTACTCCTATGTATCAACCGGGTCAGGGGGCGGCTGGCGCCCAAAGCGCCAGCCTGTTTAACGTGATGGCGTGGCCGGGCAACTATATGAGTACCGCCGGAGCTAACGGCACTCCTACAGGCTTAGGGCATGGCGGCGGCGGTGGCGGCGGACGCGGCTCGTCTGGTACCTATGAAAACCCGCTTCCTGGTTTGGGGGTTGACGGCTCTCAAGGCGGGAATGGAGGAACTGGCGGCGCTGGCGGCCCTGGCGCGGTAATCATCGAGTGGGAGGAATAATCATGCCTGCATATATTTCGCCGCAAGGCCACCCCGAAGTGTGGAAGGAAAAACCAGCCGGCTATTTTACCCCGGAAGAATGGATGGCTGCCCATCCTGCCCCGGAACCCGAACCGCCCACCCTGGACGAAGCCCGCGCGGACACGGTGCAGGCCATCAACGGCGCTTTCGAGGCGGCCTGCGCGGCCCTGCTCGGCGAAGAACCGCCCAGCGCCACAGCCACATACGCCATCCAACAGGCCGAGGCTCAAGCCTTCACAGCCGACCCGGCCGCGCCCACGCCCATGCTGGACATGCTGGCTGTGACCCGGCGCATGGACAAAGCCGAACTGGTGCGGCGCGTGCTGGTTAAAGCGGCCCTGTACAAGCAGGCCTCGGGGCTCCTGCTGGGGCAGCAGCAGGCGCTCATGGACGACGTGACCGCCATCATGGACGCGCCGGAGCTGTCCGACAGCCTCAAAATCGTGGCCATGGAAAATCTGGACATCTCCATCGGTCTGCCGGCCGCGCCGGAGGAGGAGGCCCCCGCATGATCGCCCTGGCCGTGTTTTTCGTCCTCCTGATCATCATCCCTTTGTGCCTCGGCACCACCAAAAACGTCTGGATCGCGCTGGATCAGTTCCTCAACGCTCAGAGTAAGGGCTGGCCGGATGAGACTCTTTCCTCGCGCTGCTGGCGGTGGGAACAGTCCGGCAAACGCTCCTGGCCGCGCCGTCTGGTGGACGCCCTGTTCTTTTTCGACCCCGCCCACTGTCAGGCGAGCTACGAATCCGAGCGCCTCGGCCGCCAGCTTCCGCCGGAGTTGCGCCCAAAAGCGGGCTCCTGATCACATCAAGGAGCGCACCATGCCCGATATCGTCGATATGGCCCAGCGCGGAGAACACCGCGAGCGCGAAGCCGCCATTTCCGTGGCCCTCATTCCTCCCGCCGGTTCCGGCACGCTTCCCGTCTACCACGACGGCAAACCCCACTGCCGCGAGTGTGACGAGGTCATCCCCGCCGCCCGCTTAAAGGCCGTCCCCAACACCGGCTTCTGCGTCAATTGCGCCGCCGCCATGCAGCAAGGCCGGGGATAACCCCGGCCCCACGCGACAATCACTCGTCCGGCCAAAGCAGCTCGGCGAACAGGCGAATCAGGCAAAGAGCGACGAAAAGCTTTGAACGTGGCCGGTCATACCCAACAAACAGGCAAAGCAGGCCGAATACAAACAAGATAAACTTTCTCATGGCATCTTCCTCCATGGAGGAAAATGGAAAAACCTGTCTGTCGATCCGCCTTGCCCCTTGCCCCCTCCTGCCCGTCCCGACGGGCTTTTTACTCACAAAAATATGAATAATATGCTGTTTTTATTGCATTTTTTGTGTACATTCGTCGGTCTTTTGGTATCTTTAAGTCATGGAAACAATTCAACTTTATCAAAAGGAGTACCACCATGGCTAGTTTTCAGCAATTCATCGACCAACAAAGTCTTCAAAGCTCTGCCAAATTCGAGGTCGGCATGGCTGTCCGTGAAAGAGACGGCAAGTACGAAGGGATCGTCATTGACAAGCCGACAACCCGTAATCAGATGGGCTTCGTTGGTTGCCTCAGCATCCGCATCACCGCAAATCATCAAAAGCACCCAGCCCTTCAGCGTGCGCACCCTGTCGGCACGATCCTGGAAAGTGTTCCCTCTCGCAACTGGACCCCGGCTCATTAAAAAAACCCGCAAGGAACCAACCATGAACGACGCCCAACGCAACGAACTCATCACGGAACTGCGCGCCATCACCCAAGGGCACATCAACTGGCTGAACGGCGAACTCGCCGCCGTTTACCTCTCCCGCTGGCCCTTCGCGGTGGTGCTGGAAGACTGCTCCATGTGCATCGCCTCCGATGCCGCCCGCACATACTTCCGCCTGACCACCGACCCCGCCGCCTGCCAGCGCTTCACCCGCGAACAGGCGGAAGAAACCGCCAGCCAGTGGAACGCCGACCCGTCCCGCCCCCACGTAGTGGCCATGGGCCACCACGAATTTTTCCAGAAGATGCGCGCCGGCCTTCAGGAAATGCTGGACAGCCTGCCCGCCAACTAACCACCGGACGTGCCACCGTCCGCAACCTCCAACCTAAAGGACAGCCATCATGTCACAAACCACCGTCACCACCCGCGCCTATACCTTGTATGATTTCGGCTACGGCAGATTCGCCCCGGCCGGCGGCGACCTCAACGACTACCTGGGCCGCCGCGTCACCTGCTACAACAAGACCGGCGTTGTCGTCCGCGTGGAACCGCCTCTCCGCTCCCTGCACCGTCGGGACGGCTCCGTCATTCCCGGCGGCCGCCTGTTCACCGTCACCGAACACGGCGACGACCTCGGCCCCACCGGCTGCTGGCACGAAGCCGACCACATCGCCGAGCCCTGCAAGACCATCATCCACTGGCACCCGGACCTGGACTACCGCATGCCCGCCGGCGAGCGCGAGCGCCTCTACGCCTACTACCAGGACGTGCAAGGCCTGCGCGACAAGCGCCGCCAGGAGGCCGAAAAACGCCTCCGCCAGGCCGTCGCCGCCTCCGACGCCGAATGGAAGCGCCTCACGCCCACCTGGGCCAAGGCCTACATCCTGGCCGAACTGCGCGAGGATGAATCCGACATCCAGAGCGACTATTTCCACAGCCGCACCGTCCGCAGCGTGGTCCTGGCCTTCTCCAGGCACACCCGCAATCTCTTCCCGGAACTGCGCAAGGCGGCGGCCCTGTTCCCGGAAACCACCCCCCTGGCCACGGAAGGCGAGGAACACCGCGAGGATTACTCCGGCGGCTCCGGCCTCTATCTGGGCGGCAAGCGCGGCAAGTGGTCCGGCTGGATCGTGCGCAAGCACCGCATCTGGAGTGATCAACCCCCCAGCGGTTCCTCGCACCTGGCCGAATTCCACCCCAGCCTCGAATCGCAGAACCAGTAGGAGGCCCGCCATGTCACTGAACCCCCAAGCCATCGGCCCCGGCCAGGAACAGCACGAATACTATCGCGGCCTCAAGCGCCCCGGAAAGCCCGCCCCAAAGCTCTGCCAGTATGACTACCGGCACACGGACGGCGTGCTGTTTTCCTGCGTGGCCGCCTCACTCGAAACGGCCAGGGCGAAGCGCGACGAATGGCTCGCCGCCCGCCAGCCCGAAAAGGAGTAACCCCATGCCAGTGCAAAGACCCATGACTGATAATGAATACGCCCAGGAACGCGAACAGGAAGGCCTCTGGCTCTGCCCCAGGTGCCAAAGCCCGGAAGTGGCGGAACGCCGATCCCTGGATTGGGCAAGCGGCAAAGGCGACGAAACCGCCACGGTCAAGCTGCGCTGCCTTGCCTGCAAGGCCCACTGGACCGAGATCCTCCGCCCCGTCGGTTATGAGATGGAATAACTTTTTACACAAAATATGTGTAAATCATTGACTTATACACAAAATTTCTCTATATATAAGTCAACAAGAACGGCAACCAGCCAAAAAGGGAGGGAGGTGTGAACGCAAGGGAAGTCATCAAAAGGCTCAAGGCCGACGGGTGGTGCGAACTCAAGCGCAAGGGCACATCCCACAAGCAGTTCAAGCACCCGACCAAGCCGGGGAAGGTCACCATATCGGACCACAAGGGCAAGGACATTCCCCGCGAAACCCTGGACAGCATAGAGAAACAATCAGGAGTCAAGCTGAGATGAAAAAGGGGTGGGGGCTCCCCCCTCCCCGCAAAGCCGAACATCCTGTAAGCGATAGGAGAAGAAAAGCATGAAACGAAACGCTTACTACGCGGTATTTATCCCCAACGACGGCAAGTGGTCCGTCATCTTCCCGGATGTGCCGGGCTGCCTGCCCTGGGGCGACACGGTGGAAGAAGCCTTTGCCGACGCCATAGAGTCCCTGGAACTGCACCTGGAAGGCCTGGCCGAGGATGGCGACCCCATCCCGGTCCCGTCCGGCCGCGCGCAAGCCTGGGAAAAGTTCGTGGCCGCCAGAACCGCCGACGGCAAGGCAGTCCCTGAAGGAACGCAAACGCAGCTCGTGCCCGCCCCGGAACTGTCCGAGCAGCCCACGCGCGTCAACGTTTCCTTCAAGCGCTTCACCCTGGAGATGATCGACCGCAAGGCCGCCGCCGCCGGCATGACCCGCTCCGGCTTCCTGGCCGCCGCCGCCTCCGCCTTCGAAGTCCGCCCCTCCCACTAGGCCCGCCGGCTTCCGGCCGACGCTTGTAGTAACGCCTCTCCCGCGCATGGGAGAGGCGTTACCGCGTCGCCGTCTTGTGCTGCGCTTCCAGCGCCCGCATAAAGGCCCGCAGATCCCGCAGGGCCGCGTCGTCAAGGTCGCGCATGCTTTCAGCGTCCCACTTCCGCTCCATCAGCGCCCGCATCTCCGCGTACAGGCCGTATCTTTTGGCAATGCCGTGGCATTCCCTGTACATCCGTGCCCGTTCTTCCAGCGTCACCGGATCGCGAAAACGGTCTTCGTTGATGCGGAACATCCAGTCCGTAAGAAAGCCCACGGCCTCGCCGCGCCGCTCTTTCGCAAGCAGCTTGTAGGATGTTACTTTCAGGTGGTCTTTCAGCTTCACCCAGACCATGGCCGGCGTGGCCTTGCGGTGCCCGTGCATCCGCTCCATGCGGGCCACCTCATACACAAGCTCTTTAATGTGCGCGGCATCGGCCTCTGAAATACAGTTTTCACCGGAAGGCATATTCACAACAACACGCGATATGATAGTAACATCATGGACTGCGGATATGGATACATCTTTCTCTTTTTCTTTTGAATCAGAAGACGACAAAAAAATATCGCGAATTTCTTTTTTTATAGCGTACATTGCAGTTGTTTCCCCCTTGCTGTATGCAAGACAACGGCAATCTGCTCCATCTTGTTTACCACTGTATTAAAGAACGATGTTTCCTTGTAGACGTTATGGACTATTTCTCCATGTAAACCCAGACTAGCACAGTTGCAAAAAGCCCCGCAAGAAAAAACAAGATTCAATTCCATATATATAAATAGTAATATTTCAGGCTCCGCAAAAAGAGCCGGCCCCCTTCAGGCAGAAGGGGGCCGGCTCGCGTTCTGTTCGTGGGAAGACAAGGGCTCAAGAAGCAGTGTTGTGGAGCAGGGGATAAAATAACAAAACGAGGGCTCCGCCAGAAAAGGTGTAATCTTTTGATATTGACAATATTTCACGATGCACAGTAGTTTATACAAAATTATATAGAGGTAGACAAATGACACAATCGTCGAGCAAGCCCAACGAGCGCACGGACGGCGATGACCGTAAAATACTTGTTGCGTTCGGTAAAAAAACTTTGGGGTGGCTATGCGCCCCCCTCGTAAAATTCCTCAGCCTGTTAAACGATATTCAGCAGACGGTGCGCAAGGAAAGCCCTCCCCGCAATTGGGGGCTGCTTTTTATTGCCATCGCCCTCATGCTGTTTTTCATTTACTGGCATATGCCCCCCTCGCCACATCCGGCGGCATCCCCATCAAAAACGGCGGAACTGGTCAACACTCTGGCAAACGCCTTTCTGATAAGTGGATTTTTCAGCCTTCTACTGGGGATGAAGGAGTTTACTGAATATACCCGAAATATTCTTGCCTCACTTTTAATGAATAACACCTATCTTGAGAAATTATCTTTGCAGGAAAAAAAAGATTTACGTGGAAATCTTGATACTTTTCTTTATGGGAAACGTGTTACTGACGCCGAATTCGGACCATACAAATTTATTTCAGAACAATATGAATCAGTATACAACGTTCCTTACAGAACTGATTTTTCAGAAAATTTTGTCTTAAAAGCAGTATGCCCATATGAAAAAGAAAGCGTACCGTTACTGTTCCCATGTATAGGTTGTGGCAATAGAAGCACTGATGAAAAGTATTGGTGCACAAAAGGAACGACAAAATATACATTATACTTTAGCCATATCATACAAGCAATAGAAGCGAAGGAACGGGATTCTAAGTATGCAAATATCACCATACCAATGGGTTTCAATAAAATATATTATAACCCAAGTGTTATAAAGGAAATAAAAAATTGTTACTCCATTGACGAGCTATCGACTAATTGTGATATGAACCCTATGCTTCAAGTGATTGTCGAAGGCAGCTATAGTGCCGGTGAGAAAGGTGAAAAAGAAGATGTAAAAATCGTCTATACCACAAGGCAAGATGATAAAGGCAAGATGGTTTTGATATACGATGAGCCGGAGTCTTCAGGCGTCAACAAAGGTAATATTACGGATTTTATAACCAGGGAATCATATGATGTCACAGTGAAATTTAATACCCAGAAAGTGAACGAGCGCATCGACGCGAGTGTCAATGTGAATCTGGAGCTGTGCGGTAAGAAATTTCTCAACGGGGAGGCCAGAATAACCATCCACGAAGCGTCCCTGAGTTGTAAAAAAGACAACGTTCAACATCTGCATCTAAGCTACCCCACTTGGGGATTGAATGCGGTTTTTCGCATCGAGGATCCGAACAACGATTACCTCTTCCACCCTTACTGGTACGTCCAGGACAGCGCGGCCGGCGCGTCGCCGGACAGTATGGAACTCAACCATGTCGCTTTCAGCCAAAGCGGCTGGCTGATCAAAGGCCACGGCTATTCGCTGGTATGGGTCAGTGTACGGAACGGTCCAACAGCGAGGAGCGCGTCGGGGTCCGGCGAAAAATGATAAAAATCGCCTGGAGTCCCTTGCCAAAAATATGGATATGAAGTATATGAATTCATCGGGTTCTATAATTTATGAAAGCGCCGCTTTCATAACAGCACTTATTTTACGCTGGAGGCAGCCATGATGGGCGGACGCGGGCGTTAGCAAGCCCAAACGTTAGTGAATGTGCATAGAGACGATTCCGCAAGAGATCTCATAACAGTCGCCCTGAGAGCCGGATGTCGGTTCACAGGGCGGCCCTTTTTCATACTCTTTCCTGTTCAGATGGCCGCAAGTACGGTTTTCGTCGCCGCGTGCTCCATCGCGACTAAGCAGGAGGCCGAAGCTCCAGCAACGGCTCGGGCGAGTCCTTGCCGAAGTGGGCGGCCAGGGCCACCAGCGCATGCCTTGCCCTAGGTGTCTTATGCGCTCCATTGCGTTTCCGGAACCCTGCCCAGAGGGTGCGCTGCCTCCTGCTTTATCAGCCTTCATGTTCCTTTTTCTTGCTTCATCTCGAGCGAAATCTTCAACTCCCCGCCGCTTTCCCCTTTGGCAAAGCCGTCTTGTGCTGCTCCTGCCCCTTGTGCCGCCATTCCCACGGCGGCATTGGCGCTTTGCTCCGCCAGATCCCCCGCCGTTCCGTCCTGGCCTGCTGCTCCATCTCTTTCCATTGCCTACAGTCGGGGCAGTATTTCGGGTACACCCAGACCAGGCCCGCCCGGAGCAGCTCCTCCTGGACCACTTTACCGCCCGGCAGGCTGACAATGCCGGCCACCGTGCGGCTGTACTTGTCAAAACCCATGTCCATGACCACAACGCGGGAACCGTTGGGCAAAAGCGCGCGCAGAAAATTGCAGGCCACCTTGCAGTAAGGCTGCGCTCCCCAGCCTCGGCCGGGAAACTCCGGCGCGTCAACGCCGTAAAGCCGAATACGCACCACCTCGCCGCTCTCCGCCCGCCGCACCTTGATAGTATCCCCGTCATGCACGGAAACCACAGTGCCGTCCCATCCTATCGCCGGCGGGCACAAGAGCAGGAAAAGAAAAATAATCGAGAGTAAGCGCGGCCCACGTTTTCTCATCATTCAACAAAATCCTCCGGGCGTAGCGTAGGCTCCCTGTCCCGCAGTTCATCTTCCAGTTCCACCAGCTTTTTCCACAAGGCGGAAAGTTCATCCAAGGCGTCTTGATTTTCGTCGTCGTCAGGATCGTTACGCAGGCTGCTCCGCCCTTTGCCAAAATACAGCCAGTCGCGTGAAACTTCGGGATGCCTGATCAAAATCGCGTCCAAAAGCGGCAGCAGGCTCCCCTGGTATGTCGGCGAAAAATAGGCGTCATATTCCTGCTGGTTCATGCCGATGTTCGCTGCAAACGATTTTTTATCTCGCTCCCAGACATCGGCCACGATGCGAATACGTTTGATCAGTTCCATCACGCCTCCTATTGTCCCTTCAGCGCCTGCTCTATTTCAGCACGAATCCTCTTCGCCTCGCCCTCTTTCCCCTTTCCGTAGGCCATGCCCAGCGACCACAACCCGGCCGGCGCTGCCTTCAGTTCAACCGGCGAGTCAAGCTGGGGCGACATCTGTTTTTGCAGCGCGTCGCGTTTGGCGTTCCATGCCTTGCCGGGGTTATCCTTGCCGCATCCGTAAATGCACTGTCGAAAAACCGGGGTATCGCGAAAACCGTCCAGCTCCGCCAGCAGCTCGCGCACCTGGTCGCGCAGTTGCTCGGTGGTAATCGCGGCCGCAGGGGGCGCCGCCTTTTGCGCCGGCTCCGCTTTGCTCAAAAGAAAAGGATACGCCTTCTGGTTGTCCCGCATGCACAGGCGGGCCGCTTCCGCGATGCGCATGCGCCTGTCAAAAACGCCCGCTTCGGCAAAGGTGGTGATGCAGGCCGCCACAGCCTCACTCGCTTTTTTCAGCGTGGCCTTGCTCGTTGCCCGCAGCAGGGTCGGGTCCGTCGTGCTGGCGACAAAGTCGGCCACCATGTCCATCTGGTACTGATCCGTGGAGATCATCCACGAGGTCAGATTGTCGTCCTCGTGCCACTTCGCGGCCCGACAGGGCAGGGCATACAGCAGTCCGATAAAAATCACGCATACCAATCGCGCCATAAGTGTCCTCCGGGTCATGATCATTGGTTCACGGCCTCCCTGATCAACCGCAACACCACGGCCGGCCGCTTGACCGCCGCCGTGTCCTTGCTGAACAGAACGTAAAGCTTGCAGATTATTTCCGCCTTCCGGCTCGGCTCCAGCTCCTTGCCCGCGTCATTGGCCACGTCTTCCAGCGTCTCAATGATCGCAAACAGCAGCTGCTCGTCAAGCGGCCCGGCCGGCGCGTCCACGCGTTGTCCGGC
The DNA here is from genome assembly GCA_031550695.1 of Desulfovibrio sp. Lineage (GTDB taxonomy): Bacteria > Desulfobacterota > Desulfovibrionia > Desulfovibrionales > Desulfovibrionaceae > Frigididesulfovibrio. Next base: position 7,738 of record JAVBOI010000030.1, on the reverse strand, counting down.
CACCGGCTTTACCCGTGTATCGTACGATACAACTTTGGGAAAAACCTCGCCTTGCTCCGGCCACGGTTCCCCCTGGCCGGAAACCAGCCAGTCCAGATTGCACCCCAGCTTTTTATGCAAAAGCCAGCAGTCCTCCGCGCTGGGTCGCTGCCCCCTTTCCCAGGAGCGCACTTTCCCGTCATTCTCGTGTCCAAGAAAAATAGCGAACTGTCGCTTGCTCGGCGAAACGGCAGCCGTCATCGATAACGAGACGTATTTATTATAAATTGATGGGAACTGCTGAGAAAAATCTTTTTTCATGCAAAAAATCTCTTGCATATATGGTTTTTTTCTGCCATGTAAATCTTACATCAACGGACCATTTCAAGCCAATTCATCAGCCGATAGCACGAGGGCTGAACAATGACAACAGCCGAAAACCGCCTGTCCCGCTTCAATACCTGGAAGGATGGCTATGACATCACCTTCCGGGCTATCGGCGATGTTTTGGGCATGTCCTCGCAAGCGGCTCACAACCTGCTCAAGGCCGACACCATGCCCACGCATCACCATAAAACGCTTGTTGATCTGGGCGTGCCCAAGGATCTCCTCCCGATTCCGGAAGACAAACCCCGTGGCCGCCAGCCCAAAGAACCCCGCTGGCCCGTTGCCCAGATTTGAGAATTTTAGCGCAGCATAGCGTTTTTTCACGCCCCTGCCTATGCAAATACGCAAAGGAATTTTGCATATGACTGACTATATCCCCAGCGTCACCGCCATCGTCCACGAAGATTTCAAGTACCCGCCGTCCCGCCTGCCCGGCAAAATCATGGCCGCCAACCTGGGCAAGCCGTACAATACCCTGTTGCAGGAACTTGAAGCCACCCGGCCCACGCACAAGTTCGCGGCCGATCTCCTTGTTCCCACCATGCGCCAGACCGGCAGCACCCGGCCCCTGGAGTGGATGTGCGAGGCCATGAACGGCGTCTTCGTGCCCCTGTCCGAAGCTTCCCCCTCCCTGCCCACGGCCCAGAGACAGTGTCTACTGGCCGTCAGGGAATTCGGCGACCTCGTGCAGGCCGTAAGCGAGTCCCTTCTGGACGGCACCATTACCCCGGCCGAGCGCAAAACGGTCCACCTCAAGGCCATGAAGGCCGTTTCCGCCATCCTCGGGCTCGACCACCAGATCGAAGCCGAGTGCGAGGAATAGCCCGTGCCGCGCGCATCCTCCCTTGACGAACGTTCCCCCGCGTCCCCTTTCCGCGGTGGGGCACACGAGCAGGCCCTTCTGGCGGAACTTGCCGACGCCGTCGGGCCGGGCCTGCTCGTCAAAATCTGCCGGCGCATCCTGCAAGCGGAACGCGATCACCCCGTATTCGCCACCGACTTCGAAGGCGCAGTCAAGGAGGTGAAGTCCGAACTGCTGGAGTGGGAATCAAAAGCCATCGTCGGCCGCCGCGAAGACTCCGAAGAGGAAGCCTTCGACGGCATTGTCACCCTGTTCCGTTTCGTCCGCCGCGACTATGAAGACGTTCCCCATCACCCCTAACCTCCATCATGTAGGAGCCCTTATGAGCAGTGCCACCTGCGAACAAGTTCCCGCCACCAGGGAGGCCCGGTCATGAAAGCCACCGTCAAGCGCGCCGATCTGTTCCGCGTCCTCGGCCTCATCAAACCTTTTGTCGCCAGCAAGACCTTGGCCTACCGCGCAATCTGGCTGTCGGCGGAAAAAAACCGGCTCACCCTGGAAATCCTCAACGAGAAAAATGTCGGCATCTCCTGCCACATTCCCGCAGAAGTGGAAGATGCCGCGCCCGGCGCGGCGGGGTTGGATTTTCGCCTGCTTTTCAAGATGCTGCGCTACGCGCCGGAAAAGTTCACCTTCGAATTTTCTCCCGCGTCCGGGAACAGCGTCAAAATGTCCTTTTTCGGCGGCTCGCTTTCCTGCGTCTGCGTGGAGCCGACCTGGAAGCAGGAGCTTCCGTCCTGGTATGGCACCGGACACGTCGTGTCCACAACCTCCCTGGCCGATGCCCTGGATCGCGTCTGGCGCGGCGCGAGCACCGACAATTTCGCGGACGCCTTGACTTGCGTTCGCCTCTGCTTTCGTGAAGGTGAAGGCCTCCTGGCCGAAGCCCTGAACGGCCATCAATACCTGAACGCCCTGGTGCCCGATTTTCTCGCTTCCCAGGCCGGTTGGCAGGCCCTTCTTCCCGCCGACGGCATTCTCCTGCGCAGCCGTCACGCCGGCCCTCTGGTTCCGTTTCTGCGCTCCGGCCTGCTCGGCAAGTCGGTGACGGCCCATGTGGAGAAGCAGGACAAAGTGTTCGGTTCGGCAAAAAAGAACGTGCCCGCGCGCCTGTTCCTGTGCGGCGGGCGGTGCGTCATGAGCCTGCCCCTGGAGTCTTTCGACTACCCCGCGACGGAAAGCTTCGTGAAAGCGGGCCGTAACGCCCCCGGCAGCCTGTCCGCATCCGCCGGCGAAATACTGTCCGCCCTGCGCATGCTCGCGGAGATGACCGACGACATAAACCGCTGCGTCCACATCACGCCGTCCCCGGCCGGCGCGCTCCTGAGCGTTAAAAACGGCGACCTCGGCGGAGACTTCCTGCTTGCCGCAGAGGTCCGGGGCGCCCCGCAGCGCATCGCCTTTCCCGCCGCCAGCCTCCTGAGCATGGTCCGCGCCTACAACAAGGATGAAACGATCCTCTTCCGCATGACCTCCGCCGAAGGCCCCTGCCTGATCACCGGCGACCAGCACCCCGGCCAGGAAACCATCCTCATGCCCATGAAAACCGTCGATCTCTGGCCTTTCGAAGCGGAGGCTGCGGCATGAGCGGCGTGAATACACCTAATTCCATCATCACCCACCGGGGCGACTTCGTTAACCCTTTCCAGCCGGAAGAAAACGTCTACCACATACAGGATATAGCGCATGCTTTGGCCCGTATTTGCCGGTGGAACGGACATTGTCGGGACTTTTACAGCGTGGCCCAGCATAGCGTGCGTCTTTATGACGCCCTGCCCGAAAATAGCACGGAAGAATTGCGCCGCCGTATTCTCCTGCATGACGCCTCGGAGGCCTACCTTACCGATTTGCCCACGCCGATCAAAAAAGCTTTCCCTGGCTATAAAGCGGCCGAGATTGCCCTGAGCCTGGAGCTTTACAAATTCTTCGGGCTCTCCCCCGTCCACTTTGCGCACGATATCATTGTGGAGATGATGGACAAAACCCTTGCCGGTGTTGAGGCCGCGCAGCTTGGCCTGCGCCCTGGCGCTTGGCTTTCCGGTGCGCCCTATGAGCTTATTTGCAGCCTGGCCGGGGATGCCCCGCGCTGCTGGACGCCTGAAGAGGCGGAGAGGCAGTTTCTTTCGCGGGCCAGCGAGTGCGGCATCAACACTGGGGGTTGATCCATGAAGCGAACGCAACAAGGGGCATTGGGAGGCGATATGAGCGACCCCGTCCGCAATCCGTCCCACTATACGGCTTACCCGGTACAGCCCATCGAAATAACCCGCCACCTCGGCTTCTGCCTGGGCAACGTGGTCAAATACGTCCTTCGCGCTCCCTACAAGGGCGGCGGGGAAGATCTGCACAAGGCTTTACAGTACCTGAAGTGGGAAGACGAGATGCCTTTCAAGCCCGTCTTCTCCGACTGGCAGCAAATGTCCGACGCCATCAACAGGCTGACGAAGCACCTTCTGAGGCCTCCGGTAAGCGACATCGCCGCCTTGCAGATTCAGTTCCTGATCGACCTGAAAAATTACTCTCGCAACATATGGCGTCCCATAGGCGATCCTGATCGCGAGAAATCCGCCGCCTCCCGGCAAAACATGTCCGAAGGCATCCGCGACATGCTCAAAAAGCTGGAGGCGCGGGCGTGAACACCTTCGTCAGCATCCCGAACTTCCCCGACTACAGCGTATCTCCCCAAGGCGAGGTCAGGGCGGAGCGGAGCGGCCAGCTGCTCAAGCATGATGCCAGGGGCCGGGTCCGGTTTCGCGCCGGCAGCAGGCGCCCGGTGTTCCACGTCGGCGAACTTCTCATCATGGCCGGCCTGATGCAGCCGCCCGTCTCTCTGTCGGATCTCAAAAAAGCCGCCGGCAATCCGCCCTCGCTGGAATTCCTGCTGGACGCGGCCAAAGACGCCCCGGCCCGCCTCGCTCTGGCCCGGCGCGCCAACGGCCATCTCCTGTCGCTGGTAAAAACGCTTCGCACCCGCATCGAAACCCTGGAAAACGCCGTGGCAACCGCCAAGCCCAAAAAGCCCCGCCCGGCGAACCGTCCCTTGGAGCTGCCCGAAGATCCAAGGGAACTTGATTTCTCAAACGAGCATTGAGGCCAGGCCATGAAAGAACGTCCGATCATGCGCTACCATGGCGGTAAATTCCGCCTTGCGCTTTGGATCATCAGCCACTTTCCCCCGCATCGTCTCTATGTCGAGCCGTTTGGCGGGGCCGCTTCGGTGCTGCTACGCAAATCCCTGTCGCCGCAAGAGGTTTACAACGATCTCGACGGGGAAATCGTCAATGTGTTCCGTGTACTGCGCGATCCCATCCTTGCGGCCGAGCTTTCCCGCCTTCTTTTTCTGACCCCGCATTCCCGCGCGGAATTTTTGGACTCATACGCGCCTGCAGGAGATCCCGTCGAGCAGGCCCGCCGTACTCTTGTCAGAGCGGAGATGGGGCATGGCTCGGCTTCAGCCACAAGAGACTGTGTTCAAGGATTCCGATTCAGTCGTAATGGCCGTCACCGATTGGCCCAGAACTGGAGTAACTATCCGGCTCATGTCCAGCTATTCGTCAAACGACTGCGGCTCGTGACCCTGGAGCAGCGCCCGGCATTGGACATTTTGCAGCAGTACGATTCCCCGAATACGCTCTTTTATGTGGACCCGCCCTATCTGCCGGAAACGCGGGAGGCATCGTCTTCGAAAAGGGGCTACCGCTTTGAGATGACGCCGGAGGAACATCGTGAACTGGCGATGCGCCTGCAGGGCGTGCAAGGCATGGTCATCCTCTCCGGCTATGACAACGCGCTTTATCGCGAAGTGCTGACAGGCTGGGCCGTATCCACGCACCACGCCATTGCCGATAAAGGCAAGCCCCGTACTGAATGCCTCTGGATTTCACCCAAAGCCGTAGCGGCTATACCTCAGAAGATCCTCCTGGAGGTAGTATGAGCCAGCAACCCATCCCCCCGGCGCCGGCCTTGACCCATCTTGCGCCCTACCTGGAAAAGCTGCCCCCCATGATCGCCCGCAAGCGGGTGGACTATTTCACCGGCGGCGCCATCTCGCCCAAAAAGCTGGCCAACGACGACCATGACGGCAACGGCCCTCTGGTGCGCCAACGCATAGGCAAATCTATAGTATATCCGACGCCGCATTTTCTCGCCTATCTGGAAAGCCTGGGCGTACAGACCATCGTTCCGCCCCCCATGGAAACCAGGGCCGACGCCCAAAAAAGACGCCGGGGAGTGAAATAGCGTGTCAGGATTCGCTCGCGGCCGCTTCGGCCTCCTGTTTTCCCGCTCCGGCTTCCTGCTTCGCCGCTTCCTGCCGGGCGAGCGTTATGCGCGCAAGCGCGGCCTCGCGTTTGGCCCGGTCGCACAGGTGCAGATAGCCCTCCGTGGTCGTCACAGAGGCGTGCCCCATCAGCTCTTTCAGGGCATAGATGTCGCACCCGGCTTCCAGCATGCGCGTGGCGTAGGTGTGCCGCAGCGTGTGCCACACGACAAGGTTTTGCGGGTCCGCCACGCCCTTGTTGAACTCCAGTTTTGCCATGATGCGCCGCATGGCCCGGTTAAGCCCGTTGTTGTCCCGCCGCCGGCCGTCCTTGCCGGGAAAAAGGTAGGGGCTCTCCGAGGGCGCTTCCCTGCGCTGGCGCAGCATCTCCAGGCACTCGGGGAAAAGCCCTCCGGCATGCACTACGCGAGCCAGCCCGCCCTTGGTGGATCTGTCCGCGTCCGAACCTTTGAGAATGCGCACAGTCCCGTTCTTGGCGTCCACGGATTCACGCAGCAGGTGGCACAGCTCCCCGGCGCGCGGCCCGGTGTCCAGCGAAAGCAGGATCATGTCGTGCAGTTCCGCGAACTCGTCCTCGCGCACGCCTTTGTAAGCGAGCAGCTTGCCTATTTCCTCATCGTTCAGAATGCGCAGGCGGCGGCTGTCCTTTTGCGGCGGCCTCACCCCGCGCCCGCGTCTGCTCATCCTGGCTGGATTCTGGCCGCTGAACAGCATCACGGAGGGCTCTCCGGGCGCCGGCGTCTCCAGGGCGAAGTTGAAGACCTCGCGCACGGTTTTCAGAACGTGCATCACCGTGCCCGCCGAAAGGCGCGCGTTTTCGTCGTTCTTGCCGCGCCCGCTCTCCGGCCGTTTCTGTTCCAGCTTTTCGCGCAGCGCTTGGATGTCGCCCGGAGAAATCGAACTCGCGGTCCGGTCTCCCAGCTCGGGCAGAATGTGCATTTTCAGAAGCTGCTTGACGTGCGGCCCGCTCACGCGGTTTTTTTCCGCCCATTCCTCATAGAGCGCGGCCAGTTCCCGAAAGGTGATTTCCTGAAGCTTAGCCCGGCTGGCGAGCCGCGCTTCCTCGACCCTGGCAGCCGCCTCCATGGCCCGCTTTTCCTTCAGGCTTTGCGGACGCTGGCCAGTGCGGATATTTTCCTTGATCTCGTGAAGGTAGGAAGCGGCTTTCTCCACCTTCCACCCGGCCGACGCCCAGCCCAAGGTCTCTATGGAGCGTTTGCCCTGGCCGTTGCGATAGCGTATCGCCAGAAAGCGGTCCGGCTTTCTATGGTGCTTTCTGGTGGGATGCTCCCGGTAGACGACACCCGCCTTACCGGGTATGGTACGCCACACGCGGCCGCTGTCGGGTTTCTCTTCGCCTTCAGCACCCATAGCCGTGTTGCCATCATGCTGGCCCACAGCTTTTCCATCTGTAGTTTGGTTGCCCATAGGTTGCCCACCTTACCAGTTTTGTCGGGAACGATAGGGAATAGGGCTACCAACAAAATTCAACTCGCGCAACATAATACACACAGCAAGGAACGGTTGGGAACTAGCGCCGACCTACTCCTAAGCTGTAGGCCGCAGGTTCGATTCCTGCCGGGGACACCATTTATCTAATTATTTTATCTACTTAGATAAAATTCTCAAAATCCTCATGTCTGACACTCAGGTGTTACACATGAGGATTTTGATTATGTCCCTCGCCATACACCTGACCCGCCGTTCAGGAGGGGTATATTATTATCGTCAACGGATACCCCGGCAGATATCAGCCCACTATGAGAACAGGAAAGAAATCTGCTTCTCATTGAATACCAAGGAACCATTCGAAGCTAAGCAACTCAGCTATGCATATTCTCTGAAATACTCTCAGGAATTTGATAGATATAATAAGCAGATACAATCGAATTCATCGAGTCAATATCATTGTTCGTCTGCCCATAGGGGAATAAATGGGAGTGAAGGTAAGGAATGGGATGATGGAACTACTGAGAATATATTGAAAAAGAGGAATATTGAGACTGGTTTTGAAAATGTCATCGCCAGTCATGATGATGAAGTAAGGCAGATAAGAAGCACTTCAAGAGCGCCTACCTTCCGTCAAGTATGGGGTAATCATCCCATTTTTAGTAGCTCTTCAAAGTAGAGCCTATGCCGCTTGCTTCAATTTCATGGCAGGGGTGATCCCGCCGATACCCATATTGGGGCGCTCATTGTTGTAGCTCCAAAGCCACTTGGTGGCAAAATCC
>JAVBOI010000091.1:0-4489 GCA_031550695.1 Desulfovibrio sp. | reverse complement strand
CACCCCGGACATTCTGGAACGGGAAGGAAACCGCGAACGCTAGAGCATTTCAACTTTGAAATTGTTCACCTGAGCCTGCCAAAAAAATGGGGTTTCCAAAGGGGTTCAACCCCTTTGGCCGCCGGAGGCAATACTACTCTTGGACAATTTCAAAATTGATTTGCTCTAGAGCATTTCACGAATGAAATGAGTGAATTGCTCTGCAAGGATTTGTCCTCAAATCCTTGCCGCGAAAGAGGCGTAGGCGGGTCGCGGACACAGGCTCTGTGCCTTGCCCGAAGTTTCGCGACTCTTTCAAGCGTTACTTGCTCTAAGATCACAACATTACAAGCGCTGGGCGCATCCCAACCCCGCCGCGCCCGAAGAGAAGCCCTTTTCTCTCCGGGCGCGGCACGCGATTGCGCGTCTTCATTCCGGTTCCAAATTCCCGATGTTTCCTGTATGGTGCGTGTGAACTTTTGGCCGGAAGCACGGTTCCGGCTCATCACGGGCAGTTCTGTCCGCGCAATTTTCCCTAAGGAGCACTCATGTTCGAAAGCGTTGAAGAACTCAGTATCGCCTATGAAGAAGAAGGCATCGAGGTCATCAAGGAACTGGACAAGGCGGTTCTGACCAAAGGCAGCTGGGCGACCCTGATGTTTCGCTACCAGCAGTGGGAACCGGCCAAGGAAGCCTACAGCGAGGACAAATACACCATCCGCCGCTACAGGAAGATAAAAGGGGAATACCGGGCCCAGTCGAAATTCAATATTTCCGGCCGGGAACAAGCCATCAAAATGATTGAAATTCTTCGGGAATGGACAAAGGGGACCGCAGAGGAACCGGCTGAGAAAAAAACCACAGGCAAACGAAAAAAGTAGGCCGTATGGAGCAGGAAGACAGATATTTCCGCCCGCCGTCGGAAGCGGACAGCTTCATCATCCGGGTCATGCGCGGGTGCTCGTATAACGCCTGCGCCTTTTGCGGCATGTTCAAGGACGTGCCCCTGCAGGTGCTTCCCCTTGAGGAAGTCCTGCGCGGCATGGAGGCCGATGCCCGGGAAATGGGGCGGTTTCTGCCGCTCATCACCAGCCTGTACCTGGAAGGGGGTGACCCCGTGGCCCTGCCGGCCCCGCACCTGCTGCGGATCATGGAACACGCCCGGCAATGCTTTCCCGCCCTTTCGCGCATCGCCTGCTATGCCTCCGCGCGCTCCATCATGAGCAAAACCACGGAGGATCTCGCCTTTCTCGCCCAGGCGGGCCTGCGCCGCGTGTTCGTGGGGCTCGAGTCCGGTTCCGACGCCGTGCTGGCCCGCATCCACAAGGGCTGTACCCGTTCGGATCTGCTGCGGGCCAGCCAGAAGCTGGATCTGGCCGGTATCGAAAACGACGTGTCCCTTATGCTCGGCATCGGCGGTCCCGAGCTTTCCCGGCGCCACGCCCTTGAAACCGCCGATCTGCTGAACGCCATCAATCCTGTTTGCGTCCGCATCCGGACCTTTGTACCCACCGCCAACTCCCCCATGGGCGAGGACTACCGCCAGGGGCGCTTTGTCTTGATGGAGCCCCACGACGTGCTAAACGAACTGCGGCTCATGATCGCGGGCATCACCGGCTCCATGCAGGTGCTCAGCGAGCACTGGAGCAACTTTGTCACCTTTGACAAAACCCTGCCCAAGGACAGGGAGGCCCTGCTGACGATCATCGACAACGTCCTGCTGATGCCGCGAGAATCATTCCGGCCCATCGGCCTCACCGAAGCCATAAGCTGAGGAAACGCTGATTTTTTCCGTTTGGCGGCGTTGCTTCGCCTTCTTTCAAGAGGGGCAGGACGGAAGAGTCCAGCCCCTCTTGAAAAAAAGCGAGCGCCTTGCCAAACGAAGAAACTCAGCGCTTTCCTAATAAATCCAGAGCAACTCTCGATATTTGGGCAACAGCCAGAGCCTGTCGTCCACGAGCGCTTCCAGGGCATCGCCTTCGGCCCGGCAGGCCGCCATGACCGGTACCAGCAGATCCCGGCAGAACTGGGCCTTTTTCAGGGCCGAACCCTTGATGTCCATGCAACGGGGCAGTTCCTCGTCCAGACGCTCAAGGGCGATCATCAGATCGCGCACGTGCCGGTTAACGCGCTGCAGCAGGTTGCGGTGCGTTTCCGTGGCCGGTTCCAGGCCCGCTTTTTCCAGGGAGACTATGGTGTCGGCCAGATTTTTCTGCCAGTCGAGGGCCGCCGGCAGGATCATGGTCCGGCCCATTTCCAGGGCCACCTGGGCTTCTATGACCAGGAAAGTGGAGTATTCCTCCAGCAGGATATCCTGACGGGCCACCACCTCGCGCGGGGAAAGCACGCTGTAGCGGGCCAGCAGAGCCACGTTTTCCTCGTCGGCAAAGTGTTCCAGCGCGGACACGCTGTCCTTGAGGTTGGGCAGGCCGCGCCGTTCCGCCTCTTTGGGCCAGGCGGCGCTGTAGCTGTCGCCGCCGAACAGCACCGGGGAATGAGCGGTGAATTCGTCGCGCAGAAGCTGAGCCACGGCGTCAAGAAAGGGCGTTCCCTTGGCCACTTCGGCCTCAAGGATGGTGGCGTAGGTATCCAGGGCCTCGGTAACGGCCGCGTTAATCAGAAAAATGGTCGGGGCCGGGCTCTGGGACGAACCCACTGCCCGGAACTCGAACTTGTTGCCGGTAAAGGCCACGGGCGAAGTGCGGTTCCGGTCCGTGGCGTCGCGCGGCAGGGGCGGCAGGGCGGTGACGCCAATGCGCATGAACTCGCGCTTGTGTTCTTTACTCATGGTGCCGGTGCGCACGCCTTCCACCACTTCCATCAACTCGTTGCCCAAAAACATGGACAGGATGGCCGGCGGGGCCTCGTGCGCGCCCAGGCGGTGGTCGTTGCCGGCCGTGGCCGTGCCCACGCGCAGCAGCGAGGCGTACTTGTGCACGGCCCGCATGGTGGCGCAGAGAAAGACCAGGAACTGGGCGTTCTCGTGGGGGGTGTCGCCCGGATCGAGCAGGTTGTTGCCGTCGGAATCGGTCAGCGACCAGTTGTTGTGCTTGCCGCTGCCGTTCACGCCCTTGAAGGGCTTTTCGTGCAGCAGGCAGCTGAAGCCGTGGTCCCTGGCCACGCCGCGCAGGGTTTCCATGATCAGCATGTTGTGGTCGGTGGCGATGTTGGCTTCCTCGTAAAGCGGCGCCACTTCGAACTGGGCCGGGGCGGCCTCGTTGTGCCGGGTCTTCAGGGGAATGCCCAGGCGGTACAGGCGCTTTTCCAGATCCATCATAAAGGCGAGCACACGGCCGCGAATGCTGCCGTAGTAATGGCCGCCCATTTCCTGCCCTTTGGGGGACCGGGCGCCGTACAAGGTGCGGCCGGTGTTCACCAGGTCCGGACGCTGCAAAAAGAACTGGCGATCGACCAAAAAATATTCCTGCTCAATGCCGATACTTGTGTTCACATACTTGGCCGTGCTGTTGCCGAACAGGCGCAGCACGCGCAGGGCGTGGGTGGACAGAGCCTGGGTGGAGCGCAAAAGCGGCGTTTTGCGGTCCAGGCACTCGCCCGTGTAGGAGCAGAAGGCGGTGGGAATGCAGAGCGTTTTTCCGTTCAGGCTCTCTTTGATGAACACCGGCGAGCGCGGATCCCAGGCAGTGTAGCCCCTGGCTTCAAAGGTGGAGCGGATGCCGCCGGAAGGAAAGGAAGAGGCGTCTGACTCGCCCTTGATCAGCATTTTTCCGGAAAATTCGTTTATGACCGTGCCTTCGGCCGCGGGCATGAGAAAGGCGTCATGCTTTTCCGCCGTGGCCCCGGTCATGGGCTGGAACCAGTGCGTGTAGTGGGTGGCGCCTTTTTCCACCGCCCAGTCTTTCATGGAGTTGGCCACGATATCGGCCACATGCGGCTCAAGGGGCAGGCCCTGGCGGATGGTGGCGGACAGGCGCTTGAAAACGTCCTTGGGCAGGCGTTCGCGCATGGCGTGCTCGTCAAAGACCAGGGAGCCGAAAATATCCTGAAGCGGTTCTTTGGTGTAGTCGATATTCCTGTCTAGGGGGCGGGTGCGGCCGACCTGGGAAATGGCGGTCTGGCGGGCGGTGTTGCGCGTGCTCATACAATACTCCGGAAAAAACGTTGCTAACCCCGAGTGATAAAACTTTGCCGCCCAGGCGTCAATGAAAGCGTTATCGTTGCGACGCCGAGCATCTCAGATGCAATTAACTTTGAAAAAGTTTATTTGCTCTGGCGACGCGTCAGCGGCGCCCGCGAGCGAGCAGCGCAGCGTGCCTTTAGCAAAAGGGCTTCCCTTTTGCGCATCTGAGAAAAGAGTCTTTGTAGTTTGAATTTTTCCAGAAGCTCGGCCTCAAACAAATACAGCCTTTTAGAGCATTTCAACTTTCAAATTGTCTAAAATTTGTTTAAACTTTGAGCATGAAAACAGCAAGTTCTGAAATACGCGCAATTGCGGTCAAGGCCTATGCCGCTGGCATTTCACGACAACAAATCGCTGATATTGTGGGGT
>JAVBOI010000129.1:0-10318 GCA_031550695.1 Desulfovibrio sp. | reverse complement strand
GGGAAGGGAAGAAAACTTTTTTAAAAGTTTTCTTCCCTTCCCCCCGGACCCCCCATCCCATCTTTCAAAACTTTTTAGTTTTGGTATGATGCACTCCGGTTACACTGTTCTTTTCCAAAATATGCTTGGCTAAAACGGTGGAGTCATTGTTGAATCCGCCTTCTCCCGAGAGCCCCGTCCGAGGAAAACCCCTCATGTCCCCGCTCCCTTCCTTTAACCAAACTAAAAAGTTTTGAAGGAAGGAGATGGGGGGCCGGGGGAAGAGGAACTTTTTTTGTAGTAGCCCGCCTTCGCTTCGCTCAGGTCGAGCGGGCTTTCTCAAAAGTTTCCTTCCTCTTCCCCCAGCTCTTACAACCAACAACCATCACCAGTCCCTATGTTTATCGGCATTCTTGGCGTGGAGTTCCGCCTGCATGGCAACGAGTCCCTCAAGGACAAGCGGCGCGTGGCCAACAGCGTTAAGCAGAAGACGCGCGCCAAGTTCAACGTGAGCATAGCCGAGGTGGACAGCGAGAACGACATGGGCCGGCTGTGCCTGGCCATTGTCTCCGTAAGCAACGACAAGCGCCATCTGGAAAGCCGCCTGACAAAATGCCTTTCCATGCTGGAAGCGGTTTGTCCCGAAGAGATGGTGTACAGCGAGATATCCATTCAGGGTGAAGATCTGCACTGAACCATTGACTTTTTACCTTTATTGGCGGGCATCTTTATGCGGACGATTCAGGAAAAATTGGCGGATGCCATCACCAAGGCGGAGCGGGTGCTTGTGGCCACGCACGTCAATCCTGACGGCGATGCCATAGGCTCGGCCGTGGCCCTGGCCCACATTGCCCTGCACTGCGGGGCTGAAGCGCGCATTCTGCTGGGAACCGGGCTGCCCGATTTTCTTTCCTGGCTGCCCCTGCCCGTGCCGGCGGTGAAGAGCCTGAAGGAACTCGGCGGCTGGACGCCGGATCTGCTTCTGCTGGCCGACTGCGGGGAGATCAACCGCGCCGAGCCGGATCTGGCGGCCGTGCTGGCGAAAAAAGAGCTGCCCGGCCCGGATTGGAAAAATCTTGTTGTCGCCAACATCGACCACCATGTCAGCAATATCGGCTACGGGCATCTGAACTGGGTGGAGCCTTCCCGCTCCGCCACGGGCGAGTTGGTGGGACTTTTGGCCGAGCACATGGGCATTCCTCTGAGCGGCGAACTTGGCGAGGCCGTTTACCTGGCCCTGGTGGCGGATACGGGCAATTTTTCCTTTGCCAACACCGGGCCCGACTGCCTGGCCATGGCCGCGCGCCTTGTGACCGGGGGGCTTGATATCGCGGATTTTACCAGCAAATATGAGAACACCTGGAATATCGCCAAAATGCGCCTCTGGGGCCGGCTTTTAAGCGAGGTGCGCCTGCATGCGGACGGGGCCGTGGCGTATAGCATAGTGCCCAAAAACTATCTGGACGAACTCGGCCTGACCAAGGCCGACCTGGACGGTTTTGCCGCCTGGCTGCGCCGTCTGCGCGGGGTGCGCGTGGGCCTGTTTATCCGGGAGGACCGCCCGTCTTTTTGCAAGATCAGCCTGCGCTCCATGGGGGACTTCGACGTGAACGCGATTGCCGCCCTGTATGGCGGCGGCGGTCACGCGGCCGCCGCGGGGGCGGAATTGCCCCTGCCGCCGTCGGCCGCGGCGGAAAAAGTCCTGGCCGATATCAAGGCGCGTCTGTGACGCGGTGAACTCCGCGGCATATCCGGGAGAAAAAAGGAAACTTTGCCGCGAAGTTTCCTTTTTTTATTGGAGTGGGTTACGTTTGAAGTTGCCCAAGAGAATAATTGCCTCCGGCGGCCAAAGGGGTTGAACCCCTTTGGAAACCCCATTTTTGGGGTTGGGCTCAGGTGAATAATCTCAAGGGTAGAACATTTCACGAATGAAATGAGTGAATTGCTCTGCAAGGATTTGTCCTCAAATCCTTGCCGCGAAAGAGGCGTAGGCGGGCCTTGCCCGCCGTTAAGCGACTCTTTCAAGCGTTAATTGCTCTAATTGCCCTGACAACAAAAAACAGGTTTGCAAAGGAGGTTGCCTGATGAGCGAAATAGTCACCCTGCTCCAGGAACTCATCAAGACGAGAAGCTGGAAGCTCGTCAAACAGGAACTCAATAGCCTTGAACCTGTTTATGCCGCGCGAATAATTGAAGAGCTGCCAAAGCCGGATCAGATTGTGGTCTTTCGTTTGCTGTCGCGCCTGGCGGCAAAGGAGACGTTCGCGCACCTTCCCCTGAGCGAGCAGAAATCCATTGCCAGGGAACTGGCCGCCAATGTCGGCCAGATGACCAGCCTGCTCAACGACCTTGACCCCGACGACCGGACCGCCTTTTTTGAAGAACTGCCCGGCGAGGTGAGCCAACGCCTGGTCCAGATGCTCTCGGCCGACGAACGGGAAATAGCCACCCAACTGCTGGGCTATCCCAAGGACAGCATCGGGCGTCTGATGACGCCCGAATATGTGGCTGTTCGCCCGTCGTTCACGGTGCAGCAGGCCCTGGAGCATATCCGCAAATTCGGGCGCGATTCCGAGACGCTCAATGTCATCTACGTTGTCGACAATCAGTGGAAGCTGCTTGACGACATACGGATCAAGGAAATCATCCTGGCCTCGCCGGAGCAGAGCATTGCCGAACTGTGCGACAACCGCGTGGTTTCGCTTGGCGCGTATGATGATCAGGAAGTCGCCGTCAAACTGTTCCAGGATCACGACCGGGTGGCCCTGCCGGTGACCGACACGGACGGCACCCTGGTGGGCATAGTCACGGTTGACGACGTGATGGACGTGGCCGAAGAGGAGCATACCGAGGATTTCCAGAAATTCGGCGGCACCGAGGGCCTGGATTTGTCGTATACCAGGACGCCGCTGCTCGAAATGGTGCGAAAACGCGCCGGCTGGCTGGTTATTCTGTTCCTGAGCGAAATGTTGACCGCCTCGGCCATGGGCCACTTTGACGACGAAATAGCCAAGGCCGTGGTTCTGGCCCTGTTCGTTCCCCTGATTATCTCAAGCGGCGGCAACTCCGGATCGCAGGCGGCCAGTCTTATCATCCGCTCCCTTGCCCTGGGCGAGTTGAAAGTGAGGAACTGGTGGTACGTGATGCGTAAGGAAGTTTGCTCCGGCCTGCTGCTGGGAACGCTGCTGGGGGCCATCGGCTTTATGCGCATCTTCGTCTGGCAGCACCTGGGCTTTTACGATTACGGCGAATATTGGCTCTGGGTGGGCTTGAGCGTGTCCGTATCCCTGGTGTTCATCGTCCTGTGGGGAACCCTGTCCGGCTCCATGATCCCTTTTTTGCTGAAACGCGTGGGCCTGGACCCGGCCACCGCTTCGGCGCCTTTTGTGGCCACGCTGGTTGACGTTACCGGATTGATCATCTACTTCACGATCGCGGCCCTGTTTTTGAGCGGCAAGCTGCTGTAAACGTGCTTGCGGCCGGGAAAAGACAGCTTTACAGCGGGCTGCCGTTGAGAAATAGCTCCGGTCGCAAAGAACATCTTGAACAGTGGGAAGCTCTGGCATACAAAAGGAGATCGGAAGAGCGCCTTTCCTTCCGCGTGTAACCGTTCACCGGGAGCCCCATCGGCTCCCGACGCGCAAGGCAGCCATGGACAGTTCCTTTTTCGAAAACCTCAGCTTCGGCTGGCGCGACGCCATTGATATCGGCCTGATCACCGTGCTGTTTTACAATGTCATCGTGATTGTGAAGCAGACGCGGGCGGTTACAGCCATTTATGGCCTGGTCATACTCATCGCCGCCTATTTCGTCACCCGGGCCGTGGGTCTGACCAGCCTGAACTGGATTCTGGAGAATATTCTCAGTTCCCTGTTCCTGCTGGTGGTGATCGTTTTTCAGCGCGACATCCGCCAGGGGCTTTCTTCCATAGGGGCCAAGCAGTTTCTGCCCTCGTTCTTTCGAAAAAAAAGGGAGGAAGACCCCACGGTCAAACTTGTCTGCGACGCGGCCCTGACCATGGCGGCCCGGAAAATCGGCGCCCTGGTGGTTCTGGAGCGCAACGTGCCGCTCGGCGACGTGACGGACCGGGGCGTGCGGCTTGACGCCCTGCTTTCCAGGGAGCTGCTGATCAGCCTTTTCTGGCCCAACAACCCCCTGCATGACGGCGCGGCCCTTATTTCCGGCGGCAGAATCGTGGCCGGCGGCTGCATTCTTCCCCTGTCCTCGGCCGCGACCAAGCGCGACTACGGCACGCGCCACCGCGCCGCCCTCGGCATTACCGAGGAAACCGACGCCGTGGTGATCGTGGTTTCCGAAGAGCGAGGCGTGGTCTCCCTGGCCCTGGACGGGCGACTCACCAGCGCCCTGGACGCGGCCAAACTGCCCAAGGTTCTGACCTCGGCGCTGGAGAAGCGGTTATGAAGCTGCGCTGGCGGGAATTGCTCATCGCCTTTTTGCTGGCGGTCGGCATCTGGTATGTGGTGACCGGCAGCGAGAAAGTGGAATCGCAGATCGAGGTTCGCACGGACTACCGGGGCCTGCCGCAAGGCCTGATCATCCGCAGCGGCACGGTAAGCAAGGTTTCCGTGCGCGTGCGCGCCTCTGTGGGCATGCTCCATTCGGTTTCCGGCCGGGATTTCGCCTGCTTTGTGGATTTGTCCGCCGTGAAAAAAGGGGATAACATCCTGCCCATCAGCAACAACCAGATTATGCTGCCCGGCGGGATGGAGGTGATAGACGTCACCCCCTCGCGCATTTACCTTGACGTGGATATCCTGGAAAGCAAAACCGTGCCTCTGCTGGCCTCGATTCAGGGCGACCCGCCGGGCGATTATACGCTCGAGGCGCGCGTGGAGCCGGCCGAGGCCAAGATCAGCGGGGCCTCCAGCCAGGTGGCGGGCATCAGCCAGTTGGTCATCCCGGTGAAGGTGGACGAGCCGCTCGTGCCCGGAGCGACCGAAAGCAGCCGGCTTATCCCCTTGCCCGATGGGGTGGATGCCACTCCGCACGAAGCCAAGGTTACGCTGCATGTGGGCATCAGGCGCAAGCTGGTGCAGGTAACGCGGCCGGTGAACGTGTACGTGCCGGAGCAGTTCGGCGCGGCCGTGCGGCCGAACAGGGCCACCCTGTCCCTGACGGTGCCGGAATCGCTTGTCGGCAAAACTTCCGCCAACGACGGCATCAAAGCCTATGTCCAGCTTGAACGCCACGATCCCGGCAGCTATTCTCTGCCGGTCCAGGTGGCTTTGCCCGAAGGAATCGAACTGATGAAGGTGGAGCCGGTGAATGTTTCCGTCACCGTGGAGCAAAAATCGTCCGCCCGGCCGCGGGCTCAGCCCGACCCGGCAAAACCCCGGCCGCCCAAGGCTCAGCCAGCCAAAGCTCAGCCTTCCAAGGCAAAGCCAGCCAAAGCTCAGCCTTCCAGGGCAAAGCCGGCCAAAAAATAGCAGCGGTTCGCGTTCCGGGAGGCCGGCGCTCCGGAATGCCTTTAGCATCAGCCCTACAGCCAGTGGACGCCAGACTATGAACAAGCGACTTTTTGGAACGGACGGCATGCGCGGCCGGGTGAACGAATACCCCATGCTGCCGGATATGGCCCTGCGCCTGGGATTGGCCGCGGGCATGTATTTTCGCACCGGCAACCGCCGCCACCGGGTGGTCATAGGCAAGGACACGCGCCTTTCCGGCTACATATATGAAAACGCCCTGACGGCCGGGCTCTGCGCCGCGGGCATGGACGTGTTTCTGGTCGGGCCCCTGCCCACGCCGGCCATCGCCTTTCTGACCGCCAACATGCGGGCGGATTTCGGCATAGTCATTTCCGCCTCGCACAACCCCTCGCAGGACAACGGGATCAAGTTCTTCGACTCCCAGGGCTTTAAGCTCCAGGACCGGGTGGAAGACATCATTACCGACATGGTGCTCGATCCGGCCTGGGAATGGGAATACCCCGCGCCGGATAAAGTCGGGCGGGCCTTCAAAATCGACGACGCGCCGGGCCGCTATATCGTCGCCATCAAAAACAGCTTTCCCTCGCGCCTCACCCTGGACGGCCTGCGCGTGGTTCTGGACTGCGCCAACGGCGCCAATTACAAGGTCGCGCCCATGGCCCTCAAGGAACTGGGGGCCGATGTGGTGGTCATGAACGCCGAGCCCACCGGGTTGAACATCAACTACCAGTGCGGTTCGCTTTTTCCGGACGCCGTGGCCGAGAAAGTGCGGGAAACCCGCGCTGACATAGGCCTTGCCCTTGACGGCGACGCCGACCGGCTGATTGTGGTCGACGAGCGGGGCGACACCCTGGACGGGGACCAGATCATGGCCATCTGCGCCCTTGATCGGCTGGAAAAAGGCGGCCTGCCGGGAAAACTGCTGGTGAGCACGGTCATGAGCAACATGGCCCTGGAAGTGTTCATGCAGGAGCATGGCGGACGACTGCTGCGCACCCAGGTGGGCGACCGCTACGTGGCCGAGGCCATGCGCGAACATGGGGCCGCGCTGGGCGGCGAGCAGTCCGGACACCTTATTTTCATGGACTACGGTACCACCGGCGACGGCCTTCTGGCCGGCCTGCAACTTTTGCGCATCATGCGGGAAAAAAATAAACCCATCTCCGAACTGGCCAAACTGTTGCGTCTTTTTCCGCAAACCCTTATAAATGTATCAGTAAAAAACAAACGTCCGTTTGAAGAGGTTCCGGAAATCCTGGCCGCCCAAGAGGCCGCGGAAAATGAGCTCCAAGGCCGGGGCAGGGTGCTGCTCCGCTACTCGGGCACGGAATCCCTTGCCCGGGTAATGGTGGAAGGTGAAGACGACACGCAGGTGGAACGTCTGGCCGGCGTGATTGCGAAAACGATCAAAAAAGCTCTGAACTGATAATTCGCGAAATTGCTCCCGCGTCTGTGGAAGAAAGTCGAAGCGGCTTTTTGTGCAACGGTCTAACCTCCCCCAAAGGAGGCCTTAATGAATATTCGCAAGGTCATTATCCCCGTCGCCGGTTGGGGTACCCGCTCACTGCCCGCTACCAAGAATATTCCTAAGGAAATGCTGCCCGTCTATAACAAACCGGCCGTGCAGTATGTTGTGGAAGAAGCCATCCGCTCCGGCATAAACGACGTGGTCTTTATCACCAACCGGGACAAAAATGTCATTGAAGATCACTTTGACTACAACCTGCAGCTTGAAGGCGTGCTCGAACGCGCGGGCAAGCTCGAACAACTGGCCCTGATCCGGCAGGTGGCGGAAATGGCCAACTGCATATCCATCCGCCAGAAAAAGCAACTGGGCCTCGGCCATGCCGTGCTCTGCGCCAAGGATGTGGTGGGGGCTGACGACGGCTTTGCCGTCATGGTGGGCGACGATTTGTTGTTCGGCATGAACCCCGGCGTCCAGCAACTGGCGGAAGTGGCCAGAAGCGAACGCCTGCCCGTGATCGGGGTCATGGAAGTGCCGCAGGAACGGGTTAACCGTTACGGCATCATCTCGGGCGAAGAAGTCTCCCCTGGCATTTACCGGGTGGACAAGCTGGTGGAAAAGCCCAAGGTCAACGAAGCCCCTTCGCGCCTGGCCATTGTCGGCCGCTATGTGCTGACCCCCGATATCTTCGGGCATCTGGAAAAGGTGGAACCCGGCCACGGCGGCGAAATCCAGCTTACCGACGCCCTGCAGGGCCAAGCCAACGCCAGGGGCCTGCTGGCCGTGAAAATCCGCGGCATGCGCTTTGACGTGGGCGACTGGGCCGAATATCTCACGGCCAACATCTACTTCGCCCTGCAGGAAGAAGAACTGCGCTACGACTTGGTGCGCCACCTGAAGCCGCTGCTGCCCTGGGGCTAGAGCAAATCAATTTTGAAATTGTCCAAGAGTAGTATTGCCTCCGGCGCCCAAAGGGGTTCAACCCCTTTGGAAACCCCATTTTTCTAAGCAGATTCAAGTGAATAATTTCAAAATTGAAATGCTCTAGGGAAGCGCTGAAGGCATTATTGCCTCCGCCCCCTTTGGCCCCCCTTTGAGAATACATTGCTGCTTTGCGCTCCGGCCGCGTCATCGCGCGGCCGGAGCACTTTTTTGCGCAAATGCGAGCCGGAATAATTTGCCTTTGGCGCGTTTTTTGCTTCTCCCACTAAGTAAAAGAGTGCAATGGAAAATTTTTCCCCTGGAGATGCCCCATGAATATCGCCAATTTGCTCGGAACATCCACCTCCTCTGCCCTGGAAGCCGTATACGGCCAGAAAAAGAAGAACGACAATGACGACGCCCGGAACGGCGTGCACTCCTGGCGTGAAGACACGGTGAGCCTTTCCGAAGCGGCCCTGGCTCTGGCCCAGTTGGCGGGAAAGGAACAGGCCGCGGCTGAAGACGAATCCCAGGAATCCCTGAATGGACAGGGCTCCGGCAGGGCTGCACTCCAGAGCGGAAACGCCGATGAAAACGAAGAGGATGGCGCCGTTGCGGGTGCCGGGCGGGGCTCTTCTTCCGGCATCGGTAGTGGCTCCAGCGTCAGCGAGATCGAAGCCAACATCAAGCAACTCCAGCAGAAAATCGTGGAAACCCAGAACAGCAACCTGCCGGAAGACACCAAATCGGCCATGATTTCGGCCATTCAGGCCCAGATAGGCGAACTGGTGCAGGAAAAGAACGCCCTTGAGAATCAGGCCGGCAAAGCCGCCTGATAAAAACGCGGCAGAGGGAAAGGCCGGATAGCGCGCCTGCGTATTTTTCGTGCCCTTAGCTTCTGCGCTCTTGTCTCACAATAATATACACGCCGAAAAAAGGCGGCGGACCGTCCATAAGCGGTCCGCCGCCTTTTTTACCGCCAGCCGCTCCAGCGGCCGTACCGACGGTTCAGCGCGCTGTCAAAAGTAACGTTATATAATAGCGTTTTGCGCTTTCAGAATTTTTTCTTCCGTGATAGACTCCATCATAACAGCAAACTCTCGTCGCCGCCCGGCGGGGCTTTTGGTCCGGCGCGGCTGGAGTTCGTTTGCCGCATCAGGGGGGAATATGAAAAGAGGGTTTCCTGCCGGCGTGATCCGTCTGCTGGACAGGGTGCTGGGGGCCGGGGTCAAGCCCGGCATGGGGCTGGAAGAAGAAAACGCGATCAACAAGGCGAATCTGGTCTACATACTGGTGGGCCTTCTCGCTTTGGTGACGCTTGAAGAGCTTTTGCGTTTGCGGGTGTATGGTTTTTTCCCCATAGCCCTCGCGATGCTGGGCAGTTCGTTGTTGTGCTTTGGTATCGTGGCTCGCACCGGCCGCCCCTTTTGGCCGAATGTGCTGCTTCTTGGCGGGCTCTCGGCGTACTTTCTCGTACGTACGTCCACGGGCGGGGTTTTTGGCATAGGGTATGTTTTCACCTTTGTGCTGCCCTTCATGTACTTTTTCGCCTGTTCGTTCAGAACCGCCCTTGCGCTGCTGCTGGCTCTGCTGGCCGGCCTTGCCCTGATTTTTTTCACTCCCGGCGATCCGTTGCTGGCAGCCGGTTATAGCCAGATACTGCGGCAGCGCATCTTTCTTGCCTGTATTTTTTGCGGCTGCGCCGCGATACTGGGAGAATTCTCCCGCTGGCGGACGCAGCAGCGGATTTCCCTGCTGATGCGGGAACTGGCCGAGTCGGCGAAAACGGATCAACTGACAGGCCTGTATAACAGGCGGGCGTTTCTTGAACGGCTCACGTACGAAACCGTCCGCTCCATACGCGAGAAGTTCCCTGTGAGCATCATCCTGCTCGACATCGATCTTTTCAAGGACATCAACGACGCTTACGGGCACGGCTGCGGGGACGCGGCCCTGCGGTATATGGCGGATCTCATGCGCTCGACAATCCGCCTGCAGGATACCGCCGCCCGGTGGGGAGGAGAGGAGTTCATTCTGCTGCTGCCGGAAACGACCCTGGAAGGGGCCGCCGTTCTGGCGGAAAAGCTGCGAGCCGTTGTTGAGGACTCACCATTCGTGTGCGGCGACGTCTCCTTCGGGCTGACCATATCCTTGGGCGTCCATCAATACGACCATGGCGAAAGCCTTGACGCCAATATCGGGCGCGCGGACGCCAAGCTCTACCGGGCCAAGCAGGAAGGCCGCAACCGGGTGATCTGCTGAGACGCGGGCTGTTTTGAAAACTTCCGGTACAGATAGCCCAGGAGCATGATGGCAAACCAGGACGAGGCCGGGTACGGCACATGGACGGCCAGCGACAGCGGCCCTAGAGCATTTCAACTTTCAAATTGTCTAAAATTTGTTTAAACTTTGAGCATGAAAACAGCAAGTTCTGAAATACGCGCAATTGCGGTCAAGGCCTATGCCGCTGGCATTTCACGACAACAAATCGCTGATATTGTGG
>JAVBOI010000139.1:0-17310 GCA_031550695.1 Desulfovibrio sp. | reverse complement strand
GGCCATCCTGGAGGCAGTTGCCGCCATGCCCGCCCTGCGCGAGCCGGGCGGCGGCATCGTCTACAGCATGAACATCGAGGAATTTATCCCCCTTGGAGGATGAAGCCAGATTAGAGCAATTAACGCTTGAAAGAGTCGCTTTACGGCGGGCAAGGCCCGCCTACGCCTCTTTCGCGGCAAGGATTTGAGGACAAATCCTTGCAGAGCAATTCACTCATTTCATTCGTGAAATGCTCTAAAGGCAAAAGGCGCGAAACCGTGAGGTTTCGCGCCTTTTAAGAGCCGGACACCCGGCACAACCGTTACCGTTGCTTCCTCTCGGATCTGGCGGGGTTGGCGGCGTTACCGCCGCCCGGCTCTTGATGCGGACGAAAATTGTTATCTCCAACCGCATGAGCTGTCAAGGGCAATATGTCCGCCGGCCCAACCCTCGAAAACAACCCGAAAAGAAAACGTCTTTGGGCGTCTTCCTTCCGGGTTGCTCTCGTTGCGGGCCAGAGGTCTACCGGCCTTCAGCCAGGGGGGCGAGCTGGGCCATATCCTTGTCCCCCCTGCCGGAAAGGCAGACCACGATAAACTGTTTGCGATCCATTGTCGGGGCCAGTTTCATGGCATGGGCCAGGGCATGGGAAGATTCCAGGGCCGGAATGATGCCCTCGCATTTGCTCAGGAAGAAAAAGGCGTCCACAGCTTCCTCGTCGGTGACGGAAACGTATTCCGCCCGGCCCGCGTCCTTGAGCAGGGCGTGCTCGGGACCCACGCCGGGATAGTCGAGCCCGGCCGAGATGGAATAGACCGGAGCGGCCTCGCCTTTGTCATCCTGAAGCAGGTAGGAGGAAAAACCGTGCAGAACGCCGGGCGTGCCAAAGGTGAGGGTTGCGGCGTGATCGCCCGGATTGGGGCCGCGCCCGCCCGGCTCCACTCCGATCAGCCGCACTCCCGCATCCCCGATAAAAGGATGGAACATGCCGATGGCGTTGGAGCCGCCCCCCACGCAGGCAATGCAGGCGTCCGGCAGGCGTCCCTCGGCCTCAAGGCTCTGGGCGCGGGTCTCCTTGCCGATCACCGATTGAAAATCCCGGACCATCAGCGGGTAGGGGTGCGGGCCCACAGCGGACCCCAGCAGGTAAAAGCTCTGCGGATCAGCCACCCAGGCGTCCAGGGCCGCGTCCACGGCTTCCTTGAGCGTGCGTTGGCCGGCGGTCACGGACACCACGGAAGCCCCCATCATGCGCATGCGCATGACGTTGGGCGCCTGACGCCGGATGTCCTCCTCGCCCATATACACGATGCAGCCAAGCCCCATAAGGGCGGCCGCGGCCGCTGAAGCCACGCCGTGCTGACCGGCGCCGGTTTCCGCGATAATCCGCTTTTTGCCCATGCGTTTGGCCAGCAGAATCTGCCCCAGGGTGTTGTTGACCTTGTGCGCGCCCAGATGATTGAGGTCCTCGCGCTTCAGGTAAACCGTGGCTCCGCCCAGTGCGCGGCTCAGGTTGTCGGCTCGGAAAAGCGGCGTTTCGCGGCCGGCGTAGTTGGTGAGGTAGTAGCGGAACTCCGCCAAAAAATCAGGATCGTGGCGGTATTTTTCGTACGCCGCCGCCAGTTCCTCCATGGCTGGAACAAGGGAAGAGGGCACAAAGCGCCCGCCGTGGGGACCGAAAAATCCGCCCGCGTCGGGCTCGCCGCCGGGCGCCGTCAGGGGCGTAAGCCTCGTTGGAGCGGCATCACGGGCCGTGCCGGAAAGTTCGGCCGAGGAGTGAAGAGCCTGGGCGGAAGAATCTGAAAGAGTCATGATACGCTCCTTTGCATGGTTTCGAACAGCGACGCAGCGAAACCGGACAAAAAAAAAATCGCGGCCAGTATTCACTGCCGCGACTGCATGTTTTTGCTGCTGTTTTCAGATCGGGTTTCCCGATCCTTTATGCGCGCCACACACCACGGCCCTGTCTACAAGGGCCGCCACCACTGGAGGAAATTGATGAGGGGGCTGCGCTGAAAGTTCATGGACACATTGATACGCCATGCTTTACGGCCTTGTCAAGCGTTTTGCCGCCGGACAAATGCAAAGCCTTCCGTGGCGAATCCCGCCACGAAAACGGCCGCTGGCGTCCGCGCCTATTTCAGCGACGCCACGGGATCCGAACTGCGCAGCAGCAAGGGCGTGCCGGCGTAGAGCGGCCCGAAATCCACGCGCACTCCGGTAAAAGCGCCCAAAGGCAGGGGCAGACGCAGCCCGTTCACGGGCTTGAGCCAGGAGCGTTCGGACCATGTCCGGCTGGGGCCGGGCAGTATGGAAGACCAGACCTTTTTTTTGCCGCCGTAAACCCGACGCAGCAGGCGAGCCACGCTTCTGGGGCTTTGCAGCAGGGGTCTGGCCGCCGCGCACAGGGCATGCCGCCCCCGCAGCCGGCATTCCAGGCCGAACAACGACCAAGCCGAGGGAAAAATCACGATCAATCCGCCGCAGGCCACCCGGCTGATTTCCCTGAGCACCGCCTCGGGATCCGGCCAGAATTCCAGGGCGGCCACGGCCACGGCGTAGTCGAAAAAGCAGTCGTCAAAGGGCAGGTGATCCGGGGCCGACAACACAAAGTCCGCCCGCGATCCCAGCCGCTTTCTCGCCAGAGCGAGGTACTCCGGATCGCTGTCATGGGCGGTGACGTCAAAACCGGCTTCCCACAAAGTCTCAAGAAACGCGCCGCTGCCGGCGTTGAACACGAGCATGGACCGGGAACGTCTGGGCCAGCCGGCAAGCAAAGCCCGCAACAGATCCCGGGAGCGGTCCAGGGCGACGGCTCCCGCGGCCTGTCCTTTCCAGGCGTCATAGCGTTTACTTCCGGCATTCGGCATGCGGTTCTTTCCGGGCGGTGCGGCGCCTGTGGTGGATTACCGTGGTCCAATACACTACTCAGTACGATGTGTCGGCGAGTAAATCAAGGCCGCCTTTGTCGCGGCGGGAACAAGAGAGGCGGGCAGACCCGCCTCGATGAAGGTATTACATTGGCATCAAACAAAAAATGGAGTTTCCAAAGGGGGCCACACAGAGCCTGTGCCCCCGGCCCCCTTTGGCCGCGCAGGGCCTGTGTCCGCGACCGGAGGCAATACGGCTCTTGGACAGCTTCACAAGTAATTTGCTCCTAGCTGTCCTTATCCAGCAAGGCCCGGCTCAAGGGGCCGGCCTCGGGCAGGCGCAGGCAGCTTTCCTTCCATTTGCCGTTGTTTATGACAAAGATATGCAGCGAGTTCACATCTTTATCAACGAACAAAAAGCGAGCCTCCACAAAGGAATCCATCTGCGGGGCAATATCATCGCAAATGTCGTGAAAGAGATCTTCCTCGTACCTGGCAAAAGCGCACTGGGCGCGCATGGTGTCGCCCATTTCCTCAAAATGGATGAACTCGCCGCCGTGCTGCTCCAGAATCTCGGTAAACGACGTCTTGAGTTCGCTTTCGCGCTCCATCAGGCTGTCGTAGGACAATTCCACACTATAGACGAACTGAGCAAAAAGCTCCGTGGCATTTCGCGCCATAGGCCCTCCTGAAGGGAATCATATACCCGATGGGCCTGTTCCCGTCAAACCACTGGACACCGCCGGCGGGGCCGCTGTACTATGCCGCTGAAACGGCACGCCCCTCTCTTTTCGCATGCCCCAGGCGGGACGCCGATCCCCCTGCCGCCCGCGTGCCACGTTCAATAGCCGGCAGCGCATGATTGATTACCGCAACGACCTGAACCCAGCCCAGTTTGAGGCCGCCACCACGCTGGACGGCCCTTTGCTCGTCATTGCCGGAGCGGGCAGCGGCAAAACCCGCACCATTGTCTACCGTCTGGCCCGGCTGGTGGAATCCGGGGTGCCGGCCTCATCCATCCTGCTCCTCACCTTTACCCGCAAAGCGGCCCAGGAAATGCTGGACCGCGCCCGCCAGCTCATGCGCAAACGCGGCCCCAAAGCGGGACCGGACGCGGATCTGGCCTCCGTGCAGGGCGGCACGTTCCACGCCTACGCCTATTCCGTGCTGCGCCTGTTCACGCCCGAGGGTTACGGCGAGCGCGTCACGGTCATGGACAGCCACGACATCCTGGCCGCCTTGCAGCATTGCCGGGAGCAGCTCAAGGCGGGCAAAGGCGACAGAAGCTTTCCCAAAAACCAGACCGTCAACGCCCTGTTGAGCAAAAGCCGGAACAAGGAACTGCCCCTGGAAACGGTCGTGCGCCGGGAGGCCTCGCACCTTCTGCCTCACGCCGGGGCCATGGAAGACATCGGCCGGGCCTATGCCGTGTACAAGCGGGAAAAATCCCTGCTCGATTACGACGACCTGCTCTTTGAACTGGAACGGGCCCTGACGGACAAGCCCGAGGTGCTCGCTTACTGCCGCAAGCGCCACCGCTACATCATGGTGGACGAATACCAGGACACCAACCCGGTGCAGGCGCGCATCGCCGCCCTGGTGGCCGGCCTCGATCCGGCTGTCCCGGCCGGCCGGGCCGAAGCCGCCAACCCAACAGATCCGACAGCGGCTCGGCTCCAGGGGCCGGGCAACATTATGGTGGTGGGTGACGACGCCCAGTCCATCTATGCCTTTCGCGGCGCGGACGTGCGCAACATCCTGCGCTTTCCGGATCTCTTTCCCGGCGCCCGGCAAATCCGCCTGGAGGAAAACTATCGCTCCACTCAGCCCCTGCTGGATTTGTCCAACGCGGTGCTGGAACACGCCGCCGAAGGCTTTGCCAAGCGCCTTTTCACCCGGCGCGAAGGCAGCCTCAAGCCGTCCGTGGTGCGGCCCCTGTCCGACCGCAGCCAGGCCGACCTGGTGACGGCCCGCGTCGTTGAACTGCTGCGCTTGTATCCGGCCGGGGAAATTGCCGTGCTGTTCCGTTCCGGCTTCCATTCCTACGCCCTGGAAGTGGCCCTGAACAAAACCGGCCTGGCCTTTCGCAAATACGGCGGCATCCGCTACACCGAGGCCGCGCACGTCAAGGACGTGATGAGTTTTGTCCGCCTGGTGCTCAACCCCCTGGACTACATCGCCTTTGCCCGCATGGCCGAACTGAGCAAGGGCGTGGGCGCCAAAACCTGCCACAAGCTGTACCAGTTGGCCCTGGCCGGGAATGCCGGAGCCCTGGCCAAAGCGGCCGCCCGCTACGAAGATCTGATGGCGGACCTGGCCTTTGTGGACCGCGAGCGCCGCGCGGAGTCCCCGCCCGCCACCCTGCTGGCCAGGGTGCTGGAACATTACCGGCCGCGCCTGGAAATCCTGTATCCCGACGACTACCCCAAACGCCTGCAGGGGCTGGAGCAACTTGTCCAGATTGCCGGCTTTTATACGGATCTCGATCTGCTGGTGGCTGACTTGTCCCTGGAAGACCCGGCCAGGGAGGAAGATTCCCGCGATACCGTCACTCTTTCCACCATCCACTCGGCCAAGGGCCTGGAGTGGTCGGCCGTGATCATTCTGGATCTGGTGGAGGAACGCTTTCCCTCGCGCCATGCCATGCTCCGGCCCGAAGATTACGAAGAGGAACGCCGCCTCATGTACGTGGCCTGCACCAGGGCCAAAGAGTTTCTGGAACTTTACGTGCCGGCCACCATGTACGACAAGGGCGGCGG
Source organism: Desulfovibrio sp. (assembly GCA_031550695.1). GTDB lineage: Bacteria > Desulfobacterota > Desulfovibrionia > Desulfovibrionales > Desulfovibrionaceae > Frigididesulfovibrio. The sequence goes on along the minus strand of JAVBOI010000139.1, from coordinate 11,701 downwards.
CGGCCGGATTCCGGCCGTGCCCAGCCCCTTTGTGCGCGAGCTTTTGCCGGCTTTGTACGACGAATGGCAGGAAGGCTACACCGGCGGACTGGTCAGAAAAGACCATCGCCCCGTCGGAACGCTGTCCGACATTCGGAACGGACTCGGCCGGGCCGCTCCCGCCGGCCGGGAGGCCCGGGCGCCGGCCCGACCGACCGCCGGCAGTATTCCGGACCGGGAACAGGACGATGGGCGGGAGCACTGGCCGGAAGCCGCGGAAGCCGCCTTTTCCGGTCGAACGGCCCCGGCAGCGCCGCCCTCCCAATGCGGCCATTGCCGGCACCGCATTTTCGGCCGGGGCAAAATCGTGCAGCACTTGCCGCCGGACAAGTATCGGGTGAATTTTCCCGGCTTCGGCCTCAAGGTCATTTTGGCCGCCTATCTCAGCCTGGAGGACGACTAAGCATGGACAACCATTCCCCTGTCAGCCGCAAAGCCGCCTCCGGCAAAGAGAACGCCCCGCCCGGCCGCGATCCCGTTCTTTCCTGCGCTGATCGCTGGCGGAACGATTCCGCCGGGGAACGCCGCCTGGCCTCGGAAGACGACTGCCTGGGGCTGATCGACGAGCTTTTTCCCTCCCATTCCGCCCATGTGCCGCGCGGGCGCGGCGACGACTGCGCCCTGTTGACCCAGCTTCCCCAGAGCATGGCCCTGTCCACGGACATGTTCTGGGAAGACACGCATTTTCGCACCGGCTATTTCACGCCCGAAGAAGCCGGCGGCAAGGCCCTGGCCGCGGCGGTCAGCGATCTGGCCGCCGCCGGGGCGATTCCCATGGCCTTTTCCCTGGGCCTGATGCTGCCGGACTGGCTCGAGCGGACGGCCCTGCGGTCGGTGCTGTCCGGCATGGCGGACAGGGCGGGCGAATACGGCATCTATCTGTCCGGCGGCGACTTGTCGCGCGGCGCGAAACTCGGCTTTTCCGTCACCGTCTGGGGGGAAAGTTCCAGTCCCGGCGCCCCGGCCCTGCACCGGGGCACGGCCAGGCCGGGCGACGTCATCTTTCTTGTGGGCCGGGCGGGCCTGGCCCGCGTGGGGCTCTGGGCTCTGGAGCAATGGGGCAGGGCGGCCCTGGAAACATGGCCGCAAGCCTGCGCTGCCCATCTGTCCCCGCGCCCCCTGCTGGCCGAGGGACAGGCCATTGCCCAACTGGCCCGGCTCAGGCGCGGGGAAGCTCACCGGCTTTCCCTCATGGACGTTTCCGACGGCCTGATGCGCGATTTGCCCCGCCTGCTCGGCAGTCTCGGCGCGGCTCTGGACTTTGACAGGGACATCATTCCGCTGGAAGTAACCGCCGCCGCCGACGCCATGAGAGCCCTGCCCGAGGAGATATTCCTGCTCGGCGGCGAGGATTACGCCCTTGTCGGTTCCTGCGCCGAAAAATTCTGGCCCCGGCTGTCCGGCGTCGTGCCCGACGCGCGCCTGCTCGGCCGCGCCGTTCCGCGACCGGGGGTGACGCTTCACAGACAGTCCCTTTCCCTGGAGGGTTTCGACCATTTCTCCGGCGGCTCAAAGAGGGCTCCCGCCACAAACGGCCCGGCCGGCGGTCCGAGCGCGGAAGCGGCGCGCGGCCTTTCGGGCGGGGCGGCCGCCATTCCCGACGCGGCGAAAGAGCTGATCTCCCTGGGGCGCGAGGCCTGGACCGCCGGCCTGATGGCCGGGTTCAACGGCAATATCAGTTGCCGCGTGTCCCTGGAAGCCGGCCGCTCGTATCCGTTCCACGGAGAGGCGGAACCGCCAGCCGGGAGCGGCGCTCCGGCGGAAGCCTGCCTGATCACGCGCTCCGGCGCGGCCAAGGGCCGTCTGACACAAGACGACTTTGCCCTGCTGGACCCGCGCAGCGGCGTGCCGCTCGACGGGCCCGCGGCCTCCACGGAAAGCGCCGTGCACCTGGCCATTTACGCCGCCTGCCCGCAGAGCCGCTTTGTTCTTCACGTGCACCCGCCCTGCCTGCTTGCCCTCAGCCTGATTCTGGAACCGGAAAAACGCCTTGTCCTTCCCCTGCCGGAAGCGGCCGCATACCGCGCCAGCCTGGGGCACGCGCCCTTTTATCCGCCGGGCAGCGAGGAACTGGCCACGGCCACGGCAAAAGCGGCGCAAAGCCACGCGGCCGTCTGGATGGAGCGCCACGGGCTGGTGGTGCATGCCGAGGATGCGCCCAGCGCCCTGGCCCTGGCGGAAGAGCTGGAACAGTTGGCCAAGATCCAGCTCGGCCTGCTGAGCGCCTCGGCAATGCTGCCCGGAAACGGCGCGAACCGGCCGTGATTTTGGAAAAGAGTTGAAAGATTATTTTGTTGGGTGTATGGGGAACGATCGCGTGCCGTTCAGAAAGATCAACACTCTCGTTTCCGTCGTTTTCCGCCATCCAGCCATCCAGCCAGGCGCCTTCAGGAGGAGCCAGCCATGTCCATGACAAAACGCCTTGCCCTGCTTGTTTTTGTTTGCCTTTTGCTGCTCCCGTCCGCCGCCCTGGCCGCTCCGGCCGGGGATGACCCCAAGCTCATGGAAGCCCTGAAGTCGTCCTCGGAGGCTTACGAAGCCAAAGACTACGCCAAAGTGAAGACTCTGCTTACCCCCTGGGCGGAAAAAAATGATCCCACCGCCACCTTTGTGCTCGGGCTCCTGAACGCCCGCGGAGAAGGCGGCCCCAAGGACATGAAGGCAGCCGAAAAGTGGTGGAAACGCTCGGCCGATGCCGGCAACCCCCTGGCCCAGTTCAATCTTGGCTATCTGTATTTCAAGGGAGCCGTGGGCGGGCAGGATTATGCCAAAACCCGCCAGTACTGGGGCCTGGCCGCCAAGCAGGGCCACCCCGACGCCCTGTACGGAATGGGCGTGCTCCAGGTCAGCGGCGAAGGCGGCCCCAAAGACGTCCAGGGCGGCATCAACAACTTCAAGGCCGCGGCCGACAAAGGGCACCCCATGGCCCAGTACGAGCTTGGCCAGGCCTATCTGAACGGCGTTGGCGTGAAGCAGGACAAGAAAAAGGCCAAAGAGCTGTTCACCAAGGCCGCGGCCAAGGGCATGCCCGAAGCCAAAGCCGCCCTGGAGGCCATGGGCGGCGGCAAGCCGGCGGACAAGCCGGCTAAAAAGCCCTCGGGCAAAAAGCCGAAGCAGTAAAATACAAGCATTGCCAATCCGGAACCGCGCCTCCCGTGCCTTTCCGTGAAATCCTCCGGCAGCCAGCCGCAAATTCCCTGGCGCCGGAGGATTTTTGCTTTTTGGAAAAATCACAAAATTATTTTGAAGTTGCCCAAGAGTAGTATTGCCTCCGGCGGCCAAAGGGGGCCGGGGGCGCGGGCTCTGCGTGACCCCCTTTGGAAACCCCGTTCGTGTCCCGGCCGGCGCGATAATTCGGATGTCGCGCGCGTTCGAAATCCTCGCGCAAATGGCTTGACGGGAAGTGCCTTGCCCTGTACCGTAACACAAAAATAGAAAACGTTACACCAAGAGACACCTTCCCCCACGGGACGCCTTCTTCTCCTTTGCCAAAGCGAGCCAGAAAGCGAGACGCGCAACCGGAGCCAGCCAATGCCCACATTCCGCCTTTCCGCCCTGTTCTGCCTGTGCCTGCTGTTTGTTTTCGCAGGTTCCGCCCATGCCCATTTCGGCATGGTCATCCCGTCCAAATCCACTGTCGCGACCGCCAAGGACGCCAGCCTCACGCTGTCCCTGAAGTTCTGGCATCCCTTTGAAAATGTTGGCATGAACCTGGACAAGCCGGCGTCGTTCCAGGTGTTTCACGACGGCAAGGCCGAGGATCTGCTCCCCGCCCTGCGCGAAGGCAAGGAGCAGGGCATGCGCGTCTGGCAGGAAGAGTATACGGTCAAACGCCCCGGCCTGTACGCCTTTGTCATGGAGCCCGCGCCCTATTTTGAAAAGGAAGAGGACTGCTTCATCCTCCATCTGACCAAGGTCTACGTGGACGCCTTTGGCGATGACGAAGGCTGGGACGCCCCGCTCGGGCTGAAAAGCGAAATCGTTCCCCTGTCGCGGCCCGGCGCCCTGTATGCGGGCAACACCTTCCGGGGCCGGGTGCTGACCAACGGCAAGCCCGCGCCGGGGGTGGAAGTCGAGGTGGAGCGGTATTACGGAGCGGACCGGCGCGGCGTGGCCCCGTCCCCGTCCATGGTCACCCAGACCGTCAAGACAGACGAGGCCGGCATATTCGTCTTCACCGCCCCGGAAGCGGGTTGGTGGGGTTTCGCCGCCCTTCAGGAAGCCGACTATACCCTGCCGCATGAAGGCAAGGACAAAAAGGTCGAACTCGGGGCCGTGCTCTGGGTGGAGTTTCACAAAATATTGCCGCCCGCGCCCCTGGCCGGCGGTAAGGTGAAGAAGTAGGCCGCGCGTGGTCATAACGGTTCGGCGCGCCGGACGTAACACAAAAATGGGGTTTCCAAAGGGGGTCACCCCCTTTGGCCGCCGGAGGCAATACAACTCTTGGATAACTTCAAAATGAATTTGCTCCGGCTCACCGCTCCGCTCCGGCTTGTGGCTTTTTGCTGCCTTCTTTCCCTGTTCCCGGAACAGGCGGCGGCGCACGGCGTGTATATTTTCGCCTGGGCGGACGGTCCGCGCATCTGCACCAGCAGCTATTTCAGCAAGAGCAGCAAGGTCCGGGGCGGCGAAGTGATCATGGCCGACAGCCGGGGAACTATTCTGGGCAACGGCCGCAGCGACGACGCGGGCACGGTTTGCTTTTCCCCGCCCCAAGAGGCGCAGGAACTTGTGTTCACGGTCCTGGCCGGGCAGGGACACAGGGGCGACTACGTTCTGCCCGCCGCTGACGTGGGCCAAGCCATTGCCGCCCGGCAACGGGAGGCGGCGGAAGGTGCTTCGCCTGTCGCCCAATCCGACGGACCCGCACCGGAAAAAGCCGCGCCCGCCTCAGGCGGAAGCGCGCCCAGCCCCGCGGAGAACGCGCCTGCTTCGGCCGCTGCCGCGCCCTCGGCGGAGCAAGCTCTTTCCCCTGCCGAGCGCCGGGAAGTGCTGGCCATTGTCAGGAAAGAGCTGGGCCAGGAACTCGGCCCTGTGCGGCAGGCGCTGGCGAAACAAGGGCGCGACCCCTCGCCGGGCTTTCGCGATATCCTTGGCGGCCTGGGCTGGATTTTCGGGCTGGCGGCGATTGGGGCCTTGTACTATAACCGCAAAAAGGGGAACTGACATGCACATATCCGAAGGCGTTCTCACCCTGCCCGTGCTTGCGGGCGGCGCCTGCCTGGCGGCGGCCGGGGTGGTGCCGGCTTTGCGCCGGGTTCCCTGGCAGCGGATCATGAGCGTGGGGGTGCTGTCGGCGGCTTTTTTCGTGGCCTCGCTCATCCACGTGCCCCTTGGGCCGGGCAACGTCCATCTGGTCATGAGCGGCCTTCTCGGGGCCGTGCTCGGCTGGGCGGCCCTGCCGGCCATTGCCGTGGCCCTGTTCCTCCAGGCCGCGCTGTTCCAGTTCGGCGGCCTGACCACCCTTGGCGTGAACATCTGCATCATGGGCTTGCCGGCCCTGCTCTGCGGGCTCTTCTTCCGGCGTTTTTTCCGTAACGATCGGCTCCGGCCCTGGGCCGCCTTTGCCTGCGGGTTCAGCGCCATTCTGCTGAGCGCCCTGCTGTGCGCCCTGGCGCTCGCCCTTTCCGGCGACGCCTTTACCGTGGCCGCCTGGACCATATTCAGCGCCCACATCCCCATCATGTTCATTGAAGGCTTTCTGACCATGGTCACGGTGAGTTACCTGGCCCGGGCCTTGCCGGAGATGCTGTCCGAATGCCGCAAGGCTCCGGCTCTTTCAGCGGAAGCCTCCGCGCCGAAAGAGCCCCGCCGCGCCCCGGCCGGCGACGGCCCCCTCGCCCTGCGCGGTTCCCCATCCGGGGTGATGCGGGAATCCTCCCATGGAATTTGACCTGCCCGGCCAGGAACGCGCCTTTGGCCTGCGGGCCGTCCCGGCCCGGAAAAAACTCTGCTCCGCCTTGGCCTTTTCCCTTGCGGCCGCTCTGTTGTCACGACCCCTGCCCGCTTTTGTCGCCTGCGTTTTCGCCGGTCTGCTCCTGTGGCGGTCCGGGCTTTCCCCGGCCTTCATCGCCAGGCGGCTTGTGCCGGTCAACGTATTTTTTCTTTTTTTATGGCTTCTGCTGCCCTTGTCCTTTGCCCCGGCCCCCGAAACAACGCTCCGCTTCGGTTTGGTAAGACTGAACGCTTCCGGGGCGGCCCTGGCCCTGCTCATTACCCTTAAAGGCAACGCCATTGCCGCCGCCCTGCTCGCCCTTGCCGGCACTTCGAGCGTGCCGGAAAACGGGCACGCCCTTATGCGCCTGGGCCTGCCGGAAAAGCTGGTCGTCCTTCTTCTGGTCACGCACGCCAACCTGGAACGCATGACGGACGAATACCGGCGCGTGTTCCAGGCGGCCAGGCTGCGCGGCTTTCGCCCGGCCACGAACATGGCTTCTTACGGCACCTATGCCAAACTGATCGGACTTCTGCTCGTGCGTTCCTGGCAGCGGGCCCAGCGCGTTGAAACGGCCATGCGCCTGCGCGGGTTTCGCGGGCGCTTTCCCCTGATTGCCCCGCAAGGCCCGGGTAAAGACGCGGCCGGCTCGCTGTTGCTGGCCGCGTGCTGCGCCGTGGCCGTCGCCTTGCCGCTCTGGAACTGGCATGCCTGAAACCGCGCCCCTGTTCGCGTTTGACCGCATTCGCTTCAGCCGCGACAAGAGCGGCCCGCCCCTGCTGGCCGACGCCAGCTTGCGCCTTGGCGCTGATGAACGCATCGGCATACTGGGAAAAAACGGAAGCGGCAAAAGCACCCTGCTCCACATAGGCGCCGGCCTTATTTTGCCCGATGCCGGCCAGGTGGTGTATGAAGGCAAACCCTGCCGCGCGGAAAAGGATTTTGTCCAGGCCAGGCAAAAGCTCGGCTATCTTTTGCAACAGGCCGAGGATCAGCTTTTTTGCTCCAGCATTCTGGAAGACGTGGCCTTTGGCCCCTATAATCTCGGATATTCGGCCGCCGAATCGGAAGCCAAAGCCAGGGCCGCCCTTCAGGAATTCGGCCTGGAACACCTGGCCGATCGCAACGGGCAGCGCCTGTCCGGCGGCGAGCAGAAGCTGGCCGCCCTGGCCTCGGTGCTGGTCATGGATGTCAGCCTGCTGTTTCTCGACGAGCCCACCAACAACCTGGACGACACCTCGCGCGATCTGCTTCTGCGAATCCTTGAGCGCTGCAATCTGCCGGCGCTGATCGTCTCGCACGATATCCCTTTCCTTCTTGCGACCTGCACGTCCTTTTTCCTGCTGGAAAACGGATTTCTCACTCCTGTCGCCCGGCCCGCGGCCGCCTGGCCTTCCTGATCCCCTCCGGGTGGAAAGACGGACGCAAGCCGCTCCGGCATGCCGGAGCGGCCGGTCCTCTGCCGTTTTTTCCCGCCAGCACTCGATCCAGAACCGCGTACAGTTCTTCCATAATGACCGGTTTGGCCAGATACATGTCCATGCCCATGCTCAGAAAGTATTCGCGATCGCCGCTCATGGCATGGGCGGTAAGGGCTATGACCGGCAAATCGCGCCGCACGGCAAGACGCGCCGAATCATCCGCCTCGGGCACGGCGTTCCGGACGGCATCCACCACCTCCCGTGAGGGCGTTATGCCGGAAAAGTACCCCTGCCGGATGCGCCGGGTTATTTCCAGGCCATCCATGACCGGTAGTTGAATATCGGTGATCAGGCAGTCAAAGGCATGAATCTGCGCAGCTTCCAGGGCCTGCCGCCCGCTTTCCACGCAGACCGCCCGGTGGCCCGCGCGCAGAAGAAAGGCGCTTAAGGCAAAGCGGCCCACCGGATCGTCTTCGGCCACCAGCACGTCAAGGCGTTGTTGCCGCTGCCCGGCAAAAAAAGGGCGCCGCCGCATTCTGTCCGCCGCGCGCCTGTTCGCCCGGGCGAACGGCAGCGAGCAGTGAATGGTGGTGCCTTCTCCCTCCTCGCTTTCCACGGTCAGGGTGCCGCCCATCATCCGCACCAGCCGCTTGACGATGACCAGACCCAGGCCGGTGCCGGAATGTTCGCGGGTGCTGGAACTGTCCAGCTGGGTAAAGGCGTCGAAAATGGCGCCATGCATCTGCGGGGGCATGCCTATGCCAGTGTCCCGCACCGCGATATACACCCAGGCCTTGTCCCGGGTCTTGTGCGGCAGCAGGGAACACTCCAGCCCGATGCCGCCCTGTTTCGTGAATTTCAGGGCGTTGCCCGCCAGATTGAAAACAATCTGCCGTACCCGGGCATCGTCGCCCACAAGAGCCGGCGGCAAATTTTCATCTATGGAGACAGAGGCTTCCAGACCCTTGCTCCGCGCCTGGCTGATGAACAGGCTCATGGTGGAAAGCAGGGTCTCGCGCAGGTCGAAAATATTGTCGCGAAGCTCCATCCGGCCGGATTCCATGCGGGAAAAGTCAAGAATATCCGAAATGATGCGCAAAAGAGTCTGGCCGGACAGGCCGGCAATGCGCGCGTACTCCCGCTGTTCCTCGGACAGGGGGGACAGTTGAAGAAGCTGCAGCATGCCGAGCACGCCGTTAAGCGGTGTGCGCAGCTCATGGCTGACGTTGGCCAGGAACTCGTCTTTGGTCCGGTTGGCCGCTTCCGCCATTGCTTTGGCCTTTTCCAGGGCATGCATATACTCGCCGGGATCACCCGGCGTGTGAGGCGGACGGCCCAGGAAAGCGGAACGAGCTTTGCCGGCATGGCGTTTCCGCCCGGCGCTTTGCCCGCCCAGGTCGCGCATCTGGCAAATGACCGCGCAAACCTTGCCGTCCGGGCCGAATTCCGGCCGATAGCAATATTCATGGGCTGTTTCTCCCCGAAGGGAGGTGCGCAGGCAAATCGTTTCCGTCACCTCAGCGCCGCTTTCGAACACAACGGCGATGTTGTGCCGGTGAAAACGCAACAGCTCCTCATGGATTCCGGAATCCCAGACCTCGCCTTTCCCGCTATCCGCCGTAGTCAGCGGTGGATGACGGAAAAGGGATCGCTCGTCGGGCGCGAAAAATCCATCCGCATCCGGATTCGACATGGCGGGAACACTCCTTTATAGACGGCAAGGACAAGAACAAACCCCACGCATAGTAGTCGCAGGAGACCGCTTGAAGGATTGCTTGAAACAAGCATAATAGAATTATAGATATAAATCTATATATATTTTGTAAAGTTTGCGTCTTCTCTCAGTCCCTGGCCCCTCTTTCCAATGCTGCCCCGCCCACGCGCAAGGCCGCCCGCATTGACAGCCCCAATACTTTGCGGCAGGGTTTTCCCGCCTTTGCCGAAACATCACGCGGGCGGCGCTTGCCCGCGCGTATCTCATACGGAGGCCCTATGCTCACACTCACCGACGCTGCCGAAAAAACGCTGCGGGAATACTGTCCGGAAAGCGCCGTGCTGCGCCTGGACATCTCGCCGCGCGGCTGCGGCGCGCCCGTGGTAACGCTGGAGCCGGACCAGGCCCTCGCCTCTGATTCGCTTTTCACGGCGGGCGGCCGGACCATCTGTGTGGATGCCGGATTGTGCGAAAAAACGGAAAACATCAGCCTTGACGCCTGCAACGGCAGGTTCACGGCCGCGCTCGCGGCGCCGCTGACGGTTGACGGCTGCGGTCTGTGCCCGGCTTCCCCCCTTCAGGGCGGCCGTTGCGGCATCATTGATGGAATGAATTTTTAGAGCAAATTCATTGTGAAGCGTCCAAGAGAATGATTGCCTCCGGTCGCGGACACAGGCTCTGTGCGGCCAAAGGGGGCGACCCCCTTTGGAAACCCCATTTTGGGGTGTCACGCTTCTCTGCCAGCGAGCGTCATTGAGTAATTTGCCGGAATTCAAGTACCCGGCACGCAACCACCTACTGTCATGGATATCCCGCAAGACTATCTCACTCCGGCCGGGTTCGGCGAAGCGGAGCTTGTGGAAAAACGCTCCCGCTTCATCGCCAGGGTCTGGCCCGTAGCTTCCGAAGCCGAGGCCCTGACCCGCCTCGCCGAAATGCGCCGCCAGCACCGGGACGCCACCCACAACGTCTTTGCCTGCGTCATCAGAGGCGGTCCCACGCGTTGCAGCGACGACGGCGAACCGCAGGGCACTTCCGGCCAGCCCACCCTCAACGTTTTTCAAAGCGAAAACATCGAAAATGTCTGCTGCGTGGTCACGCGCTATTACGGCGGCACCCCGCTCGGCGCCGGAGGGCTGGTCCGGGCTTACTCGCGGGCGGCCAAGCTGGCTCTGGACAAGGCCGGCATCACCCGCATGCGCCAATGGCGCGTTCTGCTCATTCCCTGTCCGTATGCTTTGTACGAGCGGGTGAAGCAACGCGTCGAGGCCTGTGGCGGCTTTGTGGAGTCAACGGATTTTGGAGCGGAAGTGCTGCTGGAGGCGCTTGTGCCTAAAAATTCCGCCCAGGAGTGCGTCCGGGGCATTGCCGACCTGAGCGCCGGCGGCATTGAAGCGACAGTGGCGGACACGATCGTTCGGGGTAACGGGCCGGCATAAGCGGCGTTATAACCGGCGCGTTCCCGCAGGCACCGGCAAGGCCGGCGGCGGCTTACCGGAACTGCGGCGGCAGCTCGACCTCAAAGCTCTCCGGCATGATGCCGTCGCTGGGAAACAATTTGGCAAGGGACGCGGGGCGCATGGACCATTCCGCCCCGGAGGTGAAAAGACGCGGAGAAAAAGGCGCATCAACCCAGCTATCCCAAAAGGCGCGCCGCGACACGAGCCCGGCCGGGGACTGGATTAAGGGGGAGTCGTCCCGGTTCCAGAACAGCCGCGCCTTTGGCACGGCAAAGGATGCCAGCCCCTGCTGCCTGAGGCGCAAACACAGGTCGGCGTCGGCGTAATGCCCCGGTGCAAAGGCCGGGTTAAAGCCGCCCAGGGCGGCAAAATGCTCGCGCCGCACCATCAGGCAAAGGCTGGACAGGCAATCCACGGGCGCCGGCCCGCTTTGCTCCGCCTGCCGGGGCAGGCGGTTAAAGCGCAGTTCGCCTTCATCATCTAGTCTGCCGCCGACAAAACTCCCGATGCGCGGCGCTTCCACCACCCCGCCCAATGCGCCGGCGCCGGGGCATTCTCCGGTCGCTCCCAGCAGGCTGTCCAGCCAGCCGTCGCAACCCTCCACGCCCGGCTCGAGAAAAACCAGCCATTCGCCTTCGGCCAAGGACGCGGCCTGGTTGGCGCAAAACACCCGGCCCACGTCGCCGTTGTTGCAGATGCAACGCAACGGGCGTTGCAGGCGGGAGGCAAAACGCCGGTAAAGTTCCGGCATGCCGCTTCCCGCGCCCGCCAGAATCAGTTGAACGTCGACCGCGCCGCGTATGCTGTCGCAGAGGCGCTCCAGGGCATGAAGGGCCGACCCGTTGCCGTCCAGAGCCTCTGCCTGCCCGAGCGGGAGAATGACGCTTGCCCGGCAGGGGCCGGATGCCTGACCAAGGGAGCAGGCTGTGCCCGCCCGCTCCTCAAGGGAGTATACCGGCGGCAAAGCGCTGTGCAGCAGGCCCTGTTGCCGCACGAAAAGCCAGCTTTCGGCCATGCCGTCCCTGGATGTGCTCAGGCTCGGCGCTCCCATTCGCACCGTATACTCCGCCGTCAGATAGGGCATATGCCGGAAGCGATAATGCCGCCCCATTCGCTGCCACAGATCCCAGTC
>JAVBOI010000043.1:0-7376 GCA_031550695.1 Desulfovibrio sp. | reverse complement strand
TTTCACGAATGAAATGAGTGAATTGCTCTGCAAGGATTTGTCCTCAAATCCTTGCCGCGAAAGAGGCGTAGGCGGGCCTTGCCCGCCGTTAAGCGACTCTTTCAAGCGTTAAATGCTCTAAAAAGGCGCAGGCACAACACGGGAAACGCTGAGTTTTTTCGCTTGGCTAGAGCATTTCAACTTTGAAATTGTTCACCTGAGCCTGCCAAAAAAAAGGGGGTTTCCAAAGGGGTTCAACCCCTTTGGCCGCCGGAGGCAATACTACTCTTGGACAATTTCTAAATTGATTTGCTCTAGGCGCGAGTCTTTTTTCAAGAGAGGCTGACCTTTCCGCAGGATAGCGGAAAGAGACGCGGGAGCATTGCTCCCGCGCCCGAAGGGCGAGCCACAGGAAGTGGCGAGTCAGCTCTTCTGGCCTGCCCCTCTTGAAAAAAGGCGAGCAACGACGCCAAACGGAAAAAATCAGCGTTTCCTTACTTCAGGCCGTCCATGACCCTGCGCAGCTCCTGAGCCATGCGGGAAAGATCCTGCACGGCCGAAGAGGATTGCACCATTCCGTCCGTGGTTTCGGCCACAATCCGGTTAATTTCATCAATGGACCGGTTGATCTCCTCGGAAGTGGCGCTCTGTTCCTCGGCGGCCGTGGCAATGGAGGCCACCACGGCCGAGTTGGCCGCGGCCAGGTGCACAATCTCCTTGAGCGCCTCGCCGGAGGAATTGGCCAGGCCTGTGGCGTCGGTGATGTTTTCCACGGCCGTGCTCACTTCATTGATATTGGCCCGGGCCGAATGCTGGATGGCGGTGATGCTGGCGCCCACCTCCTGGGTGGCGGTCATGGTCTTTTCCGCCAGTTTGCGCACTTCGTCGGCCACCACGGCAAAGCCGCGTCCGGCTTCGCCGGCTCTGGCCGCCTCAATGGCGGCGTTCAGGGCCAGCAGGTTGGTCTGGTCCGCGATGTCGGAGATAACGTTCATGACCCCGCCGATGGACTCCGCCTGCTTGCCCAGTTCCTGCATGTTCCCTTGCAGGGTTGCGGCCACGCCGTTGACGGTGTTGATGGATCGCACCACTTTGTTGACCAGTTCCGCGCCGTCCTGGGCCTTGGCGCGCGTGCCCTCGCTCTGTTCCGAGGCCTGGCCGGCGCTGCGCGCCACCTCAAGCACGGTGGCGTTCATTTCCGTCATGGCGCTGGCCGTGGATTCCACGCGGGAACGCTGCATTTCCGCCCCGCGCGACACCTGTTCCACCTGGGCGGACAATTCTTCGGAAGCGGCGGCCACCCGGTCGGCTATTTCCGAGGCGTCGCGCGCCACCCGCATCATGACGGCCTGCTTTTCCTTCATTTCCGTAAGATCAGTGATGACTTCAATGTAGCCGACGGCCTCATGCTTGCTGTTAAACAACGGCAAAGCGGACACGGCGATATCCATCCGTTTGCCGCCGGGGTGGATGGTGGTTTCGCCCGAGAAGGAGCTGCCCTTGTTTATGGCATTGAGGCCGAAGCAGCCGGAGTCGCCGCATTCGGCCGCTTTCAGGTGGCCCGAACACGAGCTGTTGACGTGGTTGCCGCCGAGGGCGTTCTGTCCGGCCGTGTTCAGGAAGAGGATGGAGGTGTTCTTATCGCAGGCCATCAGGGGCAGGGGCAGGGCGTCGAACACGTTGGTATAGGCGCCGCTTACGGAATTGATGGCTTTGGCGATGTCGGCATAGGAGCCGGCGAATTTTCCGGCGTCCAGACGGTCGCGAAAACGGCCGCTCAGGATTTTGTCGGAAAGGTCCGCCGCCTGGGATATGACCTGATCCAGCACAACGGGAATCTGTTTCATGGCCTCGATAACGGTGCCGATTTCCCCGCGTTCGCGCACGGAAATTCTGTAGCTGAAATCCCCTCTGGCCACGGAGGCGGCAAAAGCGCCGAGTTGGTTCAGAACCCGGACAATGCCGTAAACGATAAGGCAGGCAAAGATCACGGCAAGCACAAAACCGCCCGCGCCCGTAATGAGCGCCTGCTTCTGGGCCGCTTCGTTGCCGGCCAGGGTTGCCGGTCCCTGGGCGTTCATCTCGTCGTTGACCTCCCCGCTGACGATGGAGGTGGCCGTATCCAGCTTGTCCATTAGGGCCAGCATGGTCTGCGTGGCCTTTTCCGCTTCGGCGTTGGACCTGGCCATGCTCTGGAAGGTCTTGTCCAAATCGGCGACCAGGGCGTTGAGGTCGTTGTATGTTTTGAGCTCTTCTTCCGTGGTCAGCCGGCCCCCCAGGTCTTTCAGGGACGGGCCCAGTTCGGCCGAGAAGATTTCCCGTATCCTTTTGGCGTCCTGTTCCGCACGGGACTCCGCGAAACGGCTTAAGGCCGAGCGCAGGTTGGCGAAATGCTTCCAGACTTCGGAAATGCCCGCCAAGGCCGCAGCGTCGCCCGCCTTCGCGGCCTGGGCGCCAATATCCGCGAGCCGGTCCTGCGCCTTTTTCGCGACAGGCTGCACGCTCTTGAGATACTGGTCATAGGCCTCGAGAACGTTTTTGCGCGCCGAGTCCATTGCGCTCTGGAGACTGGCAAGGTCGGCGGTGGCGGCTTCCAGCTTGGCGCGCCGGTCCGGCTTCACCACCAATTCCATGCAGTCCTTGAGTTTGTTCCGGGCCAGTTCGATCGACTTGCGGGCCAGATCGATATCTTCATCCTTTTCGTAAAGCAAAAACTGGCTGGCGTGGAACCCGGCCGCGTATACGGCGCTGTCCAGATCGCTGGTGGCGACGTTTAAACGGGCCAGACGGCGATAAGCGTTAAAGCCGTCGGACGCGTCCTGGATGCCCTTGTAGCTGAAAAATGCGATTGCGCCGATTAAAAGGGCCATCAAGGTAAAACCGGAAATAATTTTGAGCTTTGTCGTCATGACATCACCGATGCCTTTCTCTGAAAGGAGTTTGAGGAAATGAGAAGTGGTCGCTGTTAATCAATGGTTGGCGCATCATGCGCATTACATCATTTTTTCGTTGCTCATTGCGAAAGTGAAGCAGGAGATGCGCGTGCGCCGCGAAAGCCCGCCGCATCCTCCTATACGAAGCGCGCCGGAAAATGCTGAAGGCGGTTCTTTTCTTCACGCGCATCATCCCGAGGCGCAACGGCGGCACGGGATAACGTTATGCGAGTCTTATCGCGGCGAACAGCCGGAACCGAACAGGCCGGACTCTACAAAATCCTTATAATAATGATTGCTCTCTGTTGTGAGACTCCCCCGAGTTTTACGACAGTACTCGTTAATTAAAATAATGCAATAAAAGAATAGTAATGTTAACAAAAAATATATTGCGTGTTTCGCATAAAAACTGCGTACGCCGGCAGTCGCGCATAACCGCAAACACGCGTTTCCGCAGAGGAGGAAAAAGATGAGCGAGAAGGTTTTTTCTATAAAATAGTGCGTAAAAAGCACGGAGAGAAGGGTGTGAAAAATCCTGCCGGATAAGGAAATGAAGGCAGCAGGAATGAGCCGGCCATTAACTGGCGTTCGGTGGCCGGGTTTCAGCAGAATATTATTTGTTAGCAGGCTGGAAAAGATGCGATAATATAAAAAAAGATATAGAATATTGCATTTAAGCTATAAAGCGCATTTCAGTCAAGAAGCAGAGTTTTTGCCCGTGAACGCCCCTTTTGCAATGAAGTGAGGGTATGGCGGGACGCATTGTCGCCGGCGCAGCCTGAAGGCCGTGCCGGCGACAAAAAAGGCCGGTAATTAGAGCATTTCACGAATGAAATGAGTGAATTGCTCTGCAAGGATTTGTCCTCAAATCCTTGCCGCGAAAGAGGCGTAGGCGGGCCTTGCCCGCCGTTAAGCGACTCTTTCAAGCGTTAATTGCTCTAGTGCTTCTTAATGCGCGGCGTTGGAAGCGGGCTCCGCCACCTGGTTGACGTGCCGCAGGGAACGGTAGATGGGCACGGCGTTTTCCCGGCCGGGGAAAAGATCCGGGGCGTCGGACACAAGGGCCCGGGGCAGCACTTCGTCAACGTGGGTGACAAAGGTGATGGTCAGGCCCTGGAGGATGTCGTCCGGCACGTCCTTGAGATCCTTTTCGTTTTCCTTGGGGATGATCACGGTGGAAATGAGCCCGCGGTGCGCGGCCAGCAGTTTTTCCCTCAGGCCGCCAATGGGCAGCACCCGGCCGCGCAGGGTTATTTCCCCGGTCATGGCGATGTCGTTGCGCACGGGTATGCCGAGCAGCGCCGACACCAGGGAGGTGGTCAGGGTTATGCCGGCCGAGGGACCGTCTTTGGGCGTGGCCCCTTCGGGCACGTGGATGTGGATGTCTATGTCCTTGTGGAAATCCGGGCGCAGGCCGAAGATGTCCGAACGCGAGCGTATGTAGGAAAGGGCCGCCTGGGCGGATTCCGTCATGACCTCGCCCAGTTTGCCGGTGGTGCTGACCTTGCCCGTGCCGGGCATGAGGGCGGTTTCCACCAGCAGCAGTTCGCCGCCGAGTTCGGTATAGGCAAGGCCGGTGCACACGCCGATTTGCGGGTCGCTTTCCTGCTCGCCGTGGCGGTGTTTTTTCACGCCCAGAAACTGGGCCAGGTTCTGGCAGGTGGCGCTGACCTGCTTTTCCGTATCATTGGCGGCCACAACCTGCATGGCGGTTTTGCGGCAGATGGTGGCCAGTTCGCGTTCCAGGTTGCGCACGCCGGCTTCGCGGGTGTAGGTGCGGATGATTTCCAGAAGGGCGTTGTCGGACAGGCGCAGGTTTTTGGCGGTCAGCCCGTGGGCCTCGATCTGCTTGGGCAGAAGAAAGTGCTTGCCGATGTTGGCTTTTTCCGTTTCCAGATAGCCGGGCAGCTTGATGATCTCCATGCGGTCCTGCAGGGGCAGGGGAATGGAATGCAGAGAGTTGGCCGTGGTGATGAAGAATATCTGGGACAGATCGTAATCCATGTCCAGATAGTGATCGTTAAAGGTGTTGTTCTGTTCCGGATCAAGCACTTCCAACAGGGCCGAAGACGGATCACCCCGGAAGTCGGTGCTCATCTTGTCTATTTCATCAAGGCAAAACAGGGGGTTGTTGAAATTGACCCGCTTGAGGGACTGGATGATCTTGCCGGGCAGGGCGCCTACATAGGGACGCCGGTGGCCGCGCACTTCGGCCTCGTCGCGCACGCCGCCGAGGGAAAGGCGGATGAATTCCCGGCCCGTGGCTCTGGCCACGGATTTGGCCAGAGAGGTCTTGCCCACGCCCGGAGGGCCCACCAGGCAGAGAATCGGGCCTTTGAGCTTGTTCACCAGTTTCTGCACGGCCAGGTATTCGAGGATGCGCTCTTTGGGCTTGTCCAGGCCGAAGTGATCGGCGTTCAGGATTTCGCGCGCGTTCTCGATGTCGATGGCGGTTTCTTTAAGCGCGTTCCAAGGCAGATCCAGCACCCAGTCCACATAGTTGCGCACCACCGTGTATTCCGCGGAAGAGGTGGGCATCTGGCGCAGCTTCTTCACCTCGCGCAGGGCTTTTTCCCTGGCCTCTTCGGGCATGCTCTTTTCGGTGAGCCGGCGCTCGAGCTCGTTCAGCTCCAGTTGCGGGTCTTCCTCGCGGCCCATTTCCTTGTGGATGGCCTTGATCTGCTCGTTCAGGTAGTATTCGCGCTGGTTACGCTCCATCTGGGTCTTGACGCGGTTCTTGATCCGCTTTTCCACGCCCGCGATGGATATTTCGCCCTGAAGCATTTCAAAGGCCAGTTCAAGCCGCTGGATGCCGTTGGCGGTTTCCAGGGCTTCCTGCTTTTTCAGGTAGTCGGCCTTCATGTGGGGGATGACGGCGTCGGCCAGTTTGCCGGGCTCGGTGTTGGCGGATATGGATTGCAGCACTTCCGGGGCCAGCTTTTTGTTCAGCTTGGCATATTCTTCCAGGGCTTCAAGCACGGCGCGCATGGTGGCGGCCGCTTCGTCACGGTCGCCGTTTTCCTCGTCCAGGGGGCTGACCAGCGCCATCTGGCAGGTTTCGTCGGCGTCATCGGACGGGACGCTTTCCGGGGCGGCACTACCGGCCGGTTTCCAGAGGCCCCGGTACAAGCCTTCGAAAAGGACCTTGATGGTGCCGTCGGGCAGGCGCAGCAGCTGGAGGATGCGGCACACGGTGCCGATATCGAACAAGTCGGAAAATGCCGGCCGCTCGACGTTGGAATCTCGTTGCGGCACAAGCATTATCTGTTTGTCAAAATCGCCTGCCGCGCGTTCGATGGCGCGTATGGAAGCTTCGCGGCCAACGAACAAGGGCGTTATGGACTTGGGGAACATGACGACTTCACGTAAGGACATTAACGGAAGGATACGCCCCGTATCATCAGCAACATATTTCATACAAACTCCCCACAGACTCAGGCTGCCCGGCGGCCGGAACGCGCCGCCACGCCCGCCCGGTCACGCGGATTCGCTTTGGGCATCCGTATCATGGATGTACAGAGGCTCTTTACCTTTTTCGATCACGGCGGCGTTGACCACGCACTCACGTACGGTATCATGCGACGGCAACGAGTACATTATATCCATCATGGCGTGTTCCATGACGTTACGCAAACCCCGCGCGCCGGTTTTCCGTTTTATGGCCATGTGGGCCACGGCTTTGAGCGCATCCTGCGTAAAGTGGAGCTTCACGTCATCAAGGGCGAACAGGGTCTGGTATTGTTTGACCAGCGCGTTTTTCGGCTCCGTGAGCACGCGGATGAGGTCCTCTTCGGAAAGGTCGTCCACATACGTGACCACAGGCACGCGGCCGACGAATTCCGGGATCAGCCCGAATTTGACCAGATCGTTGGGATGCACCTGCGCGAGAATAGCCCCGGTTTCCTGGGTTTCGGCTATTTTCGCGCCGAAACCGAGGGAACGGCCGCGCATGCGTTGCTCGATGATTTTGTCCAGCCCCACGAACGCGCCGCCAAGGATGAACAGAATATTCGAGGTGTCGAGCCGGATATATTCCTGCTGCGGGTGCTTGCGCCCCCCCTTGGGCGGAATATTGGCTTCCGTGCCCTCGATGATTTTTAAGAGCGCCTGCTGCACGCCTTCCCCGGAAACGTCGCGGGTGATGGAGGCGGAATCCCCCTTGCGGGAGATTTTGTCGATTTCGTCAATATAAATGATGCCCTTGCCCGCGGCCTCAAGGTCGTAGTCCGCGTTTTGCAGGAGCTGCACCAAAATGTTCTCCACGTCTTCGCCGACGTAGCCGGCTTCCGTGAGCGTGGTGGCGTCCGCAATGGCGAAAGGCACGTTGAGGGTGCGGGCCAGGGTTTTGGCCAGCAGCGTCTTGCCGCTCCCGGAAGGGCCGATGAGCAGGATGTTGCTTTTTTCCAGTTCCACCTCGTTGCCGATGGCTTCGCTGAAAAACACGCGTTTGTAATGGTTGTGCAC
>JAVBOI010000048.1:0-7454 GCA_031550695.1 Desulfovibrio sp. | reverse complement strand
TCTTGTCGGATAAGCCGGACAGCGCGCGCTTTCTCGGCGGAACACGCCGAGTGAGGCGTTTTGCCGCATAACCGCGTTTACCGCGTAACGCACCCACCCCGCGCCCGACTCCACATGGAGCCGGGCGCGGCTTGGGTTTAGCCGGAAGGAAGGCGAAACGGAAAAGCTGTATCCCCGACGCCGTCTTTCTCTTCTTTTTTCTCTTTCTTCCTGTTGACCTGCGGGAGGATAAGGATTAGCTGTGTTTGGCGGAGAAAACGTTTTTCCGCCATAATGTTCGGCGCGGGTCGTCTCAAAGGCGGCCCGCGCCATGGTATCTTGCATTCACTTAAGGAACACACGTTATTTATGAGCATCAGATTCGAAGACCTGGGTCTTTCCAAAGAAATCCTGAAATCCGTGGAAGACATGGGTTTTGAAGAAGCCTCACCCATTCAGGCCGTGGCCATACCGCCCATGCTTACCGGGCGGGACGTGGTCGGCCAGGCCCAGACGGGCACGGGCAAAACCGCCGCTTTCGGCATTCCCATTCTCGAGCGGATCGACGCACGCAACAAGGCTCCCCAGGCCCTGGTGCTCTGTCCCACCCGTGAACTGGCCATCCAGGTGGCCGAGGAAATAGGCAAGCTGGCGTCGCGCAAACGCGGCATCATGGCCCTGCCGGTCTACGGCGGCCAGCCCATCGAGCGCCAGTTCCGCTCTCTGGCCAAGGGCGCGCAAATCATCGTGGGCACTCCTGGCCGCATCATGGACCATATGGAACGCGGCACCCTGAAGTTCGATCAGGTGATCATGGCCGTGCTCGACGAAGCCGACGAAATGCTGGACATGGGCTTTCGCGACGATATCGAGGCCATTCTGGAACAAACCCCGGATCAGTGCCAGACCGTTTTCTTTTCCGCAACCATTGCCCCGGACATAATGGAACTGGCCAAGCGCTTTCTTAATGAGCCGGAAATACTGAAAATCACCCAGAAGCTTCTTACCGTGCCCACCATCGAGCAGGTGTACTACGAAGTGCGGCCGCACCAGAAACAGGACGCTCTTTGCCGCCTGCTCGACTCTCAGGGGTTCCGCAAAGCCCTGGTGTTCTGCTCCACCAAGCGTAGTGTGGACGAAGTGGCCATGCGCCTGCAAACGCGCGGATATCAGGCCGACAGCCTGCACGGCAACCTGGCCCAGCCCCAGCGCGACCGGGTCATGGGGCGCTTCCGCACCGGCGGCATCGAAATCCTGGTGGCAACGGATGTGGCCGCCAGGGGTCTTGACGTGGACGACGTGGACGCGGTCATCAACTACGATATCCCCAACGACGTGGAAAACTACGTACACCGCATCGGCCGCACTGGCCGCGCCGGCAGGGCGGGCAATGCCTATACTTTCGTCACCGCCCGCGAGCATTACAAATTGCGTGACATCATCCGCTACACCAAGGCGCGCATCCTGCAAAGCCAACTGCCGACCCTGCGCGACGTCGCGAACATCAAAACTACCCGCCTGCTCGACGAAGTGCGCGCCACCATTGAAGCCGGCGCCCTGGAACGCTACACCGCCCTGGTGGAACAGTTCCTGGACGACGACAGCACCAGCATGGACATGGCCGCCGCCCTGCTCAAACTCCTCATGAGCCGCGAATCCGGACGCCAGGAGGAAGACGGCCTGGCCGACACCTCCCGGGACAGTTTCGCTGACAAAAGCAACGGCCGCGCCGATGATCGCGGTCCCGGCAAGTTTCGCAACGGCAAAACAAACCAGCCCTGGAACCGCAAGCCTATGGTCCGCCTCTTCTTCAACGTGGGAAGCAAAATGCAGGTGGCCCCCCGTGACCTCGTGGGCGCCATTGCCGGCGAAACCGGCATCCCCGGACGCAGCATCGGCGCCATCGAAATCCACGACCGTTTCTCCTTTGTCGAAGTAGCCCCGGAACTGGCCGACGACGTCATGAACGTCATGAACGGCAGCCAGATACGCGGCTTCCGCGTGGCCGTGGAAAAAGCCGTGCCCAAAAGTTGATGGGGGAGAAGGAGAGGGGGAGATGCCTCCGGCGGCCGGGGGGGAAGGAGAAAGGAAACTTTTGGGGAAAGTTTCCTTTCTCCTTCCCCCCTGGACCCCCCATCCCCTTTCCTTCAAACCTTTTTATTTGAGGGTGCCGGGCCGGTTGGCAATATGGATTGTCCCGCCTTGTTTGCGCTCCCGTGTAAACGTAAAGATTCCGCGTTATCGCGGAATCTTTACGTTAAGCATTTTTTCAGGGCCGTCAGAAACCTCTGGCATGGCAAAAAATTGTTCGGGAGCCCTATTCAGCGGCGCACCCTTTGCATTCTCACGCCGCCGCTTATTACCCCAAATAAAAAGGTTTGAAGGAGATGGATGGGGGCTTGGGGGAAGGAAGAGGAAACTTTCCTTAAAAGTTTCCTCTTCCTTCCCCCAATCTTCATTTTCCTTTCCTTTTTGCCGCCGGTTCGACGAGCAGGTGATGCTGGCGCAGGCGGTCGGCGTCGGAGCGGGCCACGGCCAGGGGTTGGCCGTCGGGGGTGATGCCGGCGTAGAACATGGCTGTGGCCACGGTGCCGGGGGTGGGGATAAAGCATTGGATCTGCTGGGGCCGCCAGTTGCGTTTTTTCAGCCAGTCGGCCAGGGCGCGCATGTGGGCTTCGGTGCAGCCGGGAAAGGCGCTCATAAGGTAGGGGATGACGTACTGCTCCTTGCCGGCCTGGTGGCAGAGCGCGGAGAAGCGTTGGAGAAAACGCTCGAAGGTGGCCGGATCGGGCTTGCGCATCAGGCGGAGCACGGTTGCCTCGCTGTGTTCGGGCGCGACTTTGAGCTGCCCGCCGGTGAATTCCAGGGTGTAGGCGTTCAGGACTTCCTCGTCGCGAAGGGCCAGATCGAAGCGCAGGCCGCTGGCTACGCGCACGTGCCGGATGCCGGGCAGGGCGGCGATGTCGCGCAGCAGGCGGACCCCCTGGCGCTGGTCAAGGGTGAAGCGCGGACAGGGAGCGGGGTGCAGGCAACTCGGGCGGCGGCATTCCTTGTCCGGGGGCAGGGTGCAGGCGGCCTGCCACATGTTGGCGCTCGGCCCGCCCACGTCGCTGATGGAGCCGGCCCAGCGGGGCGGGGCGGGGGGAGTGCGCGAGGCTTTGGTTGGGGACGGCTTTTTGCTTGCGTCGGGCCCGGCGGCGATCAGGGAGGCTTCTTTGAGAATGGAGTCGCGGGAACGGGATGATATGCGTCGTCCCTGGTGCAGGGCCAGGGAACAGAAGGAGCAGCCGCCTCCGCATCCGCGGTGCGAGGTGATGCTGGTCCGAATCATTTCCCAGGCCGGGATGGGCTGGCGGTAGCACGGGTGGGGCAGGCGGGAGTAAGGCAGCCCGTAGAGAAAATCCATGTCGTCGCGGTTCAGGGGTTCGGCGGGCGGGTTCAGGACCAGCACGCGGTCGCCGGAGCGTTGGAAGGCGCGGCGGCCGCCGGCATGAGCGTGGCGTTCCATATCCAGGGTGGCGCGCATGAGCAGGGCCGGATCGGCCAGGATGGCCTCGTGCGCGGGCAGGACAATGGCGGACTGAGCGGCGTCGGCCGGGGCGTCGGATTCGTCGGAATTTTCGGAAGCGGGGAGTGCGCTGAGGCCGGCGCTGTCGGCGCCTGGAGTCAGGCCGGGCAGATCCGGGGCGGCGCTTGCGGAAATCATCAGGGCCAGGCCGGGCAGGTCGCGGCAGGCTTCGACCAGGGCGGCGCGGGAAAGTTCGCCGTTTTGCCGTGAAAGAACGTCCGCCCGTTCGGCGATGGCGAGCAGGGCCCGTTCGCCCATGCCGCAGACCAGCAGGTCGGCCTTGCTGTCCTGAAGAATGGGACGGCGTAGAGAGTTGTCCCAAAAGTCGTAATGGCTGGCCCGGCGCAAAGAGGCTTCAATGCCGCCCAGAACCACGGGCAGGCCGGGAAAGGCCTGGCGCACCAGACCGGTGTAGGCTATGCAGGCCCGGTTGGGCCTGGCTCCGGCCAGGCCGCCTGGGGTGTAGGCGTCGTCGCTGCGTTTTTTGCGAAAGGCGGTGTAGTGGGCCAGCATGGAGTCTATAGCCCCGGCCGTTATTCCGGCGAACAGGCGCGGCCGGCCCATGGCGGTCAGATCGGCCAGGGCGGTTTCCTTGTCCCGCCAGCGCGGCTGGGCGACCACGCCCACGCGGAAGCCGGTGGCCGCGAGCCAGCGACCGAGCAGGGCGACACCGAAGGAGGGGTGGTCCACGTAAGCGTCGCCGGAAACCAACAGGATGTCGAGAACGTCCCACCCGGCCCGGAGCATGTCGTTCCGGTCCATGGGCAGGAAGGGAGGCTGGCGCATGCTATTTGGGATCGCGCGGGGGCATGATCAGGGCCGGGGGCTGGCCCGATCCGCCGGAAGCCGTGCCGGGGGCCGGGGCCGCGCCGGAAGCTTCTTCGGGAGTGTGCCTGGCCGACGACGGGGGCAGCTTGCTCATGCCGCCTTCTTTGCCGTGGCCGGTGGCAAAGTCGAGCCATTCCTCGAGGGAGATGAACCCGTCGTTGTCGCTGTCAATGGCGGTAAAAGCGCCTTCTTTCATCTGGGGTTGGGCCGCAAAGAATTCCTCGCGGCTGAGTTTGCCGTCCTTGTTGGCGTCCATGGCGGTAAAGCGGGCTTCGGCGTTCTGGCCGGCCATTTCCGGCTTGGCCTCGGCGGGCGGGACGGAAAAAAAGCCGACGGCAAGGGCCACTGCCAGGGCCAGGGTCATGGCGGCCGGTTTTCTCGCGGGGGCATCCGAGAGGATGCCGACGCCCGTCCGGATGATGGCGAGGGAATTGGGCATGGGAAGATCTCCGAAATAATAGAGTACGGGGCGGAAATCCATCGGGATTACGCGAGTGGGGTTCCGCTCCTTTCTTACATACGGCAAGCGCGGGCGCAAGGCAAGCCGGCCGGCCAGCGGCCATGGCCTTTTCAGGCCGCTTTAACGGCGGGAGGCGTTTTGTCTCGCTGTCCGCGAACCGTCATTTTTCTTGAATCGCCGGGCCGGGCGGTGTATTGTGCCACGGCACCAACGTGACATCATATATACAAGGACCCGCCATGATAGACGTACGCACTCAAGGGGCATTTCTGCACGACGGCAAGTGGCTGGACGCGGCTTCCGGGCACGTCAACCATTTGCAGCATCCGGATACGGCGCGCCGGGGCACCATTGCCCACAGAATTCTCAAAGCCCATTCCAAAAGCGAAGATCCGGCGCGGCTGCGCATTACCTTTGACTCGCTGACCTCCCACGACATCACCTATGTGGGCATAGTGCAGACCGCCAGGGCCAGCGGCATGAAGAGTTTTCCCGTGCCCTACGTGCTCACCAACTGCCACAACAGCCTGTGCGCCGTGGGCGGCACCATCAACGAGGACGACCACCTGTTCGGGCTGTCCGCGGCCAAAAAGTATGGCGGCGAGTTCGTGCCCACGCACATGGCGGTCATTCACCAATATATGCGCGAAATGCTGGCCGGCTGCGGCCGGATGATTCTGGGTTCGGACAGCCACACCCGTTACGGCGCCCTGGGCACCATGGGCGTGGGCGAGGGCGGGCCGGAACTGGTCAAGCAACTGCTCGGCCGCACCTATGATCTGGCCATGCCCGAAGTGGTGGCGGTCTATCTTGAAGGAACGCCCCGGCCCGGCGTGGGCCCGCAGGACGTGGCCCTGGCCCTGGTCAAGGCCGTGTTCAAGGACGGGGCGGTGAAGAACAAGGTGCTGGAATTCGTCGGCCCCGGCGTGGCCGGGTTATCGGTGGATTACCGCATGGGCATAGACGTGATGACCACGGAAACCACCTGCTTAAGTTCCATCTGGCAGACCGACGACAAAGTGCGGGTCTGGCTGGGCGTTCACGGCCGCGAAAGTGATTATACGCCCTTGTCGCCGGAAAACGGCGCCTGGTATGACGGGGTGATCCGCATCGATCTTTCCAAGGTGGAGCCGATGATCGCCCTGCCGTTTCACCCCAGCAACGCCTGGACCATCAAAGAATTCCTGGCCGACGCCGACGACCTGCTGGCCGGAGTAGAAGCTGAAGCCGTGGGCATAATCGGCAAGGCTTCAGTGCGCCCCAATCTGCGCTCCAAATTGAAGAACGGCGCGTTCATGGTCGATCAGGGCATCATCGCCGGCTGTTCCGGCGGCACTTATGAGAATATGGTCCGCGCGGCCACCGTGCTTGCCGGACATTCCACGGGCAACCAGGCCTT
This sequence comes from Desulfovibrio sp., assembly GCA_031550695.1. Taxonomy (GTDB): domain Bacteria; phylum Desulfobacterota; class Desulfovibrionia; order Desulfovibrionales; family Desulfovibrionaceae; genus Frigididesulfovibrio. The sequence goes on along the minus strand of JAVBOI010000048.1, from coordinate 1,220 downwards.
TTCCCTGTCCGTGTACCCGGCCAGCCAGCCCCAGTACCTGGAACTGGTGCGCACCGGGCAGGCCGCCGCTTTCATGGCGGCCGGGGCGACCATGCGCACCGCCTTTTGCGGTCCCTGCTTCGGCGCCGGCGACGTGCCGGGCCACAACGGTTTTTCCATTCGCCACGCCACGCGCAACTTCCCCAACCGGGAAGGCTCCAAGCCCCTTAACGGGCAGATTGCCTATGTGGCTCTTATGGACGCCCGCTCCATCGCGGCCACGGCCGTCAACGGCGGCAAGCTCACGGCGGCCACGGATCTGCCCAACCCGCCGGAAGAAAGCGCCTGCCCCTACACCTTCGATGTCGGCGTGTACGACAAGCGGGTTTACCACGGCTTTGGCAAGGCCATGCCCGAGGTAGAACTGTCTTTCGGTCCCAACATCGCCGACTGGCCGGCCATGCCGCCCCTGCCGGAAAACCTGGTTCTTCAGGTGGTTTCCGCCATTTACGATCCGGTAACCACCACCGACGAGTTGATCCCTTCGGGCGAGACCTCCTCGTACCGCTCCAACCCGTTGAAGCTGGCCGAATTCACCTTGTCGCGCAAGGAGCCGCAGTATGTGGACCGGGCCAGGCGCTGTTTCGCCCTGGAAGAAGCGCGCAGAAAAATGACCGGGCAGACATTGGACGACAACGCCGTTTCCGCTGCCGCGCCCCATTCGGCCACCGAGCAGGAAGTGCGCGACTTTTTCGTCGCTGTTGATCTGGCCGGCCAGGAAGGGCAGAGCGCCATCGGTTCCGTGGTATTCGCCGTGCGGCCCGGCGACGGCTCCGCCCGCGAGCAGGCCGCTTCCTGCCAGAAAGTGCTGGGCGGCTGGGCCAACATCGCCGTGGAATACGCCACCAAGCGCTACCGCAGCAACCTTGTGAACTGGGGCATGCTGCCCTTTGTTCTGGACAAGGCGGCCGCGAACTTTCAGCCCGGCGACCGCATCTGTCTGCCCGGCATCAAGCAGGCGCTCTTGTCCGGTCTGGAGGAAATCCCGGCCCGCCTGTACCGGAACGACGCGCAGCAGACGTTGACCCTGCGCCTGCCCGGCCTGACCAAGGACGAGCGGACGATCATCCTTGCCGGGTGCCTGATTAACTATTACGCTCAAGGAAATTAGGGTGAAACGCTGATTTTTTCCGTTTGGCGTCGTTGCTCGCCTTTTTTCAAGGGGGGCAGGCCAAAAGAGG
>JAVBOI010000093.1:0-13125 GCA_031550695.1 Desulfovibrio sp. | reverse complement strand
GGCCGCGCCCCCTCCCCCGGCCGGACACGGCCCCCAGCCTGGGAACAGGACCACCCGCCGTAGGAAAAGACAAGGTGCATGAAGCCAATTGGGTCGATGCGGGGCTCGGCCCCGCGCCCCGCAAGGGGGCAACGGCCCCCTTGACCCCCGTATTTGGGGGTAGTTCCGCTATCAAGGGCTCGGCAACGGCCTGAACAGCCAAAGGCGGAGCGTCCGGCCCTTCCCGCTTCCCGGTTTCGGGCAGCCAGGGATCACGCCAGTATTGCTCCGCCTCGGGCAGGGCGTCGGCAAAGGTCAGCGGAATATCCAGACGGGCGGCCACAAGGGCCGCGCCCTCGCGCCGGCGCATGTATTCGGCCAGGGGCTGGATGTTGGGGTTGAAGAACAGGCCGGTCAGTTTGTGCCCTTGTGTCCGCAGGCGTTGCAGCACAGTGATCCCGCACGGCCCGCAGCAGATGTGGACAAGAATACGCATGTCCCGGCCCGGTCTTTACAGCGCTTCGGGAAGCTTGATCCGTATGTCGATGTGGATGCCGAAACTCTGCTCCATCTCCAAAAGACGCTGACGCTTGTTGTTCAGCAAATGCAGGGCCAAGGGCTGTTCGGCCTGGTACATCACCTCGCTCTGATTCTGGGCCTGGGCGCTGCGCAAGGCGCGGTGGATGTCGCGCAGGGCGTGCTGGCTCTGCCACTCCATGTTGCGCCGCACGCCGGTGCCGTTGCAACAGGGGCAGGGCTCGGTGCTGACGGAAATGGCCGACGATCCGAGACGCTGGCGCACGATTTCCAGCATGCCAAAGGGACCGATTTTGCCCACGTCGTAACGGGCTCGGTCCACTTTCATGCCGTTGCGCAAGGTTTTTTCCACCTCGCGCCAGTGGCTCTTGTCGCGCATTTCAATAAAGTCGGCCACAACCTGCCCGCCAATGTCGCGCAGGCGCAGTTGCAGGGGGATCATCTTGGCCGCTTCCATGTTGGTGCGGTAGGCCATGTCTTCAAAGTTGCTCTTGCCGCCGCTGCGCCCGGAGTTGATGTCAATAGCGGTAAGGGCCTCGGTGGGATCAATGACCAAACGGCCACCCGAGGGCAGCGAGACTTCGCGCGAGTGGATCTGGTCCAACTGCCGCTGCAAATTGAAACGCTCGAACAGCGTGGAGGAAGGATCCTTGTGGGCGCGCACCAGGTTTTGCTTGCGCGGAAACAGGTTTTCGGCCAGTTCGGCAATGCCGGCTGCCGTGGCTTCGTCGTCAATCCAGACCTCGCCCACGGCTTCGGTAAGATAATCGCGCACAGCCCGAACGGTGAGTTCCTCTTCCTGATAAATCAGGCAGGGGGCCTTTTCCGAGGTGCCGCGGCCGCGTACGTCCTTCCAGGTACGCTTGAGGTATTGCAGATCTCGCTGCAAATTCGTTTTGCTGGCGCCCATGCTTACGGTGCGCACGATCACGCCCAGGCCGGGGCCGGGGTTCAAGCCTTCAAGCAGTTCGCGCAGACGGGCCCGTTCGCTCTCGCTCTCCACCTTGCGGGAAACGCCGATCTGTTCGCGGCCGGGCGTGAGCACGAGAAAACGGCCGGGCATGGACAAATAGGTGGTGAGAAAGGCGCCCTTGGTGCCGGCCGGCTCTTTGACCACCTGCACGAGCACTTCCTGGCCGGGCTTGATCACCTTCTGAATGGGCGGGTATTTGCGGCCCTTGCCCTCGTCGTGCGCGGTCACGTAGTATTCGGGGTGGATCTCGTCAATCTGCAAAAAGCCGTTCTTGACCGCGCCGTAACTGACGAAAGCGGCCTGAAGGTTGGGGTCCACGTTATGGACCACGGCCTTGTAGATGTTGCCCTTGGTTTTGGCCTGGTGCAGCATTTCCACATAGTATTCCTGCACCTGGCCTTCCTCGGTGATGACCACTTCCACCTGCTCTTCCGGCAAAACGCTTACAAACATCTTGCGGCGCGCCGGTTTGGCCGGGGCAGCATCATCCTCGGCGGCGCGGGCCTTGTCGCCCCTGCGTCCGCCTTTGCCGGCGGGCGTTTCCCGCTCGTCAACGTCCTCATCGTCCAGGTCGTCGTCGCGGCCAAGATCGTCGGCAAGGGTTTCATCGTGCCCGAGGGAGGCGTCAACGGCCGAGGCATCGTCCGTATCCGACTTTTCCGCCGCGCCGGCCGCCAGAGCGGCCTTTTTGCGGCCCCGGCTTCTGCGCGAACGACTGCGGCGCTTTTTCTCGCCGGTCGTCCCTTCCTCGGCAGCGCTCTCCTGGGCCGACTCAGAGCCGTCAACACCCGGCAGGACAGCAAAAAAATCCTCGGGCGAGACGTCGCCAAAGAAAGCCGGAAAATCCGCCGGAGCAGCCGGAGCGGCGGCCTCGGCCGGAAAAGGCGCTTGCTCCCGGGCAAACCCGGCCGGGGGAAGGGAAGAAGCGGCTTCTTGCGCCGTATCAACGCCTTTGGCCCGAGAATCCGGCGAAACCGGTTCGGAAACAGCCGGCGCCGCGCCTTTTCTGCCCGCGCCGCGCGAACCGCGAGCCCGGCCGGAAGTTGGTTTCGCGCCCGAACGACCGGACGAAGCGGCTGCCGGAACGTCGGTCGAAACGTCGGCCGCAGGCGCGTCGCTTGCGGGCGTTACAGGCGTGTCAACGACAGGCGCGTCGGCAGCGGGCGCGGGTTCGGCGCTTTTTTTCGCTGTGGAGGAGCGCCCGGTCGATGCCGTCTTTTTGGCGCTTCCGGCGGATTTGCTTTGGCGGGAGGTCTGACCCGTTGCGGAGGCGGTCCCCCCTTTCCCGGCCCGGCCGGCCGGCGCCGAAGCCTCTTCCGCGCGCCCGGCCGCCGGAGCGGCGGCTTCCTGGGGCTTCAGGTCCGCTTTGGCGGCAGCGGCGGTTTTTCGTCCGGATGAAGATTTTGTGGTGGTTTTGGCCGCGCTTTTAGCAGCGCCGGCGCGCGAGCCGCGTTTGTCGGCCGCTGGAGCGGCGGTTTCGGTGGTTTCGGCGGGGAGAGCCGGCGCTTCAGCCGGTGCGGACTTCGCGGCGGCGGTGCGGCCGCCGGAATTTTTCCGGCTTTTGTCGTCGGAGCCGGCCGCTTTTTTAGCGGAAGCCCTTCCGGAAACCGCGCTTTTGCGCCCACTGCGCGGAGCCGGGGCGGAGTTGCCGGCGTCAGCGCCGGCCGTGACAGGAAGATCGCCGGTTGCGGAACCGGAATCGTTGCTTGCAGAACCCTTCTGATCGGTCATGATGTTCCTCAAAAAATAAATTTGGATGGCGGGCAAAAGGCCCGGCGCAATACATGCGCGTCGCACAAAGCCAGTGTGCGAAAAAAGGAAGGGAAGCGGCGGAAGGGGGAGCGATGCGTCCGACGGGCTTTGGCATGGCGTTGCGGGAAAGGAATTCCCGCCACATAGTCATGCCGGCGGCCGAACAGGGAAAGCGCGGCCGGAAGGCCCGAAATCCCGGGAGACAACCTTCACGGATTCCGAAGCCGAAAAAACACGCTGGAAACAGCCGGATAAAAACGCCTTGCTTGAGGAGCGGTTTTCAATAACCGCCCGCCGCAAAGCCGGGTTTCCGAACAAAAAGTCCGGAAACGGAAAACCCGTCTGCCCGGGCAAAACCCGCTTGTCGCGGGAATCGCCGTAACGCTCGCTGCCTTTGCCGTTCACGAACGGGGATCGGGAGCCGCTTTCGCTTCCCTCGCCAGGCGTATTTTCAAAAATGCAACACTTGGGCGGCAACGCGGGCGGCCTTGGGTTCGGCCGCGCGCCGGCGGGCCGCTTTCCGTGAAGAAAGCCCGCGCTGCCCCGGCGCACAATACTCTATTTGAAAAACGCCCGAGCGGGGCAAAACGCTCACCCCCGACTCGTTCGCGCAGATTCCATTTTTCGCGAAAATTTCATGAAAAAAACGGGGACAACGCCTTTGCCCATGAACCGCCTCAAATGGGGGAACCGGCAAAAGACGCTCCTCGCTCGAATACTACGATGGGCGATAAGAACCTTTTTTCCTGAAAATAGCAAGCATATACTTTTGAACCGTTTCATCAGCGGCGCAAGACCGGGTCCAAAGCCGGTCCCAAAGCCCAGACCGCGCCATTGGGCGCGTCCGCGAACACGCGGCCACCGTATACCAGAGCCCGCCGTTCAATGCGCATGGACGGCCAGGGGCCGAACTCCGCCCCCATGGCCTTGAGCAGCGCGATGGCCGTGGGCGTGACTGTCTCCCCCCTGCCGGCAAAGCCGCACACGGGAACATCCCGCAACAGCTCAAGCACGGCCGGGGCCGGCGTGGGCAGCCAGCCGTGAGCGCACCGCACGCCGCCGTCGGCCAAGGGCAGGGGGCTGCACACGAATCGCGCCGGCTCAAGGCGCGTGAACAGGGAACTGGTCAGACAGATGTCCAGAACGCTGTCCAGGGCGCCCACTTCATGAAAGGTCACTTCCTGGGGCAAAAGGCCGTGCACCGCGCCTTCGGCCTCGGCCAGCAGAGAAAAGGCCTGTAAAGCCATAGCGGCCGCGCGCGGCGCCATGGCGCTTTTTTCAATGACGGCCGTTATGTCCCGCATGGTCCGGTGCGCGTGCTCATGGGGCAGACTGACCCGGCAGCCCCAGCCCGCCACCTGGTTCACGCTGCGCCGCTCAAGACTGACCGAGCCGGCCAGGGCGTCCAGGCCGAGTTCGGCCACACGAGCGTCCAGATCCTCTTGCGAAGCCCCGGCCATCAAGGCCAGACCCGCGAGCATCATATCGCCGGACAGGCCGGACCCGGCCCGGACCGTCAGGCAGAGGCCGGCGGCCGGCGGCGTGCCCGGCTGGTGCTCATGCTCATACGGATGATCGTGATCATACCCCTGATGATGCGGCTGGCCGTGTTCGTGCCCGTGGTCATGCCCGTGGCCGTGATCATGCTCGTGGCCATGCGAATGCTCATGGCCGTGGTCGATTTTCTGACCGCCGGCACGCCTCAGCGGCATGGCTATTCTCCTTGCCCGGACGAGGACCGCCCGACGGGAGTATACTGAAAATAGGCCGCGCAACTGCCTTCGGTGGAAACCATGCAGGGCCCCACGGGCCGGGCCGGAGTACAGGCCGTGCCGAACAAGGCGCACTGGTCGGGCCTGATCCGGCCTTTGAGCACGTCGCCGCACTGGCAACCCCTGATTTCCGGCACGTCAGGCAGGCTCAGGTCAAAGCGCCGCCAGGCGTCAAAGGGGGCGTATTCCTCACGCATGGCCAGACCGCTGCCCGGAATCAGGCCGATGCCGCGCCAGACGGCGTCCGCCGGGGAAAATACCTCGAACAGAATCTCCCTGGCTCGCGGGCTGCCGTCGTCGTCCACGGCCCGCCGGTACTGGTTGACAATGGCCGGCCGGCCGCTTTTGCGCATTTCGACCATGAGAATCAGGGATTGCAGGATGTCCGCCGGATCGAACCCGCCGACCACACCCGGCTTGCCGTGCCTTTCCGCCATAAAGGCATAAGGCCGCACGCCCAGAATGGTGGAAACGTGGCCGGGCAGCAAAAAGCCGTCAATGTCGGCCCCGCCCTCGGCCAACAGCGCCTCCAGGGCCGGCGGCACCAGTTTGTGGAAGGCCAGTACGGCAAAGTTCGTCACATCCCGCGCCCTGGCCATGCGCACGGTGGCGGCCACGGTGGGGGCGGTGGTTTCAAAGCCCACGCCCAGAAAGACCACTGTTCGCTCCGGCCTGCGCCGGGCCAGCTCCAGGGCGTCCAGGGGCGAGTAGACCACCTCCACTTCCGCGCCCTCGGCCTTGGCCTGCTTCAGGCTGCGGCCGCCCGGACCGGGCACGCGCATCAGATCCCCAAAGGTGGCCACCACCACGCCGCCCTTGCCGGCCAGTTCCATGCAGGCGGCGATTTCCCGGTCATGGGTCACGCAAACCGGGCAGCCGGGACCGGACAGGTGTTCCACACCCTTGGGCAGCAGCGATCGAAGCCCGCTGCGAAAAATGGCCACGGTATGGGTGCCGCAGACTTCCATGAAGCGCAGACGGCCGCCTTCCAATCCGGCCAGTTCCCCGGCCAGACGATCCAGCAGCCCCCGGCAAAGCTCCGGGTCGGCAAAGGCGCCGGGATTCAGCACAGCATCACTCACAACCAGGCCTCCAGCATAGAAATATTCGTAACCGAAAAAATTCTTAGAACATTGACAAAGCCAGTATTGTCGAAGCCCATTGGCGCGAGCGGGGCTTTGCCCCGCGCCCCACAAGGGCTTGCCAGCCCTTGACCCGGCATTTTGGGTACGATCCGGGGTTTGTCAGTCGTCTGAAATTCTGCCATAAAACGTAACGGGGTCATGCCACAGGGCACCAAAGCGCCGCCGGGAGCGCCGCCTAAAGAACGCCTTCCCTTTCCCCCGGCTCTTCATTCCCCTCGCGTCACAACAACTTCAACTGCTGCTCCTTGCGCCGGGCGCGGGCCACGAGGGTGGAGCGGGACAGAAGATCGTCGGGCAGGGATTCGAGGAAGCGGGAGGGCTTCAGGCGCAGTTCGCGGCCGTACAAGGCGCGCTTGGCGGCGCAGGAGAGGTAGAGGGCGTCCTTGGCCCTGGTGAGCCCCACGTAAAAGAGGCGCTGCTCCTCTTCCAGATCAAAGGCCGGCGTTTTGTCCGAGAACTTGCCGGTAAGGAGGTTTGGCCCGGCAAAGGGCAACAGGCCGTCCTCAAGGCAGGGCAGGAAAACGGCCCGGAATTCAAGGCCCTTGGCCGCGTGCAGACTGATAAGTTGAACGGTCTCGCCCTTGCCGCGCACCAGTTCGAGTTCGTCCTGAAGGCTGATCCAGGTGATGAGTTCCGCCCAGCCGCCGTTGGTTTCGTAGGCTTTGACCAGGGAGCGGAAGGCCGAGGACTGCCAGAACAGATCGTCAAAAGGCGGGAAGGAGGTCAGATAGGCGGCCACGCCCAGGGGGCCCTTGGCCAGCACTTTATCCGGGCAGACCGGAGCGCGGCTGTCGGCCTCGCCCACGGCAATGCCGAGCATGCGGCCGGCGGCGCGCAGAATCAGGCCCACCCGCTCGTCGGACCAGAAGGCGTCGACGGCGGGCTGGGACACGGGAACGCCCGCCCGGGCCAGGGCCTTGCGACAAGGGGCGGCCAGGGCGTGGGTGCGAACCAGCACGGCGATATCGCCAGGGCTGTAGCCCTGGTCTTCAGGCAGCGGCATTTGCGCCGGAGCCGTTTTTTTGCCCGAAGCGGCCGCGTCGGCCAGGGTGTGGCTGCCAAGACCGATGAGCCCGGCGATGCGGCCGGCGATCCAGGCCGCTTCCGCGTCGGCGCTGGGGGCTTCGAACAGATGGATGGCGGCGGATTCGCGGCGGGCGGCCAGCAGGGACGGGCCGGCGGCCTGTTCGCCCAGAACGGATCTGGCGGCCCGCAGAATCCCTTCGCGCGAGCGGTAGTTGTGGCTGAGGCTGATCACGTCCAGGCCCGGCCAGGCAGCCGCGAAAAATTCCCGGCAGCGGCCGTGCGCGCCCCGGAAGGAGTAGATGGACTGATCCGGGTCGCCAATGCCGAAAAAGCCCTCGCCCGAAGCGGGCACAAGGGAGCGGGCCAGGTTCAGTTGCAGAGGCGAGAGATCCTGGATTTCGTCCACCAGCACATGGCTCCAGGGGCAGACAAACAGGCCGCCGGCGATGCGCTCCAGCCAGAATTCCAGCAAATCGGTGTAATCGGCCAGGTTCCAGCCGCTTTTCACGCGCAGGTAGCGCCGGGCCATTTCCATGAACTCCGGCGCGGGCGGTTCCAGGCGCTCGCGGGCCAGATTGACGGCCTGCCAGCCTTCGCGCACGTTCTGGGCCGGCTCTTCGCCGTTGGCCTCGGCAAAAACGCGGCGGGCGCTTTCCTCGGAGAGCAGCACGGGCACGTCGGCGTTGCTTTTGTGCCAGGCTTCCAGGGCCAGGGCGTGCAGGGTGTCGGTGCGGGGCAAGGTCGCGCCCTTGCCGAAAGCGGCGGCAAGACGGCCGTCCATTTCCGAAGCGGCCCGGCGGGTGAAGGTGACCGCCAGGATACGGCGGGCGCTGACGCCCTGGTCCAGCAGATGGAGCGCGCGGGCGATCAGGGTGCGGGTTTTGCCCGTGCCCGGCCCGGCCAGCACCAGCACCGGTCCGGGGCCGGCGGCCACGGCCAACTCCTGCGAGGGGTTCAGTCCTTCCGGCATGGGCGGTTCGAATTCGACGGCCGGGGGTGCCGCTTTTGCGGGTGCGGGCGCGGCCGGCGCGGATTTGGCAACGCCGGGCCCGCCCGCCGGGGCGGAGGAACGGCCGCCGGGCGAAGCGCGCTTTTCAACGACAGGGGCCGGAGCGGGAGCGGCGGGAGCGGCAGACGCGGGATGCGCTCCGGATGCGGACGTAGCGGGCGCGGACCGGGCGGCCGGCGCAACAGCCGACACGGACGACGCCGGAGAAACGGCGGAGGGAAACGGCGGTTGGGCCGCCTGCCTGGGCGCGGCGTTCTGATCGGGCGGCCGGGGAGCGCGCGCGGGCCTTGGGGCGGACATAACCACGCCGTCAATGACGACGGGCTCGGATTCGGAACCGGGATCAGGCAACGAAACGGCCACAGCGGGGACAGGCGGCCGGGGCTCGCCCGCGGGCCTCGGCGCCGGCCTGACGGCGTCTTCGAGCGCGGAAAAATCAGGCTCCGGGCCGAGGCCCGGCGGCATGGGCGGCAGATCGTCGTCAGCCGGGCCGGGAACGCGAATGCGCTTCTTTTCCGGCGCGGCTGAGTCAAATTCAGGGGAACGGATTGGACCGGCTTCAGGCTCGGCCAAAGCGGAGGCCGCTTCGGCCGCGGGCGCAACCATGGCGGCTTCCGGTTCGGAAGGAATTGGAGCGGCCCCGGCCGGGACGCGCTCGTCGGCTTCGTCCGCGCTGGAAAACACAAAGTCCTCGTCCTCATCGTCAGCGGCGGGCGGCGACTCCACATCGGCCAACAAGGACAATCCCTGCACTTTGCCCCCGGACTTTTTGCGCGGCACAACGCCCACGCCGCGCAGAATCTCCTTGCGTTCCTTGTCCGTGAACATGCGCACCACGCCGTATTCACCGTCATAGCCCCCCTGCAAATGCACCTGTCCCCGGCGCATGCGGCCCACGGCCTCGGCCAGGGGCGGGAAAAAGCGGGCCAGTTCGCTTTCCGGCGTGCAACGCAGGATGGTCAGTTCCGGCCCGAAGCGCTCCAGAACCTTGGCGTACATATCGCCGACCTTGCGGCTTTTGGAGCCGGTGCCGAGAATTTCCCCCAGCACCTCGGGCAGGGGCACCAGCGAGGCGAACCCGCCTTCGCCCAGGCCCTCGCCCCCCTGGCCGTCGCCCGGTCCGTAGCGGGGCTGGTCGCGGTCCGCCAGTTCCATCACCCGGTTGAGCACGCCCACGGTAAGAGGCCCGCCGCACACCGGGCAGATGCCGCCCAGTTCGCGGGTCTCGGCCGGGCTGAGCACGATGTCGCACTTGCGGTGCCCGTCCATGTGGTATTTGCCTTCTTCCGGAAAAAATTCGACGGTCCCGAGAAAACGCGTTTCCCGCGCCTGTTCCGGATGCTTCAAAGCCTTGAGCATGCCCTCGTAGCTGACGGCGCCGGCAAAAACGTTAGCCTCGCGGCCCAGGTTCTCGCCCGAGTGGGCGTCGGAATTGGACACCAGCCGGCAGTTGTCCAGAGCGCTCCACAAGCGGTTCATGGCCGGATCGGAAGACAGGCCGGTTTCCAGGGCGAAAATTTCCCCGGTCAGATCGCCGAAGCAGTCTTCCATTCTGTCAAAGCCGGACTTGGACCCGAACAGGGAAAACCAGGGGGTCCAGATGTGCGCCGGCACGAGAAAGGCCAGGGAGTGGGCCTCAAGCACCAGTTCCAGCAAATCGCGGGAATCCAGGCCAAGGATGGGGCGGCCGTCGGAATGCAGGTTGCCGAGCTGGGCCAGGCGCTGGCTGAAGCGTTCCGCCGCCTCAAGGGTGGGCATGAACACCAGGTTGTGCACTTTGCGCACCTTGCCGCCGCGCTTGTAAATGGAACTGATCTCGCCCTGGAGCATGAAGCGCGGCCCGGACGGATCGCCCCCCTCGCCCGCAGACGCGCCCGCCTTATTCATGGCCGCCACCGGCAGTTCGGGCAGAGCGCCGGCAATGGAAGCCGGATCCTTGAGGCGGTAAAGGCCGCTCGCCTCATCATACGCCAGTTGCTGGCCCAGTTCCTCGCGCCATTGCGGGTGGGTAAAGTCGCCGCTGCCCAGCACATTCAGGCCCTTGAGCCCAGCCCAGGCCGCCAGCAGCGGCACGTTCAGCCGCGAACTGGTGGCCCTGGAAAAACGCGAATGAATGTGCAGATCCGCCAGAAAGTCTCGCATATCGGCTGCCATAAGGACTTGGGTTATGGAACGAGGAGCAGCCGAACTCTAGCAGAAAGCATTGCGTCTGACAAATGCGCGCCGCTGCCCGGCCGCGACGAAAAAAAGCGAAGTATTCGCCGTTCTCTCTTGACAAGTTTTCTTTTCATTTCTACATATTCACATATGACGAAATGACGAATCGTCAATCATCTTCTTCCGGAGCGCCCCATGTTCGACTTTCTCACTATTACCAAGGCCCTGACCGACGAAAACCGGCTGCGCATCCTCATGGCCCTGCGCGACCGGGAAATGTGCGTCTGCCAGCTTACCGGTCTGCTCGATCTGTCGCCTTCCACCACCTCCAAACACCTGTCCATTTTGCGCCAGGCCCGGCTTATCGACAGCCGCAAACACGGCAAGTGGGTGTATTACGCGGCCGCCGATCAGTCCGGCGCGAACGCCGCCGTGCGCGGAGCCCTGGTTTGGATAACCGCCTCTTTGGAAAACAACCCCGCCATCCTGCGGGACCAGCGCCGCATTCACGACATCCTGGAGCGCGGCGAAGCCGTGTGCTCGGAAAGCGAACGCGCCCTTTCCCCGGATGCTTTCCATTCCCCGGAAATACACTCCCTTGCCGAAACAGAAGAATAACGCACTATACGAGGACGCCATGTCAGTATTCGCCAAAAAAACCTGCTGCCCCGCCTGCTCCGGCCTTGCCTCATCCGTCCCGGCCTGCCCGGCCGGAGAGGAGGAGGCCTCGCCCGAAACGCACGGTCATGAAGACGATTCCCAGGCCGCCAAACGGGAGATCAGCCTCCTGGCGGCTTGCGCCGTCATGTTTTTCGGCATCATGATCTTTTCCGATCATATCCTGGCCGGCTTCGGCATCTGGGGACTCAGGCTCCTTTACGCCGTTCCCTACCTGGCCTGCGGCCTGTCCATCTTCCGCTCCGCCTTTGACGGCATGCGCTCCGGCCAGTATCTGAACGAGTTCACCCTTATGTGCGGGGCCACTGTGGCCGCCATCATCCTTGGCGAACTGCCCGAAGCCGTGGGCGTGATGCTCTTTTACCGCATCGGCGAGTTTTTCCAGGATCAGGCGGCCGCCGGCTCGCGGCGTTCCATCAAAAACCTGCTCGCCTCCAAGCCCTCCACGGCCAATGTGCTGGAAAACGGCTCCATCAGCGTCAGGCCCGTGGAAGATGTGCTTGCCGGACAACACCTGCAAGTGCGGGCCGGGGAAAAAATTCCCCTGGACGGCCTGGTTATCGGCGGCCAGTCCCAGGTGGACCAAAGCCCCCTGACCGGCGAATCCATGCCCGTGTCCGTGGAAAGCGGCAGCCGCGTCTATGGCGGGGCCATCAACCTTTCCGGCGTGATCACTGTGGAGGCCACAAGCCGTTTTGCCGACACCCACATGGCCCGTATTCTCGACATGGTGGAGCACGCGGCCGCGCGCAAATCGCCCACCGAGCGCTTTATCACCCGCTTCGCCCGGTACTACACCCCGGCCGTGGTCTCCATCGCCTGCCTGGTGGCCCTGCTGCCGCCCCTGTTTGTCCCCGGAGCCGAATTCCACACCTGGGTGTACCGCGCCCTGGTCATGCTGGTAATTTCCTGCCCCTGCGCCCTGATCATCTCCATTCCCCTGGGCTACTTCGGCGGCATCGGGGCGGCATCGCGCAAGGGCATCCTGGTCAAGGGCGGCAACGTCCTCGACGGGCTGCTCCAGGTGGATACCGTGGTCTTTGACAAAACCGGCACCCTGACCAGAGGCGTCTTTGCCGTAACCAAAGTCTCCCCCGCCCCCGGCGTCAGCGAACAGGATCTGCTCGCCGCCGCCCTCGCGGCCGAATCGCGCTCCAACCACCCCATTGCCCGTTCCGTCCAGGCCCACGTCGAATCCCTGGGCCTGGCCCCCGCCGACGCCAACGCAGAGGCCTCGGTCCGGGAAATCCCCGGCAAGGGCATGGAAGCCCTGGTGAACGGCGACCGCTACCTGGCCGGCACGGCCGCGCTTCTGAACGAAACCGGCATCCCCATCCCGGCCCAGGACCGGCACCACCCCGGCGCCCTGGTCCACGTGGCCAAAAACGACGCCTACCTCGGCTGCATCCTGGTGGCCGACGCCGTAAAGCCCGACACCGCCCGGGCCATTGCCGCCCTTAAGCAACAAGGCCTCAAAACCTTCATGCTCACCGGCGACCGCGAGGAAGCCGCCGCCCAGGTGGCGTCCCAAGCCGGCCTTGACGGGCACCGCTCCGGCCTGCTGCCCGAAGACAAGGTCCGCTCCATGCGCGAACTCTCGGACAGCGCCCACACCGCCTTTGTCGGCGACGGCATCAACGACGCCCCGGTGCTCGCCCTTTCCCGCGTGGGCATCGCCATGGGCGGCATGGGCTCCGAAGCGGCCATAGAAGCCGCCGACGCCGTCATCCTCAACGACTCGCCCGCCAAAATCCCCCAACTCTTCGCCATCGCCAAAGACGTGCGTACCATCGTCTGGCAAAACATCTTTCTCGCCCTGGGCATCAAAACCGCCTTCATGGTCCTGGGCGTCGCCGGCCTCAGCGGCCTGTGGGAAGCCGTGTTCGCCGACGTCGGCGTGGCCCTGCTCGCCGTGCTCAACGCCGCCCGGATTATGCGCAGGTAGGAAGAGGAAAGGCAGGGTGGGGGGGGGGGGGGGGGGGGGGGGGCGGGGGAAGGTAGCGGGAGGCGACACCCAAACCCCCCCCCCCACCGGAAAGAAGAGAGAAAGTAATGAGTTGTGGTGCTGGGGGTCGATGGGGGGGGAGCAAAGGGAGG
>JAVBOI010000134.1:0-17091 GCA_031550695.1 Desulfovibrio sp. | reverse complement strand
TTCGGGGGCGGCGCGGAAGCGGCCGAGCGCTCGAGGATCTTGTCCAGTTCGCCCCGATCCAGCCAGACTCCCCGGCATTGCGGGCAGTAATCTATTTCAACGCCCTGCTTTTCGCTCATGACGAGATTCACGTTGTCACATATCGGGCATTTCATGGCTCTTGCTCCTGTGTTAAGGTGGAGAACCATTGTATACCTAATGTATCCGATTTAGTCAACGCGAGGGGAAACGCTAATACTTTCTTCTCGCGAGAGCCCTGCCAAAAGCGCGCACTTCAGAGTCACCGGACTCAACAGCCCTCAAACTAAAAAGTTTTGAGGGAGAGTGATGGGGGTCCGGGGGAAGGGAGAGGGAACTTTTGTAAAAGTTCCCTCTCCCTTCCCCCGGCCGCCGGAGGCATATTCCCCCTACAACTGAATTCCCAGCGCCAGGGCGAGCAGGGCCCAGATGACGCCGCCGGCGAAGAGGACGAGCACGGGCTTGAGCAGGGTGCGGAGCATGCCGGCCACGGTGGTGGTGAAAAATTCGCTGGTGACCACCAGGCAGACGTGCAGGGGCGAAAGCAACTGCCCCACGTTGCCCGCGGCCAGGGCCAGGATGACCAGGGGCACGGTGTATTCCTGCAGGGGCGAATGGTTGAGGATGCCGATGAGGATGGGAAAGGTCACGCCGATAAAGCCGACCATGAGTCCGGTGAGCAGGCCGCCGACCAGGGGCAGGAGGATAAAGGACAAAACGACCGTTACCGCGTTGTCGCCGACGTTGCCCAGGGACTGGATCAGGCCGCTGATCATGATGGTGTGCTTGAAAACGAAGATGACATAGAGCAGCACCATGATTTTCCGGGAATTGGGCGTGAAGATCAGGCTGGACAGGGAGCGCTCCCGGCGATGGCGCCCCTGCCACAGGGCGGTGACGATGGCGCAGAGCAGGGCCAGGGAGAAACTGAACTGGCTGGGCACGTCGGGCAGAAAGGCGTTGAAGAACAAGGTGAAAAAGACCGCGCCCACCAGGGTGACCACAATGGGCAGGGCGTGCAGCAGCACTTCGGACAGCGGGGGAGTGCGTTCGGGCGCGCGGGCGGGGCCGTCCGGGCAGGAGTCGCCCGATGGGGAGTCCGGCGCGGGACAGCCGGCGGCGCGCCCTTCCAGCACGGCCGGGGTCAGATCGCGCATGAGAAAGAACCAGCCGACAAAAAAAGCCAGGGGCACCAGAGGAAAGGTGAACTGGCACAAGCGCGAGAGGGGAATGTCCAGCAGGGCGCAAGTAAGAACGTAACCGGGGTACAGGGGCCAGGAAAGCTCCCAGATATGGCGGAACCAGTAGTTGATCTGGGCTTTTTTCTGCTCGGTTATGTCCATGTCCTTTGAAGCGGCCTTGATCATGGGGCAGGAGAACAGGGCGCCGCCGGGCATGGGCAACAGCCCGATCAGGGCCGGAAACAGCACCAGGCGTATGCGCGGCCGGCGTAGGTGTTTTTCCAGGCCTTCCACCAGCAGGCGGCTCTGGCCCGTGGCCTCCTGCACGCTGGAGAGCATGAGGATGAGAAAGACCATAAGGCAGATGATAAGGAATTCCTGCTGTTGCAGAACCTCGAAAAACAGGCCGGGCCAATCCGTCACGGAAATGCCGCAGGTAAGGGCCACAACGGCCGCGCCGGCCACGATGGTCAGCCACAGCTCCACATGCCGGCGGAGCAGGACGAGAATGACGCCAAAGGTCAGGACCAGTTTGCCGAACGCCAGAAGAGAGGGCGAAATATCCATGCGGGTATCCTCGGGATGGGAGAGAGCGCGAAAATCCTGATGTACAATAAGCGCCACGGCATCGTGCCTGGCGAAAGCGGAGCAAACCAATGTCGATCAGAATGGGGGTTTCCAAAGGGATTCAATCCCTTTGGTCGCCGGAGGCAATATTTCTTCTTGGGCACCTTCAAAATTTAATCAGCCTCAGCCCAACGCCTGGAGATGCTCCCTGGCCTTGTCCAGGCCGGGGTCCAGGGCCAGGGCGGCGGACAGGAAATGGCGCGCCTCTTCGGTGTTGCCCATGAACTTGTGGCAGAGGCCGAGGTTTTGGAGATCCACGGCCGAGCCCTTGTCCAGGCGGGCGAGAATGTCCTGAAAGTCACGGGCCGCCTTGTCGTAGCGGCCGATCTTGAACAGGCAGACACCGCGCAGGTTCAGAAACTCCTTCATATCCGGGCAGAGGCGCGCGGCGCGGTCAAGGCCGGGCAAGGCGCCTTCCCAGTCGTCGTCCAGGGTGTGGACGTAGGCGTGGTAAAAGGCGGCCAGGGCTCTTGCGTCGTTTTCCGGCTGCACGGCTTCGGCCTGGGCAAAGCATTGCCGGGCGGTCTGGCGGTCGTCGGCGCGCAGGGCGAGCATGCCCTGGAAAAAAGGCAGGAAATGGGCGTCCGGGTAAATGTCCGCCAGAACGCGCAGGGCGGCTTCAGCCTGCGGAGCGTCGGCCTCCTCGCAGATCAGGCGCCCGGCGAACAGGCCCAGGGAGGCGTTTTTGTCGCGCTCGCGAAAGTGGAATCCGGGCGAGAAACTGTAGTGGGTGGGCACGCCGGTGTCGGGATTGGCCGTGGAAACGGCATAAAGCGTGTACCCCCGCTCGGCCAGACCTCCGGCCAGGGCGCGCAGTTCGTCAAGAATGTCGTCGGCTTCCACGGAGGGCAGACTGTCCAGGGAAACGCGGGGACCGGCCCGCAGCCAGTCGATCTGATCGAGGCGCGCATACTTGGGCAGGCCCGAGGCCTCGTAGCAGGCGGAACTGATGAAATCCCCGGCAAGCTGGGCCACTTCGGTAATGGCGCGCACGGCCGCCTTGGCCGGGCTGGCGGCCGTGCCGGCGGTGAACACGATTTCCGAGCTATCGGGAAAGGTGGCCGGGTCGTACGCCAGGGCGGCCACGGTGGGCACGGGCATGTCCAGGCTGAAGTCCTTGAGCAGCAGGGTCACGCCGTTGTCGCGGAACTTGCGCAGCAGATCCGCCAGCACGGGGTCGTCCGCGTTGTCCGGGGTGGCGTCAATGGTGGGCAGTTCCGGCTGTTCGCGATCCGCCAGGCAGCAGACGTGGCGCTCCACCAACTCGCAGGCGCCCTGGAGCAGGGATTCCGCGTCCGTGTTGCCGGCCGAGGAGCCGTTGAACTCGCCCAACCGCCGGAACAGATCCAGGGGGACATGGATGGTGGCCCCGTCAAGAATGCGGGTGGCCGGAACAAAGGTCCAGGCGCGTAAATCCATGATGCGCCGGGCTTGGTCCGGGCCTATGGAATCGTGGCAGGCGGCGATGATTTCCGCCAGCGGCATGAGGCTGTCGCCGAAAAGCCGTTCGGCCTCGCTCCAGGTGGCCTGCGCGGCTTCGGGCAGACGCTGCCAGAAAGAGAAAAAGCCGTAGCGTTCCATCAGCTCCATCAGGGCCGAGGCCTCGGCCTGGGCCGGGGTGGCCCCTTTGCCCATCTGCTTGCGCGTGGGCATGATGGCCTTGGCGTCGTGGCCGCAGACGCTCAGGTACACGGGAATGCCCAGGCGGCCGGCGTCTATGCGCCGCGTTTCCGAAAGAATGGCCAGCGGCAGGCCGGCAAGGCGTTCGCGCACCAGGGCCAGGGTCTGTTCCGGGCTGACTGCTTTGTCCTGGTCCAGGGAGTATTGTTTGGGGCAGGGAGTGAGGCGGATCATGGGGCGTTTCCAGTGAAGGGGCTGTGAAGGAAAAGCGGCGCGGCTCTCCGGGGATTAACACGGACGGACGGCTCAGGTCAGAACAGGTCAACTTTGAGAGTATCCGCCGTGCTATAACCAACAAAATGGGGTTTCCAAAGGGGGTCACCCCCTTTGGCCGCACAGGGCCTGTGTCCGCGACCGGAGGCAATACCACTCTTGGACAACTTCAAAATTGATTTGCTCTAACGTAGCGGCGTCAACCGGTGCAGGCTGATCAGGTGGCGCTCCCGGCGGTCGGAACCGGCTTCGTCCGGCGCGGCCGTGGCCGTGATGCCGATCTGCTTGTGGGCGATCTGAAATTCCTTTTCCGCCAGTTTGAAAAAGCGTTTGGCGTCGCGGCGGTGGTCCGTGGCCAGAAGGATTTCCGGGGCCGGGATAGAGGCTTTGGCGGCCAGGTGCCTGCCCAGAAACTTTACCAGGGGCCGGTACAGGTGTTCAAGATACAGAACTTCCGCCCCGGCGATCAGGGAAAAGCGCCGCTCCAGCCGGTCTGATTCGATATCGGCGCGGCACACGCTCGCCCGGTCTTGTAAGCTGTTCTTGAGGATATTGATGCGGGCGAACAGCAAGGCGTCATCGTTGATATCCGTGATGAGCACGCTGGAAAACCCGGCGGCCGCGGCCACCAGGCCGGCCACGCCGCAGCCGGCGCCGACTTCCAGCAGGCTGCGATCTTTCGTGGGCAGGGCGGCCAGGGCATGGCCGAGAATGAGGGAGGCGGGCCAGATTTTCGCCCACAGCGGCAGCGTTGTCAGGGCGCTTTGCAAGGCGCCGGAGGCCACGGCGGCATCAAGAATCTCCCGCATGTTGGCTATTTGCAGGATATTCAGGGTTACGCCGCCCGCGCTTACGGGCTCGAATTCCAGGGAGTATTTTTTTCCGGCAAAGGCGAGCAGATCGTCAAGACCGGCCTCCGGCCCCGGTTGCGAGGCGGAAGCGGGAGCCGAGGTTCGGGAGAGCGGAGCAACGGAACTGGCGGAGGGGGAAATAGAGGACATGACGCACCTTGACCGTTCGAAAGCCGTCCGGCGGCGCCGCGCCGGAAACGGCCCGGCGAAATTTGGAGCGGGAGACGGGATTTGAACCCGCGACTTCAACCTTGGCAAGGTTGCACTCTACCACTGAGTTACTCCCGCCCGCGTTGCGACCGTAACGGCGTCTTTTTTCTACGGAGTTTGCCTGTAAAAGGCAAGACTAAAAATGAAGGGCTTCGCGGAGCAAGAAAGAGAACAGCGACGCGCAGGCAATCATCATTGATCAGACTTTCAGGCGCGCCCAGAAGCGTTTGGCCGCGCTCACGCAAAACCGCCAGGGCCGGAAGCTCTGCCCCAGCAAGGGATGGGGCGTGATAAAGCCGGCGGCGTCAAAGCTTTCCGGAAGCGCGCCGCGCATGACGATATCCCGCGGGAACGCGCCCGGAATGTTCAACTCCCGCAAGGCCCGCCACAGGGGCGGGTAATCCGGGTCCAGGCCGAGCAGCCCGTACAAGGCCGTGTCCACGGCCGCGCAGGAGGATGAGGCCGCGATCAGGCCCAGATGATACGGCTGCCCGCGCGAAGGGCCGGTGACGTGCATGCAGGTTATGGCGTCCACCAGAGCGGCCTGCGGGGGCAGCAGGTTTGCCAGGCCGGCGATATAGCGGCAAAAGTCGTTGTTGTCCGGGCCGTTGTCGCCGTGTTTCATGTGGATGATGGCCTTGTGCGTGCCGCAGACGCAGCCGAACAGGTTTTTCGCCGCCCCGGTCACGCCGGCCTGACTGTGGGCCTTCAAGCGGGGCAGGGACAGGATCGAGTCGGCCTCCAGAGCGTGGCGGGAAAGCTTTACCGCGCCCAGGCCGGGAATGCGCCGCGTAACGGCCTTGTCCAGGGACAGGGGAACAAGCGGCCGGCCGTCGGCGGAATGCAGGCCGGCCAGAGCGTCGGTCAGACCGATGCGCCGGGCCACGCCGGCGGCGCCGCCGAATGCGGACGAATCGCCTATGCTCACCGCCACGCCCCGGTCCAGCAGCCATTGGCAGACCGCCCTGGCCACCTGGGGGGTGGTGCAGGTCAGGGCGTCGGCCCGCAACAGGTTGGGCTTGACCAGCACACGCTCGCCGCGCGCGGGCGCGTAGCCGGCCAGGGCAAAAGCCTCGTCCACGGCCTCGGCCAGGGATAGGCCGCGGGGATGTTCCGGCCCGGCGGACGGGGAAGGGCCGGGGCCGTCGTAGTCCGGGCAGTGGACAAAGGCCACGGGAATGCGGGGCTGCATGGCGGGGTGGTTCCTTGGAAGGAAGTTTCTGCGCCGGGGTCAAGGCTTGCCTGCTAACGGCGTCTTTGTTAGGTGTCTGTCTTGTAGCGCAATACCCGCTTCGTTGCAAAGCGGGATGTCGATGTGCCGGCAGCCGTGAACATATCACTAAATACGGGGGTCAAGGGGGCGGCTGCCCCCTTGCGGGGTGCAGGGGCAGAGCCCCGCTTCGACATGATGGGCTTCATCCTCTATGTCTTTCTTAAAAGTAGTTCGGAATGGGACACGGCAAATCACACAAGGCGCGGCCGGCTCCGGCCCGCCGGGAGCGGGGCGCGGCCGCCCATCACCGTTCCTACAGGCGGCTTTCCCCGTGCGCGGACGAGCGCAGCTTCCAGATCGTGGTGGAGCAGACCGACCTTTGGATAACCGTGCGCAAGGATTGCGCCGAGGATCTGGAAAGCCTGGCCCTGCGCACGGTCAACGAGATCCGCTCGCAGATCCGGTCCTGGATGCTGCTTGAACCGGATTTCGGCGCCAGCATGCTGCCCGTGCCCGTGCCGGATCACGCTCCGGAAGTTGTCCGGCGCATGGCCGCCGCCGCCGTCCTTATGAACGTGGGCCCCATGGCCGCCGTGGCCGGGGCCGTGGCCGCCTGCGTGGCCGGCGAGCTTGTCCGCTTTACGCCGGACTGCCTGGTGGAAAACGGCGGCGACAGCATGCTCTATTCCAGCCGGGAGCGCGTGGTCGGGCTGCTGTCCGATCCGGCCGGCGGGGCTGTTATAGGGCTGCGCCTGAAAGCGGAGGATTTTCCCTTGTCCCTGTGCGCCTCGTCGTCGTTTATCGGCCATTCCTTCAGCTTCGGCAGAGGGGATCTGGCCGTGGTCCGGTCCAGGGACGCCTTCGTGGCCGACGCCGCGGCCACGGCTTTCTGCAACATGCTGCAAGAGCCGGACGACGCGGGCCGGGTGGCCGAATACGCCGCCGAATTCGCCCGGATTGGCGTGGACGGGGTGTTCCTCCAGTGCGGGGGAAGCATCGGCGTCTGGGGCAACATGGAGCTGACGGCGTTATAGAGTAAATTCATTGTGAAGTTGCCTAAGAACATTATTGCCTCCGGTCGCGGACACAGGCCCTGTGCGGCCAAAGGGAGTGGTTCCCTTTGGAAACCCCTTACGGAAGAGTGCTATGAATTCTATTTCCCCCTGTTCCTGCGATCTGCTTGTAACCGCCGATCTGCTCCTCACTCAGGATGACGAGCGGCGCATCATCGAAGACGCGGCCGTGGCCGTCACCAACGGCCGCATCGCCGCCCTTGGCCCGCGCGAGCAACTGGCGGCCGGCTTTTGCCCGGCCAAAACCATTGCCCTTGGCCCGGCCGTGCTCATGCCCGGCCTGGTGAACGCCCACACGCACGTGGCCATGTCCTTTTTCCGGGGTCTGGCCGACGATTTGCCTCTGATGGAGTGGCTGACAAGGCATATTTTCCCGCGCGAGCAGCGCCTGACGGCCGAAATAGTGGAGCTTGGTTCGCTGCTGGGCTGCGCGGAAATGATCCGCACCGGCACCACGGCCTTTGCTGACATGTACTTGCTTGAGAACGCGGTGATGTCGGCCGTTGATGCAAGCGGCCTGCGCTGCCAGGCCGGCGAGGTGCTTTTTTCCTTCCCTTCCCCGGCTTATGGCACAACCGAGGAAGGCCTGGCCCTGGTGGAGGCCCAGGCAGCGCGCTGGCAGGGGCATGAGCGCATCCGGGTGGCTGTCATGCCGCACGCCGTTTACACCACCACCCCGCAATTGATGGAGGATTGCCGCGATCTGGCCCGCAAACGGGGGCTGATGCTGCACATCCACCTGGCAGAAACACCTTCGGAAACCGAAACCTGCCTTTCCCAGCACGGCAAGCGGCCGCTGGCCTATTGTCGAGATCTGGATATGCTCGGGCCGGACGTGTCCATCGCCCACGCCGTGGACCTGACGGACGAGGAACTGGACGTGCTGGCGGCCAGCGGCGCGCACGTGGCCCATAATCCGCGCAGCAACATGAAGCTGGCCTCGGGCGTGGCCCCGGTGCCTGGCATGCTGGCGCGCGGCATGCTGCCGGGCCTGGGCACGGACGGCGCGGCCAGCAACAACGGCCTGAACATGTTCGGGGAAATGTCGGCTTGCGCCCTGCTGCACAAGGTGCACAGCAACGACCCCACGGTGCTGCCGGCCCGGACGGTGCTGGACGCGGCCACGCGGGGCGGGGCGGCCTCCCTGAACTGGCCGGAACTGGGCCGGTTGGTCGAAGGCGGCCCGGCCGACATGGTGGCCCTGGATTTGCGCAGCCCCAACCTGCAACCGCTCTATAATCTCGTGTCTCATCTGGTGTACGCGGCCAGCGGC
Organism: Desulfovibrio sp.; assembly: GCA_031550695.1. Taxonomy (GTDB): domain Bacteria; phylum Desulfobacterota; class Desulfovibrionia; order Desulfovibrionales; family Desulfovibrionaceae; genus Frigididesulfovibrio. The sequence goes on along the minus strand of JAVBOI010000134.1, from coordinate 8,752 downwards.
CACGAACTGCGCTTAAGCATGGTAGGCGGAAAGGTGTTGTATCAGGACGGGGCCTGGGCGACCCTTGACTATCCGCTGCTGCTCAAGGAAGCGCAAAAGCTCAAGCAATGGGTGCTGGACAACAAAGGGTGAGTGGAAAGAAAGGCTAAATGTAGGCGGGACGGACAGTGTGAACAGTGTCAGTCCCGCTTTTGCGTTTTGAGTTGAGTGCTTCGTCAGGGCAATGCCCTCACGTAGTGGCTTGCCGCGAACTATTTGAACCCACCTCCCCCAAATGGGGTTTCCAAAGGGGGTCACACAGCGCCTGTGTCCGCGACCCCCTTTGGCCGCCGGAGGCAATCATTCTTTTGGGCAAATCAAAATGAATTTGCTCTATTGCTCCGGAACCACCCGGCCCGCCGGGGCGCTGTCGCCCGGCAGGGGCGGCTTGGGCAGAGTGGGATCGTAGGGCGTGATTACCCGGTCACCGCCTCCGCCCACCGGGGGTTGCGGCGGGGCGGCAAAGGCCGGCGGCGAACTGTGCCGGAGAATGTAGTTGCGGTCGCGGAAATCCGATTCCCGGTGCCAGGGGTCGGGCGTGGGGGTGGTGCCCTCGTAGCCGCGCGCGTAGTCGCCGGGCGTTCCGCCGTAGGCGGGCCGGGGCGGGGGCGCGGACTGGACCGGAGGGCTGGCGCCCAGGGAACCCACCCCGCGAATGGGGCCGGCCGCGACCGTGAGCCCGTCGGCGGAAACGTCACCAGCGCCGGCCGCCTGACCGCCGAACAGGGCCAGAAAAGCGGCAACCAGAAGCGCTGACAGGGCAAGTGCCCAAAATTTTGTCAAAAGCGAGGTTTGGGGCCGCGCGACAGCGGCGGCAATCGCGGCGCGCCGGCGTTGGTTCGATGCGTAACGCATGGGCTGCCTCCTTATTATAACGATGGCGTGGCTTTTTCTTTCTGTATACACGATCAAAACGCTTCAGGCCACGGTTTTCCGCGATTCGGAAGCATTTTCCCGGCAATCCCCTTGCTCTTCCGCCGGGAGAAGACTATAGAGCGTGGGAACCGGCGGATCGTTTTTCGAAATGACGAGGGCCGGACAAAAATTTTCCAACAGGCGGGATTATCATGCTTTCCAGCGGGGACATTCGCGATCGCATCCGCCAGGGCAAGCCCACCGTGGGCACCTGGCTGCAACTGCCAAGCCCGGACGTGGCCGAAGTCGTCGCCCGGCTGGGCTACGACTGGGCTGCCGCCGACCTCGAGCACGGCTCGTTCACCCGTGCCCAGTTGCCGGACGTGTTCCGCGCCCTGGAGCGCTGGGGAACCCTGCCCTTTGCCAGGGTGGCGGCGGCGGATATGACCATGATCAAGGCCGCCCTGGATTCCGGCGCGCGCGGCCTGATTTTTCCCATGATCGAAAGCCGGGCCCAGCTTGACGACGCCATTGCCTGGTCCCTGTACCCGGGCGGGCGGGAATTCGCGGGCGGCCGGCGGGGAGTGGGTTTTTCCCGCGCCAATGTCTTCGGACTGGACTTCGCCGCCCACGTGGACGGCGAGAACGGCCTCGGCCACGACCTGGTGATCGTGGCCCAGATCGAGCACGTGAACGCCCTGGCCGACCTGGACGGCATATTCTCCCATCCCCGGCTCGACGCTTACATGATCGGGCCCTACGACCTTTCCGCCTCCATGGGTCTGACCGGCCGCTTTGACCATCCCGATTTTCTGGCCGCCCTCGCCCAAATCGAGCAAAAGGCCGAAGCGCACAACAAAGCCAAGGGCTACCACGTGGTCCAACCCAACCCGGACGACTTACGCGCCAAGGCGGCCCAGGGCTATACCTTTTTAGCGTACGGCATTGACGCCCTGTTTCTGCAACACGCCGGCCGGCGGCCGGGGGCCTGAGACGTCCCGCCCTCGCGGCCCGCGACGTCAGCTAAAATGGGGTTTCCAAAGGGGTTCAACCCCTTTGGCCGCCGGAGGCACTAGTACTCTTGGGCAACTTCACAATGAATTTGCCCTAACCCATACCACCCAAGACAAGGCCATGAACATAACAGTCTTCGGCGGAGCCGGCTTTCTGGGCTCCCACGTGTGCGACAAGCTTTCCGAGGCCGGACACGCGGTCCGGATTTTCGACATGCGGCCCTCGGCCTGGTTGCGGCCCGACCAGACCATGATTGTGGGCGACATTCTGGACGAGGCGGCCGTTGACGCGGCCGTGGCCGGCTCCGAGGCCGTCTACAACTTCGCCGGCATAGCCGACATCGGCGAAGCCGGAGCCCGGCCCCTGGATACGGCCAAGTTCAACATCCTCGGCAACATCGTCGCCCTGGAGGCCGCCCGCAAGGCCAAGGTCAAACGCTTCGTCTTTGCCAGCTCCCTGTACGTCTACAGCAAGTCGGGCGGGTTTTACCGGTGCAGCAAGCAGGCCAGCGAGCTGTATATCGAAAACTACCGCCAGGCCTACGGGCTGGAATACACCATTTTGCGCTACGGTTCGCTGTACGGCCCGCGCGCGGACAAGCGCAACGCCATTTACCGCTTTGTGCGCGAGGCCCTGGAAACCGGCGTCATCGAATACTACGGCCTGCCCACTGCCTTACGCGAATACATCCACGCCGAAGACGCCGCCCAGTGCAGCGTGGAAATTCTCAAGCCGGAATACGCCAACCTGAACATAGTGCTGTCCGGCAGCCAGCCCCTGCGCGTTGAGGAACTTCTTAAAATGATTGCTGAAATGCTGGACAAGCCCGTGTCGTTCAAGTTTCTGGGCGACGGCAAAAGCGGCCATTACGAAATTACGCCTTACTCTTTCAATCCCCACATCGGCAAAAAAATGGTCCCGTCCCTGGCCACGGATCTCGGCCAGGGCATCCTGCGCGTTATCGAAGAACTGCACCGCGAACTCAACCCCAACCTGACCACGGAAATGGGCTACCTGGTGGAAAAGGACTGACCCGTATGAACATCATCGCCATTGTTCCCGCCCGCATGGGCTCCTCGCGTTTTCCCGGCAAGCCCCTGGCCGACATCCACGGCGTGCCCATGGTCGGGCATGTGACCATTCGCACCGCCATGTGCAAAACCCTCACCGCCACCTACATAGCCACCTGCGACGACGTGATCATGGACTACGCCGCCAAAAGCGGCCTCAAGGCGGTCATGACCTCGGACAAGCACACCCGCTGCACCGACAGAACCGCTGAAGCCATGCTGAAAATCGAAAAGGAACTGGGCCTTACCGCCGATATCGTGGTCATGGTCCAGGGCGACGAGCCCATGGTCACCCCCGGCATGATCGAAGCCTCCGTCAAGCCCATGCTCGACGACCCCACCCTTCAGGTGGTCAACCTCATGGCCGATCTGGCCAGTGTGGAGGAATTCGAAGACCCCTCGGAAGTCAAGGTGGTTACGGATCTTAAAGGCAACGCCCTCTACTTTTCCCGCGAGCCCATCCCCTCCCGGAAAAAAGGCGTGACCGACGTGCCCATGAAAAAGCAGGTCTGCATCATCCCCTTTCGCCGCGACTACCTGCTCAAGTTCAACAGCCTGCCCGAAACGCCGCTGGAAATCATCGAATCCGTGGACATGATGCGCATTCTCGAAAACGGCGATACCGTGCGCATGGTGCCCATCACCGAACGCACCTTGAGCGTGGATACCCCCGAAGATCTTCGTCGCGTCGTCGCCCTGATGGAAAAAGACACGCTGCGTAAAGAGTATTCGTAAGAGTGAAAGGGGAGGGGGGAGTGCCTCCGGCGGCCGGGGGAAGGGAAAAAACCTTTTAAGGAAAGGTTTTTTTCCCTTCCCCCGGACCCCATCCCTTTTTTCCAAACCTTTTTATACTGGGGTGTTGGACGGTGTGGGATTGCCGGGATTTTTCGTAAGCGGGCCTCTCGCGGCAGAAGAGGGATTGCTGGCACAAGACTTGCCACTCCGTACGGGGTTTCCAAAGGGGGTCACACAGGGCCTGTGCCCCCGGCCCCCTTTGGCCGCCGGAGGCAATACGACTCTTGGGCCACTTCAAAATAGATTTGTTTCGGTTTGTTTGCTTGGAAACGCCATGGCGAAAAAAGAACGCGCGGATCAGATACTGTTCGCCCAGGGACTTGCCGAAAGCCGGGAACAGGCCAAACGCCTGATCATGGCCGGGCAGGTTTTTGCGGTATCGGGCGATGGCAGCGCGCGGGTGGACAAGCCGGGACAGCAGCTTTTTCCCGACGTTCGTCTTGAAGTGGCCGGGCGCGAGCGTTTTGTCAGCCGGGGGGCCTATAAGCTGCTGACCGCTCTGGAGCATTTTTCCCTGGATGTTTCAGGTCTGACGGCCCTGGATGCCGGGGCGTCCACGGGCGGGTTCACCGACTGCCTGCTCCAGCACGGCGCGGCAAAAGTCTATGCCGTGGACGTGGGCAAACATCAGTTGCACGAGCGTTTGCGCGTTGATGCGCGCGTGATCAGTCTGGAAGGGGTGAACCTGCGTACGGCCCCGGCCGATCTGATCCCGGAAACTGTGGATCTGCTGGTGGCCGACGTATCCTTTATTTCCCTGACCCTGGTTCTGGAACCCTGCATGCGCTGGCTGAAACCGGGAGGCCTGGTCGCGGCCCTGATCAAGCCGCAGTTCGAGGTCGGCCCCGGCGGCACGGACAAGGGCGTGGTGCGGAGTGATGGTCTGCGCCAACAGGCGGTGGACAAGGTGCTGGATTTTGCCCGCGATGTTCTTGGGCTGTCTCTGATGGGAATTGTGCCCTCGGCCGTCAAAGGCCCCAAGGGCAACCAGGAATACATGGCCGTGTGGCAAAAGGCGTAAACAGACCTTGGGAAGACTCGCGGTTTTCCAACGTGCTAGCCGGCAAGGCTAAAGCACGACCATCGTGGACAGTCCTACCTCAGTATCCTTAATAAAAAGTTAAGGATTTTTTTCCTCTTCCCCCCGCGTTCTTCTCTTCTGCTTTTTACGAACGTTTCCGTGTTTTAGGCGTACTGTCCGCCGTGCTCTTGGCGGGGGTAGCGGAGGCCTTTTTGCCTTTTGTGGCGGATGAGCCTGCTTTGGTTCTGGCCTTTTTGCCGCCGGATGCTTTGGCTTTGGGCTGGTCGGCATCGGCCAGGGTTTCGTTTTTGCCTCTTTTCACAGCCTTGGGCGTTTTGCCGCCGACCGCGGCCAGATCGCCGGGGCTGGACTGGGCGGTAAGAGTGGCCGGATTGCGGAAGCAGGCTTCCATCAGAGAGCAGGATTCGGTGGCCCGTACCGCGCTTGAGGGCGCGCCGAGAACGACGCCGATGACGCGTTGGCCGTCCCTTCTGGCCGTGGCGATAAGATTGTAGCCGGCCGCGCTGACAAAGCCTGTTTTCAGCCCGTCCGCGCCGTGGAAGGAGCGGAGCAGGGGGTTGGCGTTGGCGGTCATGTTGCCTTTGTAGCTGTTGAAAATCTGGTTGTGGTGCTTTTGCAGGTTGCCGGGATAGGCGGCCATGTAGGCGCGGGCGAGAAGCAGCATGTCCTTGGCCGTGGTGTACTGGCCGGGCGCGGGCAGGCCGTTGGCGTTGACAAAGGTGCTTCGGGTCATGCCGAGCGAGCGGGCTTTCTGGTTCATCATCTGGACGAATTTTCTTTCGGAGCCGCCTATGAACTCGGCCACGGCGATGCTGGCGTCGTTGCCCGAGGAAACGGCCATGCCGTGCAGCAGATCGTCAAGGGGAACCCGGTCGTAGGCGCGAAGTCCCATGCGGGAGCCGCCGGCCGCCGCCGCTCTGGGGCTGACGGTCACCATGGTGTTGGGATTGATTTTCCGGGCGCGGATGGCGTCTTCGGCCACGTACATGGAAAGGATCTTGGTCAGGGAAGCGGGGGGAACCTGGGTGTTGGGATTGCGGGAAAAAATCACCTGGCCGGTGCTGGCGTTATAGAGCACTGCGCTCTTGTAAGGGCCGCGCGAGGCAGAGGCGTTGCGGGCGGCGCGCCTGCTCTTGTTTTTGGTCTTTTTGCCGGAGGCCGGGGCGGGCTTGACCGCGCCGGCTTTGCTGGCGGCGGTTTTGCGCGAGTTTTGCGCGCTTGGGGCGGCGGTCGGTTTTTTTGCTTTTCCGGCGTTTGTTTGGGTGGAGGTATTTCGTCGCGTGGCGCTGGCAGCGGTTTTTTTCTGTTTGGCCGCGTTACCGGATTTTACGCTCGCGCTTCGTTTGGTCTGCGTGGAAGCCGCGCTCGCTTCGGCCTGGAGCGGAGAAAAGCCGGGCAGAAGCAGCGCAAGAACGGCGAGAACGGCAATACTATAGGTGAAGCGCGAAAAGTGTGGCACAGGAAACTCCGTTCAGACGGTCAATTCAGACGGTCAATGGCGTCCGGCATACGGGCCGTGAGCCCGGAATTCGGCGCAAACGCCGGCGGGCAAAAAGCGGCCGGTGTCATTATGATGTATCGCCTGGTCCGCCTCTTTTCTTGAGACTGTCAGGAAAATTTCTAGAAAACCATCCCGTCATCTATGTAATGCGCTAATCCGTGCATAAGGTCAACAAAAAAAATTAACGTAACCCAAGGTGGTTATAGGGTTGCGCTGGTGTCTGGCGGAAAAACGCACGAGGCGGGTTGTGCCTGGTGCGACGGCTCCCCGCTGATTTTGTTGCAATAACTCTAGTGGAGTTGTGGAATATCAGCTTTTTAAAACTATTCGGTTGACTGTAAAAATATAGTTATATTTGGTTATTAGGATAAAAAAGGTAAAAAAATGAAATCATGTTTTCACCTATAGCGAAATACGTGTCTGTTCTTAATTTTTGAGTAAAAGAGAGTTTTTTTGCATAAAATAGAGAAATTTTATTTTTACGATGTTAAGAGAAAATATGTGTACGGTGTGCGTTGACGCAAAAACCGTGTAAAGTCCTTGCGGAGCAAGGTTTCCAAAAAAGGCCGGAAGACAACGGCTATTCAAATATAATTTGTAATATCACTATGTTTTGTAGAAAAAGAGTTGTGGATGCAAACTTCTTCTTGACAGGAAAGCCGGCAGAAAATCACCCTTGTTCCTCTGCCTTCTTTTTCGATAGACCGTACTCATGCACAAAAAATGGGCTCAAATTCAGCAAATTTTAGAAAAAAAACTCGCTCCGGGCCAGTACAAGGTCTGGATCGCGTCTCTTGCGCCCGTTTGGGAGGAAGAAGGGGTGACGCTATGCGCCCCCAGTGATTTTGTGGCGGATTTTGTTCGCGGCCGTTTTTTGCCCCTGATTGCCGATACGGTGCAACAGGTTCTGGGCAGGGTCTGCCCGGTGCGGGTGTGCTGCCGGCCCGCCCGGGACGCGCAAGATTCCGTGGTGCTGTCGTCCGCGCGGCGGATTTCGAAACGTCTGCTTTCCGACGAGCTTTCCCCGGCCGGCGAAGAGGCGGCGGCGCCCGTCGAGTCCGACACCCGCGCGCGACCGCTCCTGATCGAACAGGCCTCGGACCGGGCCGCGCGGCCGGCGCTTCCTTCGCCCCGTCCTTTGTCCATGGCGCAGCTTCCTCTGCCCGTGCGGGCGCCCGAGCCCAAATCCGCGCCCGTTGCCGAGCACGCCTGGCGTTTTTCCTTTGACGATTTTGTGGTCGGCCCCTGCAACGAACTGGCCCACGCCGCCGCGCGCAGCATGTGCGGCAAAACATGCGGGTCGGACATCCTTTTTTTAAGCTCCGCCCCTGGTCTTGGAAAAACGCATTTGATGCAGGCCGTGGGCCGGGCCTTGTGCGAATCGTGCAACCGCAGCGCGCCCAAGGTGGAATACCTGACGGCCGAGGAATTCGCCTCGCGTTTCTATCTGTCCCTCAAGCTTCAGGACACGGACCGTTTCAAGGCCAGGTACCGCGATCTGGACCTGCTGCTTCTGGAAGACGTTCATTTTCTTCAGGGCAAGGAAAAAATGCAGGCCGAGCTGCTGGCCACCATCAAATCCCTGCGGGACAGGGGGAGCAAGGTGGTGTTCACCAGTTCCTTCGGTCCCAGGGATTTCAAGCAGATGGACGAGCAGTTGCAGTCGCGGCTCTGCGCCGGTCTGCTTTCCTGCATCGATCGTCCTGACGAGCAGACCCGCCGCCGCATCCTGCGTCACAAGGCCTTGTTCCACCAGGTGCTGTTGCCCGAGGACGTGGAAGACGTGTTGGCCATGCACATCCAGGCGGACGTGCGCCAGATTGAAAGCTGCCTGCAGAACCTGATCCTCAAGGCCAGGCTTCTGAATACCGGCATCACCCTTCAGATGGCCTGGGAGGTGATCGCCAACTACGCGGTCCGGTTCCCGGTTCTGAACATGGAGGCCATAATCGGCCATGTGTGCCGGGGGTTCGGCCTGACCAGGGAACAGCTTGTCTCGGCCAGCCGGAAACAGGAATACGTGACCGCCCGCAACACCGCCTTCTACCTGGCCCGCAAGCACACGGATCTTTCCCTGGCCGCCATCGGCCAGACGTTCAACCGCAAGCATTCCACGGTCATAAAGGGCATCACCACCCTGGAGCGGGAAATGAGCGGCGAATCGCCCCTTGGCCGGCAGATCAGCAACGCCATAGTCATGATCGAGCGCAACGGCAATACCTTCACGCCCGTGCCGCCGCAGTAGCGGTTTAGAGCATTTCAATTTTGAAATTATTCACTTGAATCTGCTTAGTGTCTAGTTGCAAAAATTTATATAAAAATATATACTCCACGAATCCAAGGAGTATGTATGGCTCGACCGGCACGAAAGATTGATTGTACGCCAGAACAGAGGGGCGAACTTGAGGCGATTCTGAAAAGTCGAAAGCAAAAAGC
>JAVBOI010000106.1:0-21634 GCA_031550695.1 Desulfovibrio sp. | reverse complement strand
AAAAGGGGTTGCCCCCTTCCCCCCACAATCTCAAGGACCATCCGCTATGTCTTACCAAGGTCTTGATCGTCCGCTTTCGCCCCGGTGGCAGTTGTTTTACAAGACTGTTTTCGTACTGGTGCTTCTGGGGGCCTGTGGCTTGTTATTTTACGCCACCAGCCGGGTGGAATACACTTGGCGCTGGAACCGGGTGCCGCAGTATTTCTGGGCCACCGGGCACAAGGAGATCCGGGCGGAAGCCGATGGCGAGGTCACGGCCGTCCGGAAAGAAAGCGGCGTGACGCGGGTGATCATTACCCCGACCGACAGGGAAAGCGAGCCGACGGAAATCCGGCTCCCGGCCGGGTCGCAGGTGCGCCTGTCCGAGGGCACGGACGTGTACCACGGCGATCTGATTGCCGACGTGCAGTACAGCGAACCCGGCATTTTGCTCAAGGGGCTGGGCATTACCATAGAGGTCAGCGCCTTCGCCATTCTTCTGGGCATCGGCATCGGGCTGTGCACGGGTTTGTGCCGGCTGTCGGGCAATCCCGCCTTGCGCTGGAGCGCCGTGACCTACATTGAGATTATACGCGGCTCCCCGCTGCTGGTGCAGATTTTCCTCTGGTATTTCGTGGCCGGATATCTGATTGACGGCCTGTTACAGCGCGCCGGCCTGGAATCCATCCCGCCCCTGTGGTACGGGGTGATTGCCCTGGCCATCTTCACAGGCGCCTATGTGGCGGAAATCGTGCGCGCCGGCATCCAGTCCGTGCACCGGGGCCAGATGGAAGCGGCCCGCTCCCTGGGCATGACCCACGGCCAGGCCATGCGCAAGGTCATTCTGCCTCAGGCTTTTCGCCGCATTCTGCCGCCCCTGGCCGGGCAGTTCATCAGCCTGATCAAGGATTCCTCCCTGCTGGGCGTGATGGCCGTGCGCGAACTGACCAAGGCCACGCGCGAGGCGGTCACCTCTTCGCTCCAGTCGCTGGAGCTGTGGTTTACCTGCGCCGTGCTGTACCTTGTGCTTACTTTTACCCTGTCGCTGTTTGTGCAGTATCTTGAAAGAAGGGCCGTACGTCGATGATAGCCGCCGCCAGTTCCCAGACTTTCGCCCCGGCCAGGGAGCCCCTGCCCATGATCCGGGCGCGTGACGTGAGCAAGTCCTTTTGGGTTCCCCATCCCCTGCAGGCCCTGAAGGACGTTTCCCTTGACGTGGCCAGGGGAGAGGTGGTGGTGGTCATCGGCCCTTCGGGGTCGGGCAAATCGACCTTTCTGCGCTGCCTGAACCGCCTGGAATTCGCGGACTCCGGCCAGATCCTCATCGAAGGCCGGGATATCCTCTGCGATACTTGCGACATCAACGCCATCCGGGCCGAAGTGGGTATGGTGTTCCAGAGTTTCAACCTTTTTCCCCATTTGTCCGTGCTCGACAATCTGCTTCTGGCCCAGATGACCGTGCGCAAGCGCCCGCGCGACCAGGCCGCGGACAAGGCCATGATTCTGCTGAACAAGGTCGGAATAGGCGACAAGTACAACGCCTTTCCGGACCAGCTTTCCGGCGGCCAACAGCAGCGCGTGGCCATTGCGCGCTCCCTCGCCATGGACCCCAAGGTCATGCTCTTCGACGAACCCACCTCGGCCCTGGACCCGGAAATGGTCGGCGAAGTGCTGGACGTCATGCAGACCCTGGCCGGGGAGGGCATGACCATGGTGGTGGTCACCCACGAAATGGGCTTTGCCCGTGGCGTGGCCGATCGGGTGGTGTTCATGGATCAGGGCGGCATCGTGGAGTCCGGCCCGCCGGATCAGCTTTTCTCCGCCCCCAGCAACGAACGCACGCGGGCATTCCTCAGCCAGATACTGTAGCCGGGAAACGCTGAGTTTTTCCGTCTGGCGTCGTTGCTCGCCTTTTTCAGGGCGGGGCAGGACAGAAGAGCTGACTCGCCACTTCCTGTGGCTCGCCCTTCGGGCGCGTCCGCTTCGCTCCCGCGTCTCTTTCCGCTATCCTGCGGAAAGGTCAGCCCCCTTTTAAAAGTGACTCGCGCCTGGCCAGCCGAAAAAACTCGGCGTTTCCCAGGTATTGCTGACCTCTTTTTAAGAGAAGGCGGGGCGAAAAGAGTCCACTGGCGCTTGCGCCACAAAACGGGGTTTCCAAAGGGGGTTACCCCCTTTGGCCGCACAGGGCCTGTGTCCGCGACCGGAGGCAATACGACTCGTAATCAACTTCACTATTCTTTTGCTCGGGAGAACCCGTCATGACCACATCATCCCCTGACAACAACCCCCGGCAGGAAAACCCGCGCGCCCTGGCCCTGCTTGACGACATCCGCGCCGCCCGTCCGGTTTTCTGGGCTAATCCGGCACTGCTGCCGGCGGCGGAAGCCCTGCCAAGCTGCGGCTTTTCCCGCCAGGAAACCGATGATGCGGCGGCCCGCCTCGAACGTTTTCGCCCTTTCATCGCCGCCGTTTTTCCTGAAACGGCCGAGGCCGGCGGGCTTATCGAATCGCCGCTGCGTGAAATCCCGGCCATGGCCGGCCTCTTGCGCGAGCGCGCTCCCCTGTCCGGCCGCCTGTTCCTGAAAATGGACAGCCACCTGCCCATTTCCGGCTCCATCAAGGCCAGGGGCGGGGTCTATGAAGTGCTCAAACACGCGGAGTCACTGGCTCTGGCCCAGGGAAAACTGCGCCTTTCCGACAACTATTCCCTGTTGGCCACCCCGGCCATGCGCGACTTTTTCAGCCGCTACTCCATTGCCGTGGGCTCCACCGGCAACCTTGGCCTTTCCATCGGCATCATCAGCGCCAAACTCGGCTTTACGGTCACCGTGCACATGTCGGCCGACGCCAGGCAATGGAAAAAAGATCTGCTGCGCGAAAAGGGCGCTACCGTGATCGAATACGAGGCCGACTACAGTGAAGCCGTGCGCGAGGGCCGGGCCCAGGCCACCGCCACCCCCGGCTGCCATTTCGTGGACGACGAGGATTCCCGCGATCTTTTTCTCGGCTATTCCGTGGCCGCGCGCCGCCTCAAGGCCCAGTTGGATGACCTTAACATTGCCGCCAGCGCCGCCAGCCCCCTTTCCGTCTACCTGCCCTGCGGCGTGGGCGGCGGTCCCGGAGGCGTGGCCCTTGGCCTGAAGCAGGAATTCGGCGACGCCGTGCGCTGCTGGTTCGCGGAGCCGGTTCAGGCCCCGGCCGTCCTGCTCGGCCTTGTGACGGGGCGGAACGAAAACGTCAGCGCGTCCGACTTCGGCCTGCACGGCCGCACCATCGCAGACGGCCTGGCTGTGGGGCGGCCTTCGGCCCTGGCCTGCCGCGCCATGCGCCATCTGCTCGACGGCGCCTTTACTGTCGAGGACAACACGCTTTACCGCCAGCTTCACCTTCTGGATCAAACAGAGCGTATTCGGCTGGAACCCTCGGCCCTGGCCGGATTCGGCGGCCTGGCCAGAATGATGGCCCACGAAAAGCAGGCCGGCCTGCCGCCCGCGGCCATCCACATTGTCTGGGCCACCGGCGGCGGCATGGTTCCGGAACAGGAATGGCTGCACTATCAGCAGCAGGCAAAAGCTCTGCTGTAACAGCAAAAACCTGCTGCAACGAGGTAGGTGCTATAGCATGCGATAATAATGCAACATCAAGGAATTTCCCTTTCATATAACCAGGAGACAGATCATGAAAAGACGATTCATTCTTCTGATTGTTGCCTTGTTGTTTTCGCTGCCGGCAAGTAGCTTTGCCCATAAAGCCGGCGACCCAGAGCACCAGTTGTTTTCTCTTGGAGACTTCAAACTTGTTGATGGCAATGTGATCAAGGATTTTTCCATTTCATACGTAACACATGGAACATTGAATCAGAATAAGGATAACGCGATCCTGATGACTTCCTCCCTGGCGGGGAATCATCACAGAGTTGACTATCTCATAGGCAAAGGCAAAGCCTATGATCCCGACAAATACTTTATTATCTGCACGGATGCCATCGGCAACGGATTGACCACCTCGCCAAGCAATAGCAAAAGCCAGCCGGGAATGGAATTTCCACAGTATTCCATTCAGGACATGGTGAACTCGCAACACAAACTGGTTACGGAAAAATTCGGCATAACGAAATTGTTGGCGGTGACCGGTGCTTCCATGGGCGGCATGCAAAGTCTGCAATGGGGAGCAAGCTATCCTGACATGGTACGAAACATTGTCGCGATTATCCCTCTGGGCAAGGCTGGCCCCTGGATGAAACTCCAGTGCGAGGCCATGAGGCGCGCCATCATGCTCGATCCGGCGTGGAATAACGGCAAGTACGTCTCGCAGCCGGAAAAAGGCATGAAACTGTGGGCCACCTTGCTTTTCGGCATAGACGTCAATACCCCCCAGGCCATATACGAAAACTTCGACGGCAACCCGCAGAAGGCGCTGGAATGGCTGGCGCAAAATGACGAACGGCTTTGGAAAAGCATTGACGCCAACGATTTCATCATCCAGAGCAAAGCCTGCGATTCCTTTGATCTTGGCCAGACGCCGGGGTTTGGCGGCGATTATCTGAAAGCCCTGGCCTCCATCAAGGCGCGCACCCTGATCTTGAGCGGTACGGGCGATCTGCTCTGTCCGGAAGACGAGGCCAAATTCGCCGCGGACGCTATGCCCAACGCCACTTTCATGCTGATTGCCCCGCCGCGTAAACGCGGACATCTCGCGGGAACCGGCGCGACAGCGCCTGAAGCGGCCTTCCAGAACAGCGAAATTATGAAGTTTCTGCAGAAAGCGCAGTAAGTAACGCTCAGAGGATACAAGAAAAAAATGTTCGTTTCTGGCCCGCCCCCTGCCCACCTGACAGGGGGCGGGCCAGTCATATTCCTACGCTATATTCAATTCGCGGGCCTCGTTTCAACCGGGCCGGTTTCATCCCCGCAATAGTTTTTGCTATTGTATCGGTGGCCTGGCAGTGATTAGCACAAATTAGAGCATTTCAACTTTAAAATTGTTCACCTGAGCCTGCCAAGAAAAATGGGGTTTCCAAAGGGGTTCAACCCCTTTGGCCGCCGGAGGCAATGCTACTCTTGGACAATTTCAAAATTGATTTGCTCTAGAGCATTTCACGAATAAAATGAGTGAATTGCTCCGCAAGGATTTGTCCTCAAATCCTTGCCGCGAAAGAGGCGCAGGCGGGCCTTGCCCGCCGTTAAGCGACTCTTTCAAGCGTTAATTGCTCTAGTTTTGAGATTTTACGCGTTGGTCAGACAAAAAGATGGGGTTTCCAAAGGGGCTCACCCAGAGCCTGTGCCCCCGGCCCCCTTTGGCCGCCGGAGGCGATAATTCTCTTGGCAACTTCAACTAGCCCCGCTTTTTCGTTCACCCGGCTCTGGCGGGCGAAGCGGGTTTTTTGCCGTGCAGGAAGTAGTAGAGGGGCAGGGCGATGAAGGTGATGGCGGCCAGGGCGAAAAAGAGCCCTTGGTAACCGGCTATGGGCACGATGGTTCCGAACAGGTAGGGGCCAAAGCCTATGCCCAGATCAAGGCAGATGAAAAAGGTGGAGGTGGCCTGGGCGAAACGGGCCTTGGGCACCACCTTGACGGAAATGATCTGGCAGGTGGACTGGAAGTTGCCGAAGCCGGCCCCGATAAGGGCGGCGGACAGCAAAAAGGTCCAGGAAGACCGGGCGTAACCCAGAAGCAGCAGGCCCCCCACCAGAAGCAGCAGGGAAGGGTAGATCACAACGTGTTCGCCGCGCCTGTCCAGCACTTTTCCCGTATAGGGCCGGGAGAGAAAGACCGTGAGGGCGTAGACCAGAAAAAAGACTTCGGCGGCGCTGACCAGGTTGATTTTCTCGGCGTAGGCGGCCATGAAGGCCTGCACGCTGCCGTAGGCCTGGGCCACCAGCAGCATGACGATGCTGACCGGCAGGGCGCGGTAGTCCAGGTATTCGTCCAGGCGGAAGGAGCGGCCGCCGGTCGCGCTGCCGGCCGGAATCGAGGCGGACAACAGCAGTGCGAACACAAGACAGACGGCGGCCAGGCCGCAGCAGAGCAGGAACATGAAGGAAAAAGACACGCGCTGGAGCAGGAACACGCCGAGAAAAGGCCCGGCGGCCATGCCCAGAATGGTGCTTAAGCTGAAGTAGCTGATGCCCACGCCGTGTTTTTCCACCGGAACGATATGAGCGATGAGCGTGCCCGTGACCGCGCCGATGCAGCCCACACCGACGCCGCTGAGCAATCGGACGGCCATGAGCAGCGGCAGCGAATCGGCGGGCAGATATAGGGCCATGGTCAGGATGAATTCCGCAATGCCGAAAAACAGCACCCTGCGCGATCCGACAATCCCGATAAGCCGGCCGGATACGAAACGGCCCAGCAGCCCGCCCAGGATCATGGTCCCGGCCACCAACCCGGCCACGCTCGCCGAAGCCCCGAAACGTTCCACCGCGTACGGCATGCTGATCACGAACAGCATGTAGTACGGAATCATGATGAAAAAATTGAGGCAGGAAACCGCTATGAAGTTTCTGCTGAACACCGTCCACTCCCCGGATGAAAAACCGCAACGCCCGCAAAGGGCGCTCCACAAGGGAGTATTCCCAAGTAGCGCCTCTGTCAACAGCCGGGCGTCTTGGCGCTGCTTCTAACGTTTCCGATATGTTACGGGATCTTCCAGGCGGTTGGCGGCAAAGGCTTGCAGGCGTTCGCGGCAGGTTCCGCACTGGCCGCAGCTTTGCCGCGTGCGTTCGTAGCAGCTTCGGGTCAGGGCAAAGGGGACGTTGAGGGCCGCGCCTTTGGCGACGATGTCCGCTTTGGTCATGGCGGCGAAAGGGGTAATGACGCTGACCGCGTTGCCGCTGCTTTCGCGAACGACCCGGGCTAAAGCGGCGTTGAAGGAGGGGCGGCAATCGGGATAGAGGGAGTGATCGCCGGTGTGGGTGGCCAGAGCGACCAGGGGGATGGAGCGGCTTTCGGCCATGGAGGCCAGGGTGGCGGCGAAAATAAGGTTGCGGCCCGGCACGACCGTTTGGCTCATGGATTCCCGATCATAGTCGGCCTTGGGCAGAGGGCGGCCGTCGGCGGCCAGAAGAGCGCTGTGGGCGTGGATAAACACGGCTCGCAGATCCACCGGCGTGAGAGGCACGGCCAGATACCCGGCCACGGCCCGCGCCGCCCGTTCTTCCCATGGGCCGTGGGTGGAACCGTAACGAAAAAAGACCGCTTCCACCGAGCCGGAGCCGTGTTCGGCCAGAAGGGCGGCGCAGAGCACGGCGCTGTCCAGGCCGCCGCTCAGACTTACAAGGCAACGGGGCATGGCATCCTTATGCGGGAGGAGTGCTTTTGGCAATAAGTTCCAGCACTTTCACGCTCAGCGTTTGCAGATCCGGCTTGGCGAACTGGGCGTCGGCGCCCACGGATCTCCCCCTGTGTTCCAGGGCGGAGGAAACGATGGAGGAGAACAGGGCCACCGGCAGATAATTGAGATCCCGGTCTTCCTTGATCATCCGGCACAGGGTCAGGCCGTCCATGCGCGGCATCTCGATATCCGAGATGACGGCGTGCACGGCCGAGCGCAGGGGCGCGCCGCCGCGTTCGGCCTCGGCTTTCAGTTTCGTGAGCACGCTCCAGGCTTCTTCGCCGGTGGTGGTCTGGATGACGCGGAAGTGGCCGGATTCTTCCATCAGGCGTTTGACCAGCGAGCGCACGTTGCCGGAATCGTCGGCGTGCAGGATGGTGTAGATGGTGTCGCTGTTCAGGAATTCGTCGGGCAGCCGGCCGAAGCGGATGGCCAGGGATGGATCCAGATCGGCTACCACATGCTCCATATCCAGCAAAAAAACTACCTTGCCCTCAAGCCGGACCACGCCGGTGACTGTGCTATGGCTTAAGTTCTGGAGAAAGGCGCCAGGTTCTTCCACGTCGTTCCAACTGAGCCGGTGAATGCGGTTTACCCCGGAAACCATGAAACCCGTGACGATGTGGTTGAACTCCGTGACGATGATTTTGGCGTCGCCGTTGAACCTGGTAGTTTTGCCCAGGTAGCGCGCCAGATCGACCAGGGGCACGATTTTGCCGTCCCGGTGCGGAAAAGCCCCCATGACCGAGGGGTGCCGCATCTGCGGCATGGCCGTGGCCGGCTGCATGCGGATAATTTCCACTACCTTGGCCACGTTTACGCCGTAATGCCCCCTGTAGCCGTCCTCGTCGAGGTAAAATTCCACGATCTCCAGTTCGTTCGTACCGGATTCCAGAAGAATATTTGTCTGTGCCATGTTGGTTCCGCCGTGGGGCAACAATGGCCCCCCCTGCAAAAAAACCCGTCCCGTCATATACAACGGGCCGGAGACTGTTAAGAACGGACGCGGCCGGCCCGCTTCGTCCGGCGGCGGCCTGTCCCGAGACGCACAACAGCGCCTCTTCCCCCCTGTCGTCACGCAATGCGCAACGCATTTTTACTTCCCTTGGCACATTTTTGCGGATAAGGCAAAGGAAATTAGGCCTGAAGACTGTGAAACAACTACGTTACGCGTCTGTCCGGCATTGCTCCGCCATTTCCGCTTCGTTGCTTTGCTTTCGGTCAAAAGCGCATGAAAAAGGTGCTTGCCGTTCGCCTCGGGCGGCGGGCCGGCTTGACAAGCCTTCAAGGCTGCCGCTATTCCTTGGCCGGTGGCCGCAACAGCAACCCGGAACGCCGGCGCTCATGAACATGCCCGACAACAAGGAATACACCAGCGCCGGGGGAGCCCGCGCGGCCGGCGGCCATGCCCGCTTTTCCCGCCCGTGCCTTCTTCTTGCCGGTCTGGCCGCTTTGTGTCTTGTTTCCGTGCCCCTGGCCTGCGCTTTCGGTTCCTTGCGTGTGGAGTTTACGGACGTTTTCCGCGTTCTCTTTTCCGCGCTGAGCGGGACGCCGGTCAGTGAGGGCGCAACCGTCATTTCGCCTGGCGGCCTGCCTCAGTTGCTTGATGCGCGCGCCTTGAGCCTGGTAGTGGCGGATCTGCGCCTGCCGCGCGCGATTCTTTCCCTGGCCGCCGGAGCCGGGCTGGCCGTATCCGGGGCGGTGTTTCAGGGCATACTGCGCAACCCCCTGGCCGATCCGTTCACCTTGGGAGTATCGGGCGGGGCCGCATTCGGGGCCGCCCTGGCCATCAGTCTGGGCCTGACCGGGGCTTTTTTCGGCTTTGGCCTGCCCCTGGCCGCTTTTGCCGGCGCGGCCGCCGCCCTTGGGGCCGTGCTCGTTCTCGGCCGCATCGGCGGCGGGTTTCAGCGCGAAACCCTGGTGCTGGCCGGTGTTGTGGTTTCCGCCTTTCTGGCCGCGCTCATCGCCCTGGTCAAGGCTCTGGACGAAGCCTCGGTCACGGGTATCGTCTTCTGGATCATGGGTAGCTTTCAAGGGCGCGGCTGGCCTGAAACCGCGTTGCTGGCGCCGGGTCTTCTTGTGGGCGGCGGCGCGGCCTTTTTGCTCCGGCGGGAGCTGGACATGCTTTCCCTGGGGGATCAGGCCGCCCGTCACCTGGGCCTTGCCGCCGCCAGAACGCGGCTCGTTCTGCTGCTGGCAGCCGGGGCGATTACGGCCGGCTGCGTGGCCGTTTCCGGCATCATAGGCTTTGTCGGTCTGATCGTGCCTCACCTGTGCCGCCTGGTTCTGGGCGCGGAACACCGCCGCTTGCTGCCGGCGGCCGCGCTTTGCGGCGGCCTGCTGCTGCTCTGGTCCGACACCGCCGCCCGCTCCCTGCTGCCCGGTGGCGTGGAACTGCCTGTGGGCGTGATCACCGCCCTGCTCGGCGGGCCGTTTTTCTGCTTTATTCTCGGCAAGAAGCCCTCGGCCTCGGCCGCGCCGCTGCTGGCCGGCCCGGAACTTCCGAAACCGGAAGCGCCCGATACCGGTTTTTCCTCCGCCGCGCCTTCCTCTTCTTCCCTCCGGGCCGAGTTGCCGGCGCACGTTGTATGCGAAGGCCTGTCCTTTGCCTACGGGCCGTCCCGGCACCGCCGCCCGGCCTTGGAAAGCCTTTCCCTCGTTCTGCCGCAAGGGGCCTTTGTCGGCCTGCTCGGGCCCAATGGCAGCGGCAAGAGCACGCTGCTGCGCTGTCTGGCCGGAACCCTGGCCCCGCGGGCCGGGCAGGTGCTCGTTCTGGGCCGTCCCATTGCCCGGCTGCCCGAACGCCGGCGCGCCCGGCTCGCCGCCATGCTGCCCCAGCGCCCGGAAACCGTACCTGCTCTGACGGCCTTTGCTCTTGTCCTTATGGGGCGTTACGCCCACACCCCTTTTCTGGGCGGCTACGGCAAAGAGGACCGGACTGCCGCCCAACGCGCCCTTGAGGAAACCGGGGCCGCCCACTTGGCCGGACGAAGCGCCGACACCCTTTCCGGCGGCGAGTTGCAACGCATTCTTCTGGCCCGCGCCCTGGCCCAGGACGCTCCCCTGCTTCTGTTGGACGAAGCCGTGGCCGGCCTTGATCCGGCCTGCCAGACCGCCGTGCTTGACAGTCTGGCCCGCCGCAACCGCGCCGACGGCCTGACCGTCATCGCCGCCCTCCACGATCTTAACCTGGCCGCCCTGTATTGCGATCGTTTGATTTTTCTCAAACAAGGCCGCATCGTTGCCGACGGCTCCACGGAACGGATATTCACCGCCCAAACCCTTGGCGAAGTTTACGAAAACGCCGTGGCCGTCGTGCCCCATCCCGCCTTGCCTCGCCCCCAGGCCCTTCTGACACCCGGGAAACACTGACTTTTTCCGTCTGGCGGCGTTGCTCGCCTTTTTTCAGGAGGGGCAGGCCACAAGAGCTGACTCGCCACTTCCTGTGGCTCGCCATGTGCGCGCGCAATTACCGGCCGTGCTCGCCGATGGGGACAACGCGCTTTTCGCAGGTCTACGTCGTAGTTTTGCCAGTCTCTACGAAGCCTTGTGCCTGCTTGACCGGCAAATACCCGCTTGCCGGCGGCGGAACCAAAGCCCACAGAAACAGCCAATGGCTGGCAGCCCTGGCGGAACGACGAGGCGCCAGGAAAGCGACTGTGGCTCTGGCGAATAAACTGGCGCGTATCGCCTGGAACGTGCTGGTCAAAGGCACCCGCTACCAGGCCGCAGCCTGACACGCCGCGCTTGTACCGAAAGCGCGTATACCGCATCAGGGCGCTGCCGCAAAGGCTGACGCCGTGTAGATGACCGCATCCGAACCAAAAAAACCATCATCCGTGCCTTTGGCGGAGCCCCGGTCAGTCGCAGCGGATGGAGGGGCCGTTCACGAGGCGGTAGAGCTCTGAAAGGATCATGGCGGTGGCTCCCCAGATGGTGTAGCCTTCGTGGAGCCAGGCCGGGGCGGCGCGTTTTTCGCCGTTGCGGTAATCGAATTCCTGCAGGGTGGAGGCGGCCGGGTCGAAGACTTTGAGCGGGATGCGCTTGTAATCGACCACTTCGCGGGGGTCGGCGGCAATGGGAGCGGGTGAGGTTTCCACAGCCACAAAGGGGTGGATGAGAAAATTGCTTGGCGGAACGTAGACGCTGGTGAGCGGGCCGATTTTTTCCAGGCGGCGCGCGTCCATGCCAACTTCTTCAAAGGCTTCGCGGCAGGCGGTTTCCCAGAGGCCCTTGTCCTTTTTTTCCTGGCTTCCGCCGGGAAAGGATATCTGACCCGAATGGACGCCGGGATAGATGTTTCTGCGGATGAGCAGAACAGTCCAGTCCAGAAATCCGTCGCGGCTTTCCTTGTCCGGCGGCGCGAGCGCCACCAGCACGGCCGACTGGCGGGCGTTCCCCGGGGGAATCTCCCGCATCAGGGCGGCGACTCTGTAAGCGGGGGCCATCTCCAACTGGGCGCTCTTGCCGGGCAAGGGTGGAGTGAATGCTAACCGACAATTCATATACGTCAGATCGTATTGGGAAAAAAAGGCAAAACAGCGCCTTTCACTATGCCGTTATTCACGTTTTTCCTGAAACTTGCGGATAAGATCGCCGGCCCGCGCGGTCAGGTGGGGCAGGTCGGGCTTGGCGATCTGGTCATCGGCGCCGGCCTGCAGGCCCTGTTGGCGCACCACCTCGGAAATCAGCGAGGAAAACAGGATCACGGGCAGGTCTTTCAGGGCCGGGTCGGCCTTGATCATGCGGGTAAGGGTGTGACCGTCCATTTCCGGCATTTCGATATCCGAGATGACCAGGTTGACAAAAGAGGTAAGCGGCTTGCCCTCCGTCCTGGCCTGATTTTCCCAGATCTTCAACTGGTCCCATGCCTCGCGGCCGCAGGTGGTTCTGGAAACGGTGAAACGGGCCTGCTCAAGGCAGGCGGCGATGGTGTTGCGGATGGAAGGCGAATCGTCGGCGATCAGCACATGGTATCCCTCGCCGCCGGTGGTGGCGCCATGGATGGCGTGGGCGGCCAAGTTGATGGAAGGGTCCATGCTGCCGATGATTTGTTCCATGTCGAGCAAAAAGACGATGCGTTCGTCAAAGCGCACCACGCCGGTGACGGAATCGTGGCTGAACGACTGAAGGTACTTGCCCGGAGGTTCCACCTGAGCCCAGGTCATGCGGTGAATGCGCGTGACGCCCGAAACCACAAAGGCCGTAACCACGCCGGAAAACTCCGAAACAATGACCTTGTGCGAATCGTTTTTGACCGGAACTTTGCTCAGCCATACGGAAAGATCCACCAGGGGCAGCACCCGGCCGCGCAGGTTGAAGGTGCCAAGGGCGGCCGGATGATGTTTGCCGGGCACGCCGGTCACCGGCGGCTTTCTGATAATCTCGATCACCTTGGCCACATTCATGCCGTAATAGCTTCGGTACGTCGGCCCGTCCGACGTTTCTTCGTCTATATAAAATTCGATGATTTCCAGGTCGTTGCCGGCCCGGCCCTCGTGCGTGTTCATGCGCGTGTCCTTTCCCTGGCCGTCTGCCCGCGTTTTTCCGGGGACGGAGCGGGAGGCGTTGCCGTTACCGTAAAATTGCGGATACCCCACAATTGGAGCTTACGGTGTTATATATTTTTTTTCAACAAGGAAAACAAGTGAATGAGCCTCGCGCCATGCCAGGGGGCGGCGTAGGGGGAGCTTGGCCTGCCAGGTTGTCAGGCCAGGCCGTTCCGTTTGCAGAACTCGCTCATTTCACATTCCGGGCAGCGGGGCGAGCGGGCCCGGCAGACGTCTCGGCCGAACCAGACCATGCGGTGGTTCACGTTGCCCCATTCCTTCCTGGGAAAAAGGGCCATCAGATCCCGCTCCACTTTCAGCGGGTCGCGGCTTTGGGTCAATCCCAGGCGAAAGGCGATGCGGCCCACGTGGGTATCCACGGCCAGGCCCTCGTTGATGCCGTAAGCCCCGAACAGCACCACACTGGCGGTTTTGCGGGCCACGCCCGGCAGGCTGAGCAGATCGGGCATGGCCCTCGGCACATGGCCGGCAAAAACGTCCCGCACGCGCCGGGCCGCGGCCAGCAGGTGCTTGGCCTTGTTGCGGTAAAAGCCCGTGGGCCGGATGCAGGCTTCCAGTTCAGCCTGATCCGCCTCGGCCAGATCCCCGGCTTCCGGCCAGCGGGCGAAAAGGGCCGGCGTTACCGTGTTGACCCTCTCGTCGGTGCACTGGGCCGAGAGCACCGTGGCCGCCAGCAACTGCCACGGACTGCCGGCGTTCAAATGGGTGCGCGGAGCGGGATAACGCGCTGCAAGCAAAGCAAGGACCCTGTCGGCCGCCATTTGGAGGGATACCGGGGATTGTGTTCGTGTTTTCGCTGTTTTTTTTTGAGACATGCTGCTATACCTGTGCGCGGGCACGCGGCTTTTGCGGCCGCTGCCGCCGGGCTTGCCTGTTTGTCAAGGATGCAATCTTGCGATATAAGGCGGAAGCGCCCCGGATGCAAGCGAAGGCGCGCGGGAAACATTTTGTGACGCTGCGCCGGAAGGCGCGCCGGCGGAGGGCAAGGCGGTGAAGGACGCGTTTTTGGTTTACATAACCGCGCCGGACAGGGACACGGTCCGCGAACTGGGCAAAACCCTGGTGCGTGAGCGTCTGGCCGCCTGCGCCAACATTCTGGACGGGGTGGAATCCCTGTACTGGTGGCGGGGCGAAATTCAGGAGGACGCCGAAAGCGTCTGCATTCTCAAAACCACGGCCGACCGTTACGAAGCCCTGGAAAAACGGGCGCGGGAACTGCATCCCTACGAGGTTCCCTGCATCGTGGCTCTGCCCCTGGTTCGCGGCCACGCGCCCTTTTTGCGCTGGATCACCGAAGAAACGCGACCCACGACACCGGAATAAGCGCCCGGTCCGGCGCCGTGCCGGACAGAACGCGCCGCGGTCGCTATAAGGAGAACGCCTTGTCCATTTATCTTTCCGGCTCTCTGGCCTACGATCGCATCATGAACTTTCCCGGAAAGTTCACCGATTCCATCCTGCCAGACCAGATCCACAACCTGAACGTTTCATTTTTTATCGACCGACTGGATGAAAAACTGGGCGGCAACGCGGGCAATATCGCCTACACGCTGCACCTGCTTGGCGAGTCGCCCGTGATCGTGGGCAGCGCCGGCAAGGATTTTGACCGCTATGCCGGCGTTTTGGGCGAGCGCGGGCTTTCCCTGGAAGGGATATCGGTTTTTGAGCATCAGCTCACCGCCAGCGCCTATATCATGACCGACCAGGTGAACAACCAGATCACCGCTTTTCACGCCGCGGCCATGACAACGCCAAGCGCATATGCCTTTCCGTCGCTGAACCCGGCAGAGGATATTGCCCTGATCGGGCCTTCCAACATGCAGGACATGAATGCCCACCCGGCCCTTTACCGGGAAAAGGGCGTGCGCTACATATATGATCCTTCGCAGCAGTTGCCCGTGCTTACATCCGCCCAGGTTCTGGCCGCCGTCGGGGGAGCTTTTCTTCTGGTGGGCAACGACTATGAAATCCAGTTGATCATGAACACCACCGGCCGCTCCAAGGAAGAATTGGCGGCCATGACGCAACGGGGCATCATCACCACGCTGGGCGACAGGGGCTCGCTGGTGACGGACAAGGAAAGCGGCCGGGAACGGGCCGTGCCCGTTGTGCCGGTAAAAACGGTGGCGGACCCCACCGGCGCGGGCGACGCTTACCGCTCCGGCCTGATCAAGGGCCTGGTTCTGGGGCAGAATTTGTACGAATCCGCCTGCCTGGGCGCGACCTGCGCCGCCTTTTGCGTGGAAAGCCCCGGAACCCAGGGACACGACTTTACGTTGGAAGAATTTTTTACCAGGCATTCCAATACCTTTGGAAAATCACTGTAGTATTGACGGATCCCGACTCGGGGCAAGGCGATAACGAGGAACATCATGCAGTATTCCGGCAAAGATTATGAATTTCTCGGCAGGCAGGTGGCGGCGGGCCGCTACGTCAGCCGGTCCACATTCATCCTGGCTCTGGTTCTGGCTCTTCTGGCCGGCGCGGGCCTGGGGCGTTACGTTTTTCCGCACTCAAGCGCTGTTATGCCGACGGCGGGGGAGCAGAAGCGGCCGCTGGGCGAAGGCTCGTCCATGGGCGCGGCGGCCACGCCCGGCAAACAGCTTTTCGAGGCCATACTGCAGCATGAGGAGCAATTGCGGCAGGAGCCGAAAAACGTCGAGGCATGGGAACACCTGGGCAACCTCTACTTTGACGCCGGCGAGCCGGCCAAAGCGGTGAACGCCTACGGCAAGGCCCTTGAAATAAAGCCCGACAACCCCAGCGTTCTGGTGGACTGCGGCGTGATGTACCGTGAACTGAAACAGTACGACAAGGCGCTGGAGTTTTTCAACAAGGCCCTTGCCGTTAATCCCAAACACGAAAACGCTCTTTTCAACAGCGGCATCGTCCTTTACCATGATCTTAACCGCAAGGAAGAAGCCGTGGCCAAATGGCGGACCCTTGTGGACATCAATCCCGGGGCCAGAACGCCGACCGGAGAGCTTGTATCCGATATGATAAAGAATCCGTAAAAGTCCGTCGCGATGCCGGTCTTGCGGCATTTTGGCGGGCCATGGGGCCTTGTGCCCCGCGTGCCGGGGACGGGATGCGCGAACGCGTCCCTGTTCCGGTCCGACACTCTAAGCAACCGCGGGGCGTTAACGCCCTGGCAACCGTTCCGGGGCGGGTAGCAGACAATGCGTAGCCTCCTTCTTTCCTGCGTTTTCGCGATGGCGTTCGCGGCATCGGCGCACGGCAAGCTGCTGACGGCGGATCAGATCCGCGATGTGGAGCCGCTTCTTCCGTATTTTACCTGGCTGGTGGATCTTGAGGGCAAACAGAACATAGCCACTGTTTCCACCGGGAGCCTGCAGGAACGTTTCGCGCCTTTGGCGAACGGCATTCCCCTGAAAAGCCGGGGCGCGGTCTGGTTGCGCCTGGTAATTGTCAAGAGCCCCCCCAGCCCGACGGGCGGCACGGTTTCGGAACGGTCCCGCCTGGTGATGCGCCTTGGTGAGCTGCCCCCTGGCGGCGCCCGGATGTTCATTTCCGAATCGCCCGGGCCGGTGTCGGCGCCGGGCGTCTGGCACAGCGAAACCCTGGCCTCGCACAGCGAAACGGTGCTGCCGGAACCCGGCCTTTTGCCCATGAGCGTGTATCTGCGTCTGGATTCCATGCCGGGGCTGTGGTTCGCGCCCACCATAAGTCCTCAGGACGCGGTGCGGCCGGCCATGTTGCCGTCCGAACTGGTACTGCCTGGCATTCTGATTGTCGCCTGCGCTGCCTGCCTGCTGCGCGCCATCGCCACCAGGTCGCAATGGGGCCTGTGGGCCGCCTTGTTCCTTGCCTGCGTGCTGGCCCAGGCGGTCATGCCTCTGCCTGTCCAGGATCGGGCTTTTGAACTGCGCGATTTGCCGGCTTTGCTCGCTCCCGGAATGGCGCTTCTGCTCCTGCCCCATGTGGGACGTTGCATGTTCCGCACCAACGCCGTTTCCACATTGCAGGATGCCGCCCTGTATCTTTGTTCGATCCTCGGGGTGGCGGTCTGCCTTGTGCCGCTGGTGCCGGGCATGTCCTGGCTGGCCCGCCTGTTTTCCCTGTGGCCGCTGCTGCTGTTCCCCCTGCTGCCGGTCTGCGTGGCCGCCCTGGCGAACAAGCGGCCGGGCGCTCTTTCTTTCAGCGGGGCCTGCACCATGTCCATGCTCGGGGCAGTGCTTTCTCTTTACGCCATCGGGCTGCCCAGCCCGCATCCCCTGGCCGCGAAAGGCAGTCTATGGGGGCTGGCCGTGGGTGGCCTGGGGCTTGCCCTGGCGCGCATTCCCAGAGAGGAGGCCGAGGAGGAGAGCGCCGCCGATGAAAAGCTGAGTTTTGTTGGCACTACCGGCGCGAGAACCGATCTGGGTCCGGCCGGGGAGAGCGAGACAGGCGAGAGCCGTTCCACTCCGCTGCCGTCCCTTGATATGCCCACGGCCGCCGGACAGAGCGCGCCGTCATCCTTAAACATGGATATTTCCCAACTGGCGCGAACGGATTCGGACGAAACCGGCCGGCCGGCTCCGGATGAAGAACAGGCCGTTAACGCCGTTTCGCCGCCGCTCGCTTTTGCCGTTAGTGAGGGCGCGACGCGGCCCGAGGGTTCCCCGGCCGAGGACGCCAAAGTCTGGGGTGCCGGGGACAACCTGTACTGGAACCCTGAAGATCCGGCTTACGCGTATATGGTGACGGCCACCGCCGCCACTGCCGTCGTTTCCGCTCCGGCGGACCGAGAGGCCGGACGCGACGGCGCGGAAAGCGCCCCGGAAACGCCAATTGCGGCCGGGCGCGACGACGCCGGCGTGCCGGAACGGGCCGTTCTTCCGTCGGAAGACGTGGATGGCTTGCCGCCGCGGGCTGAAGCGTCGCCTTCGCCATCTGAAGACGAAATTGCGTCGGGCGGCCCGCCTTTGCTCCCGCAGGCCGAAGCCGTGGCCATGTCTTTGTTGCCGGAAGTTGAAGCGGCTTCAACGGAGGTTCCCGATCCGGCTCGGGAAACGCCTGCTGCCGCGTCCCGCCCGGCCTGGGAAGCGCCGGCGGCGGCGGCCGGTGTGGAACTGCGCCCGGCCTGGGAAACTCCCGCTGCCTTTGGGGAAGCGTTTCAGCCAGGCTGGAGGCCCCTGACCACCTTTGCCGCCCAAAAGACCGATGTGGAGACTCCCACGAGAATTCCCGCGGAGACTTTTGCGGCGACACCCCGGCCCGCGGCGCCGGAATCGTCGCTTGAGGCCTATGGTTCGGGCCTGTTGCCGGATTTTGCCGGTTCAAGCGACAGCGATGCCCCGCCCTCGGTCGAGGCAAAAATTATTTCGCTGACGGACGAGGATTTTTCCGGCTATCCCCAGACATTACTCGACGACCTGGAAGAAGCGC
Organism: Desulfovibrio sp.; assembly: GCA_031550695.1. Taxonomy (GTDB): domain Bacteria; phylum Desulfobacterota; class Desulfovibrionia; order Desulfovibrionales; family Desulfovibrionaceae; genus Frigididesulfovibrio. The sequence goes on along the minus strand of JAVBOI010000106.1, from coordinate 3,362 downwards.
CGCGCCACACCACGCTCACCTCCAGCGGCAGTTTTCTGTTCAACCTGCGTTCGCTGGTGCGCGAGGTGCACGACACCATCGTGCCCCTGGCCAAAAATAAGGGGCTGCTCTTTTCCTGGTATATCACGCCCTCGCTGCCCACCCTGCTTGAAGGTGACGCGCCGCGTCTGCGCGGGGCGCTTTCCCTGCTGTTGCAGAACGCCGTGCAGGCCACCCGGCAGGGCACGGTGCAGTTGGCCGTGCGCCGGAATCCCGGCAGGCCCGAACCGGGCGATCTGCTGTTCATCATCAGCGACAGCGGGTCTGCCCAGCGCACGGATGCCGGCTTTTTCCACGCCTGGGAACTGGCGGCCGGAACCGGGGGCGCGTTTAACGTGGATTATTCGCCGGGCGGAGGCACGCAGGTGACCTTTACCGCCCATTTTTCCCTGCCTTCGGAAGAAGCGGCCCGTGAACATCTGGCCGGCCTGACCCGGCCGGTGCGCTGGGACGATCCGGCCTTTGATCCGCTCAGGAGGGAAGATGAGGAACGCGCCGTCGCTGATGCCGTTCCGGCGGAACAGCCGGCCATTTACGAAGCCTTTTCCGCCGCCCCGGAACATGATGAGCCGGTCAGCGTGCTCTGGAAGCGCGCGCCCCTTCCCCCGGATGCCGAAACCTCACGGCCGGCTCAGCCGGAGAGCGCCGAGGCGGGAGCTGAAACTCCTGAAACAGCCGCGCATGCGCCCCGACCGGAAACGCCCGCGCATGCGCCCATTCCGGCTGGAACCGGCTTCCGCTCCCAGGCGGACCTGGACCGGCCCGGCGCCATTCCGCTGATCGTGGCCGCGGAAATGACCAACAGCAAACGCAAGCTGCTGTCCCATTATCTTGGCGACATGCCGCATGAGCACGTTGACGCGCCCAACAATTCCCAGGTGATCGCCCTGGTTCGGGAGCGGCCGGTTTCGTTGATCATCGTTGACGGCGACATGCCCGAACCGGACATCATCAAAACGCTGGATACCCTGCGCCGGGAAGAACGCAAGCGCGGCAAAGCCTCTGCGCCCGTGCTGGCGCTTACCAACCACGAGGCCCAGTCCCGGCGCATGGCCAAGGCCGGGGCCACCCACACCCTGTGCAAGCCGTTTTCCCGCGAGGGGCTGCGCGAAGCGGTGGCCCTTGCCGTGCCCGCTCTGGCCGCCTACATGCCGCCGCCGGCCGCTCCGGAAAGTGCGCCGGAAGACGGAGCGTCCGGTTCCGTCGCCGGGCCGGCGCATGCGCGGCCGCCCGAAGACCCTTTTGTCGCCTACATCCGTTCCAGCTACAAAAAGGAACACGCTCCGGCGGCGAGCCGCGCCGGCGGGGCCGCGCGGGCGTCTTTGCCGCCCGACGCCAGGAATACTCCAGCCGGATCGCCGGCGAAGCCTGATGAAACAGCCGCTCGTTCCTCGTTGGAAGAACCCGGAACAAGCCTTGCCGCTCCGGCGGAAGCGCTCGAAACGGGTTTTGCCTTATCGGCGGAAGGGGCGTCCGCGTCCGCCGCGCTTCCCGACCCCGGCGGCGCAAAAGGGGCAGCCCGCCAGGAAGTGGACCTGCTGGCCGCCGCTCTGCGCGACGCTCCTACCCCCACGGGCGAGCCGGTGACGGTTTCCCTGCCGGTCCTGAATGAAGAAGTCGGGCAGGACAGGCGGGCGGCTCCGCAGGCCGCTCCGGTAGTGCTCGGCTTGTCCGCGGAGGATGTCACCCCCCAGCCGGCGCGGCCGGCCGAACCGCCTTTGCTGGATCTTATACTCACAGGTACCGAGCCTGACGAGGAGAACCCACCGTCCCAGTCTGATGGTGCTTCGACGGAAGCGTCCAAACAGTCCAAAGACGCTACGGCGGAACAACGGGATTCGGGTGCGGCTCCGACCGCTCAGGCCGTACCGGGTGCCTCTCCGCCTGCTTCGTCCGGAGAGGTGTCTCCCGCCGCCGGCGCGGTTTTGGGGGAGATGCCTGCGTCGGATACACCTCCCCGCCGGCCCCCTTCAGGCGTTCGGGTCAGCGTGGGCACGCCCGCCGTGGCGGCCAGACCGGGCAGAATCATTGTGGTGGCCCGCAGAACAGGCGGACCGGGCGCGGCAGCAGGCACGGCCGAAGCTTCCGCGTCAGACAAGCCGGCGGCTATTGTTCTCGGCAGGTCCGTGGTTGCGGTTCCCGGCAGAGTCGAACCCTCGGGGCGGGGAACGATCGATTCTCCTGAACCGGCTGCCCTTACGTCGAGCAAGCCCGAAACGCCCGCGAGCGGGCTCGGAACGTCCGGACCTGGCTCGATCGCGCTTACGACGCTCGAGTCGGGCGTTGTCGAAACGCTCAAGCCTGAAGCGCCTGCACCGGGCGCCGCTGAAACGACCGCACCTGAAAGGCCCAAGCCTGAGGTTTCCGACATTGAAGCGTCCGGATCGGATGCGCCCAAGAGCGCAGCTCCCGCGCCTGATGCCGTCGTATCTGAAACTAAGGCTTCCCCGGCGGGCCCGTCCGAGACGCCCGCTCCGGCCAGTAATGCGGATCTTTTGGCCGGCATTGACGCCGAGATGGAACTGCCCCGGCAGCCGGGCATATATCCGTTGCCGGAGACCAGCGCCGCGCCCGGTATTGCGCCGCAGGCGGCCGCGCAGTTGTTCCCCTTGCCCGGCCTGGATGGGGAAGTTCTGGATACGACCCTTATGCCCCTTGTGCCCGGTTTGGTACACGCCCTGCAGGACGCTCTCACTGATGTCCGCGAAGGACGCGACACCGGAAAAGCCATTCTGGTGCAGGAGGCGGCCGGGCGTCTGGCCGGCCGGGCCGAAGTCTTTGGATTGCAGAAGCTCGGCAAGATCGGGCGTTGCGTGGAACGGGCCGCCGAAGCCAACGATCTGGAGGCTGTTTCCACCCTGCTGGAAGACTTGGACATTGTGACCAAGCGTTATATTGCCGCCATTCAGGAGTGCTTCCAGTCCTTCCTCAGCGTGGACAGGTAAATCGGCCGGAAAAAGTGCATGACGAAAAAAGAAAACGCGGGGTTATCCCGCGTTTTCTTTTTTAGAGCAATTAACGCTTGAAAGAGTCGCTTAACGGCGGGCAAGGCCCGCCTACGCCTCTTTCGCGGCAAGGATTTGAGGACAAATCCTTGCAGAGTAATTCACTCATTTCATTCGTGAAATGCTCTAGAGCATTTCAACTTTGAAATTGTTCACCTGAGCCTGCCAAAAAAAATGGGGTTTCCAGAGGCAATACTACTCTTGGACAATTTCAAATAAAGCCCATAATGTAAATTATGTTAACTTAACTACCCGAAGGCGTCTCCATAGCATCTTCAGGCACATTGATCTCCGGGATCCGGCCCTTCCCTCTCTCCG
>JAVBOI010000095.1:0-4650 GCA_031550695.1 Desulfovibrio sp. | reverse complement strand
AACGCTTGAAAGAGTCGCTTAACGGCGGGCAAGGCCCGCCTACGCCTCTTTCGCGGCAAGGATTTGAGGACAAATCCTTGTAGAGCAATTCACTCATTTCATTCGTGAAATGCTCTAGGGGCTGTCGCCAAATAGTGTATTTTGGCCCGAGGGCAAGGAAAGCGGGCCTTTTTGCGCAGGGAGTGTACTCTGACGGTACTCGACAGGAGCAAAAAAGCCCGCTTGACGCCGCAATCGGACAAAAGACGCTATTTGGAGACAGCCCCTGGGGATTTGCCGCACTGCGAGCGGCTCTCGCCCGGCTTGTCGGGCGCGGGAAAACTTGACTCCGCCCCGGCATGAGGCTATGTCACTCACACCCGGAAGGCCGCAAAACGCGGCGCTATTCGCCGCCCGCCCGCCGGAACGCTTTTTCGCCAATGCCACCGTTGTTGGCGGCCATCACGAAATGCTCCCAAAGGAGACTACCATGCGCGTCATTGTATCCCTGGCCTTTTGTTTTCTGCTGCTTTCAGCCGCCGTCGCTTATGCGGAACCGACCATCGCCGTTTTCAACGTGCAGAAGGTGGCCGCCGAATGCGACGCCCTGAAGGACGCCAAGGCCGCCCTTGAAAAGAAATTCGGCGCCCAGAAAGAGGCGCTGGAAAAACAACGCGACGCTCTTGAAAAGAAAGCCGCGGCCCTGAAAGGCAAAGCCACTGAAAAGCAGCAGTTCGAACTGAGCAAGATGCACCGCGAATACTCGGAAAAAGCCCAGGCTTTCGTGCGCGTTTTCCAGGCCGACGAATTGCGCGTGCGCCGCGACATAGACACGGTCATCAGCACGGCGGCCAAAGAGCTGGCGGCCAGAAAGGGTTACAGCCTCCTTCTCGACTCGGGCGCGGCCGTCTATTTTGAGGCCAAGTACGACGTTACCAACGAAATGCTGGCCGAAACCAACGCGGTCTGGGCGAAGAGCAAGACCGAACCCGCCGCGGCCAAGGACGACAAGGCCGACAAGCAGGACGACAAGAACGCGGACAAGGCCCCGGCCGACGCGGATAAGGCCGAGGCGGACAAGGCCGAAGCCGACAAGACGCCCGCCCAGGCGGACAAGCCGGCCCAGCCCGACAAAGCCGACAAGGCGGATCAGGCCGGCAAAGGCGGCAAGGGCGCCCAGGGAGCCAAGCCCAGAAAAACCGGCAAATAACGGCGGCGCGTATGGCACTGCGACTTTCCGAACTGGCGGCGCGTCTCGGCATGACCCTGCGCGGCGAGGATCGCGAGTTCACCGGCCTGCAAACCCTTGAGCAGGCCGGTGAAAACGACGTTACTTTTCTGGCCAACCCCAAGTACACGCATTTTCTGGCTGAAACCAAAGCCTGCGCCGTGATTGTGGCGGAAGAATTCGCCCACCTGCCGCGCACGGCCCTGATCAGCGCCAATCCGTACCTGGATTTCGCCAGGGCCGCCTCCTTTTTCGTCCGCAAGCCCGAGCCGTTCACAGGCGTCAGCGATCTGGCCGTGGTCCACCCCACGGCGGAAATAGGCGAGGGCTGCGCCATCCATCCCCACGCCCACGTGGGCGCGCGTACCCGCCTCGGGCCTGGTTGTGTGCTCTACCCCGGCGTTTACCTGGCCGAGGACTGCGAGCTTGGACCGGGCTGCGTGTGTTACCCCAACGCCGTGGTGCTGGCCGGCGTGATCATTGGCGAGGGCTGCGTCATCAACGCCGGGGCGGTCATCGGCACCGACGGCTTCGGTTTTGCCCGCATGGGCGGCGTGATGCGGAAAATTCCGCAAATCGGCACGGTCGCCCTGGCCGACGGCGTGGATGTGGGCGCCAACACCTGCATCGACCGCGCCACTTTGGGTATCACCAGCATCGGCAAAGACAGCAAATTGGACAACCTGGTGCAGATCGGGCACAACGTCAGCCTTGGCGAGCAATGCCTGATCATATCCCAGGTGGGCATAGCCGGCAGCACCAGGGTGGGCGACCGCGTCACCATGGCCGGACAGGCCGGCATTGCCGGGCACCTGACCATTGGCGACGACGTCACCATCGGCCCCCAGGCCGGCGTGCCCAAAGACATCCCGGCGGGCACGACCGGCAGCGGCAGCCCTTTTATGGAAAGTAAAACCTTTATGCGCACCCTGGTGCTGCTGCCCAAGCTTCCGGAGCTTAACAAACGCGTTCAGCAGCTTGAAAAGGAACTGGCCGAGACAAAAGAACTGCTGGCCCGCCTTGCGGGCGGCCCGGCGCACGGCAACGAGGAAACGTCATGACCGAACAGCAAAAGGCGGACTCCAGTCCCCCCGCCATGGACATTCAGCGCATCCTGGCTTACCTGCCCCACCGCTATCCCTTCCTTCTGGTGGACCGAGTTGTGAAATTCGAGATTGCGCACAGCATCGACGCTTACAAAAACGTGAGCATCAACGAGCCCTTTTTTCAGGGGCATTTTCCCAGCCTGCCGGTCATGCCCGGCGTGCTCATCGTCGAATCCCTGGCCCAGGCCGGCGGATTGCTGATACTGGCCGGCGAGGACGAAAGCGTCATCAACAATTCCATTTTCCTGTTTACCGGCATAGAAAACGTGCGCTTTCGCAAACCCGTGCTGCCCGGAGACAGGCTTGATCTGCACTGCGAACTCATCCGCCGCAAACTGCGGCTTTCCAAAATGCGCGGCACCGCCCATGTGAACGGCGTGCTCGCCGCCGAAGCGGAACTCACCGCCGCCATTGTGCCCAAGGGGGACCTTCTGTGAGCGCTTTCATCCACCCTTCCGCGTTCATCTCGCCCAAGGCGGAACTTGGCCGCAACGTCAGCGTCGGCCCCTGCGCCGTCATTGAGGACGACGTGGTCATTGGCGACAACTGCCAGATTCACGCCTTTGCCTCTGTCAAACGCTATACGCGCATGGGCCAGGGAAACATCATCCATTCTTACGCCCTGGTGGGCGGCGAACCCCAGGATCTCAAGTTCGCGGGCGAAGTTTCCTGGCTGGAAATAGGCGACAACAACAAAATCCGCGAGTTCTCCACCCTGCACCGGGGCACGGAGGGCGGCGGCGGCATCACCCGCATCGGCAACAACAACCTGATCATGGCCTACTGCCACGTGGCCCACGACTGCATCCTGCACAACAGCATCGTCATGTCCAACGGCGCCACCCTGGCCGGGCACGTGATTCTTTTTGACGGGGTGATCATCGGCGGGCTTTCGGCCGTGCACCAGTTCGGCCGCGTGGGCCGCCACGCCTTTATCGGCGGCATGACGGGCATATCGCAGGATCTGCCGCCCTACATGATGGCCGTGGGCGGCCGCGCCGGCATTCACGGCCCCAACCTGGTGGGCATGCGCAGGCTGGGTGTGGCTTCCGCGTCGATTTCGGCCGTGCGCGCGGCCTTTCGCTCCATCTGGCTGTCGGAAACGCCCCGGCAGGAAGCCCTGGACAAGGCGGAGCAGGAATACGCGCACATACCCGAAGTGATTGAGCTGGTAACCTTTGTTCGCGAAAGCCCGCGCGGCGTGCTGCCCGCCGTCCGCGCCGACGACGTGAAAGACTGACCCCTACCCGTAAAAAGGACGCCTTGTGGATACCATCGGCATCATCGCCGGTTCCGGCCAGTTTCCCGCCCTTGTGGCCAGGGGCGCCAAACGCAACGGCCTGCGCGTCGCCATCTGCGGCTTTCACGGCAATACCGACGCCGGCCTGGCCGCCGAGGCCGATGCCTTTGTCATGCTCCACCTGGGCCAACTCGGCGCCCTTATAGACTTCTTTAAAAAGAACAATGCCAAAACCGTCTGCATGGCCGGGGCCATCAACAAGCCCAAAGCCCTGGACTTTCGACCGGATCTGCGCGCGGCCAAGTTGCTTTTCAAGCTGGGCGGCAAAAACAAAGGCGACGACGCCCTGCTGCGGGCCGTGGCCAACGAACTGCACAGCGAGGACATCACCGTGGTCCGCCCCGAGGAACTGGCCCCGGATCTGCGCAGCCCTTCCGGCATTCTCGGTCGGCGCAAGCCCGACGCCGACATCAAGGCGGACATCCAGTTCGGCTGGAAAACCGCCAAAGCCCTTGGCGCTCTGGATATCGGCCAGTGCGTGGTGGTGCGCAACGGCGTGGTCATCGCCGTGGAAGGCATAGAAGGTACGGACGCCACCCTGGTGCGCGGCGGGGAGCTTGGCGGCCCCGGCTGCACCGCCGTCAAAGTGCTCAAGCCCGGCCAGGACGAACGCCTGGACCTGCCCAGCATTGGCGCCGGCACCATCGCCCTGCTGGCTCAACACCGTTACGCCTGTCTGGCCTTTGATGCCGGCAAAACCCTCTTCTTCGACCAGCAGGCCGCCCTCAAAACCGCCCACGATCACAACATCGCCATCGTGGGCATACCCCCCGAGGCCGACGCTTTTTTCGAGAGCTGGTAAAGAGTGCCTCCGGCGGCCAGAGGGGGTGACCCCCTCTGGACACCCCATTTGGGGTGGCACTACGTGGCGATGCCGCGACAGGCGTTTCTGAGCGAGGCTCCCGTCGAATTTAGAGCATTTAACGCTTGAAAGAGTCGCTTAAACGCGGGCAAAGCCCGCCTACGCCACGTTCGCTGCAAGGATTTGAGGACCAATCCTTGCAGAGCAAACCCCACCTGTCAGTTGTGAAGTGCGA
>JAVBOI010000120.1:0-48456 GCA_031550695.1 Desulfovibrio sp. | reverse complement strand
GGCCCCTGCGGGGGGGGGGGGGGGGCACAACGCCGCCCGGCGTACGGGGGGAGGCACGGGGGGTGGGCATTGATCAAAGGCGGCGCGGCGTTCCCGTTGGACAATGGCCTGCCCCCCCACGGCATTATTGGATCCGGGAGATTTCGTTGGCAATGGCCGTATCAAGCCGCTGCACCCAGTTGTTGTAGTTGGGATGGATTTTGCGCTCTTCGGCGTTGTATTCCATGTTGGTGCTGCTCTTGTACTTGATGCCGTAAGTCTTGTTCGCCACGTCGTAGGGAATGCTCACCTGCACGCGGTGTTTGCCGCGCACCATGATGGCGCCTTCCATCTCGCCCGGCCGCACCCTGGTGATCTGCCAGCCGAGATCCGTGCCGGCGCGGATGATGGCATCCTCGACCTTGGCGGCGGTGAACTGGCCGCTCGTGGGCGGGAAGGTGTGGCTAAGGTCGTTGATGGGCGCGCCTTTGCGGCATCCGGCAAGGGCCAGGCCGGCAAGCAGCAGTACGAGAATGGGCAGGAACAGTCCGCGTTTCATGGCGACTCCTTATGAGGGGGTTACATGTTCGCGCCGTGGGGGAACGGAGCGTATATCCGGCAGGGACCAATGACGGAACGCCGTCAGCGGCCTCGTCAATCGTGCTTCATCTCGTCAAGCGCCCGAGCCATGGCCGCCTTGACCATTTTGCGCAAGGCCCGCGCGTCCGGGCCGTCCGGCCCTTGCGGGGCGGACATGGGCGGCAGGACGCGCGCCCGGATGTTTGCCGGCCGGAGGAAAAAAGCCCCCTTGGGCAGCATATCGCCCGTGCCGTGCAGGCAGTAGGGCACGACCGGAACCCCCGCTTCGGCCGCCAGCGCGAAGGCCCCGGCGTGAAAACGGCCCATGGCGTCCGTGGCCGAGCGCGTGCCTTCGGGAAAAAAGACCAGCACCGCCCCTTCGGCAAGCCGCTCCTTTCCCTTTTGCAGCAAGCTGTCGCGGTCCTCTTTTTCCGTGTTCAGATACCCGGCCTTATACATGAACGGGCCGTAAGAAGGAATACGGAAGGGCCAGGCCCGCACGGTGAAAACCAGGTTGTCTTCCGGCACAAAGGCGAAACAGTAGGTATCGAAAAACGAGCGGTGGTTCACCACAATGATATACGGCCGCTTCGGAAAACTCGGCAGCGGATCAACCCGCACGCGGTAAAAAAGGCGCAGAATGCGCGACCAGCAGACGCCGTAGCGGTGGATCAGCCGCCGCACGGTCACGGCGGCGTCTTGTCCGGCGACCCTTTGCCGCCAGTAAAAAACGGGCGCGGCCAGAATGAACGACACGGTCAGACCGAAAAGCAGGGAATAAAAGCCCAGGTTCAGGACCAGGCGGCGCAAAAAGCCGTACGGCATCGCGCCAGGGCCTGCCGGCACTAGGCCTGGCCCTCCAGCGCCCGCTTTTTGTCAATCAGGTAGCGGTGCAGATCGCCCACGGTGCGTATTTCCAGCAAGACCGGGTCTTTGCCTATTTTGATGCCGAAGGCCTGTTCCAGGGCCACCACCATGTCCACGGCGTCCAGGCTGTCCAGGCCCAGATCGTCCTTGAAGCGGGCCTGCGGGGTCAGATCGGCCGGGTCAAGCTCAAACTCTTCGGCCAGGGCGGCGTCGGCCCTGGCCATGATTTCGTTGTCAGTCACTGCGTTCCCTTTATAACCAGGCTACAGGCCACACCGCCCAGAGCGAAACTGTTTTTTACCAGAATACGAACAGGTTGTTCGCGCGTTGACAGAAGGTAATCCGCGCCGGCGCAGGCCGGATCGGGTTCGAAAAGATTGCGGGTGGGAATGAGCAGGCCCTCGCGCAGCATGGCCAGGCAGGCGGCCAGCTCCGTGGCGCCGGACGCGGCCATGGTGTGCCCCAGATGCCCCTTGAGCGAAGAAACCGGAACACCCTTCCCGAACAGTTTCACAATAGCGGCCGCTTCAGCCGGGTCGCCGTGCCGGGTGCCGGTGGCGTGGGCGTTGACGTAGTCCGCGTCCTCGGGCTTGAGATCGGCGTCTTCCAGCGCTTTTTTCATGCACAAGTATACCGGAAGAGGGTCCGGATTGGCAATACTGGAGGCGTCGCCCCGGGCGTGAAACCCGGCGACTTCCGCCAGTATGGGCGCGCCCCGGCGTTGGGCCGCGTCGTACGATTCCAGCAGCAAAACGCCAGCGCCCTCGGCGCAGACCACGCCGTCGCGGGCCGCGTCAAAGGGCCGGGGCGCGGTTTCCGGGTCAAGGCTCGGGCTGTGCGCGCCCAGCACGTCAAAGGTGGCGGCCGTCAGGGGGTGGAACTCGTCCGCGCCGCCGCAGAGCACGGCTTGTTCCCGGCCGGCCGCGATGCTCTCGTAGGCCGTGCCCACGGCTAAAAGTCCGCTGGCGCAGGCCGCCGACGGGGCCAGGATGCGGCCGGTCAGGCCCAGGGCCTGGGCCGTATTGGCCGCGGCCGTGTGCCCCATGATGCGGAAAAAGAGCATGGACTTCATGGATTCCACGCTCTTGCCCGGCAGATAGGAAGCGAAAAAATCCTCCATGGTGGCCGGGCTGCCCACCGTGGAGCCGATGCACACGCCCAGGTTTTCCCGGCTTTCGTCGGTCAGGGTGAAAGCGGCGCTCTCCAGGGCTTCCAGGGCGGCCAGATAGGCGTATACGCTCATGGCGGACATGGAACGCCGCAAGGGCCGGGGCACTTCCTTCAGGTCCACGTCCGTCACCAGGCCGGCCAGGCGGGCGGAAAGTCCCTGCACATCTTCCAGGCAGGCCGCGCGTCGCACGCCGGTGCGGCCCTCTTTGAGCCCGGTGAACATGGCCGGCACGCCCCGGCCAAGGGGGGAGATAACCCCGCTTCCGGTAATCACGACTCGTCTTTTGCTCACGCCATGTCCTCCTGATGCGCGCCCGTAATCAGATCGCAGGCCACAAAGGCGGAAATGACCGCCCCGAGAACCCCAGGCGCCACCACGCCCTGGCCGGCCACGGCAAAGCCGGCCACCCTGGTCAGAGGCATTGGGGCAAACCCGTCGTAGGGCCGGCGGATGCCGTACAGCGCGCCGCCGGGATTATCCAGATAGTGGGCCAGGGTGGCGGGCGTGGCCCCGTCGATACAATCCACACCGGCCAGATCCGGGCACAGTTCCCGGATGCGCCGCTCCATGCCCGCGAGCACCCGCTTTTTGAGATCGTAGTAGGCGGCCGGCCGCTTGCCCGGCGCATAGGCGGTGTAAGGCTCGAACCCGGCAACCCCGGCCGGCGCGATCACCGTGACGCCCCCGCCGGGGCCGCCGGCCGGATCGGGGGTGGCGGTCACGAAAAAGGGCCCGCGCTCCGGTTGCGCGTCGGCGCGAAAAGCCGCGTCCGGTCCCGCGCTATCGAGATAAAACAGGTTGCGCCCGGCAAGGATGGGGGGAATTGTCCGGGCCGTTCCGAACAGCATGCAGGCCGACGGGGTAGGCGCCAACCCGCGCATGCGCGCGGCATACTTTGGCCTGAGCGTGCCCGGCTCGAACAGGTCCGGCACGGCTTCGGGCCTGCCCGTGTACAGCACCAGGGAGGCGGGCAGGCGTTCGCCGCTTTCCAGGCGCGCGCCTTGCACGCGCTTGTCCGCGCACTCCACCCGGCAAAGCCGCGTTTTGAGGCGGATGGCCACCCCGGCCGCCAGGCAGGCTTTTTCGAGCGCCCGGACCAGCGCTTTGCCCCCGCCGCGAACCGAGTGCGCGCCGTGCAGGTACGAGCCCAGAATGCGCCCGTGCAGGAGCATGGAAACGGCCGAGGGCGGCGTGCCGTGCAGCAGGGTGTGGCAGGACAGAACCTGGCGCAGGTCCGGATCGCTGATCGCGGCCAGGCGTTGCGCCAGACTGATAGTGTCTAGGGCCAGGGCTTTTTCCGCCAAATCGTGGCTGGGGCTGGCAGCCAGGTATTCGGATGAGTCGTGGGCAACGACCAGATCGGCCGTAAAATCCTCGATGGCTTTTGTCTCGGCCGGGAAATGCTTTTTCAGGCCCTCGGAAAATTCGCGCGCGCCGTTGCGAATGGGCACGGCCCGGCCTGAATTTACCAGATGAATCAGATCGAAACCATCGTCGGCAAAGGGTTCGGTTTGCAGGTTGATGCCCAGGCGGGCGAAAAGACGCGTGAGCGCGCCGTTTTCGCCAAGGCCGCCGGTGTAGTGCAGGCCGGTGTCAAAATAGACGCCCCGGCGCGTAAAGCCGCGCAGGGTCATGCCCACCCGGTCGCGGGGTTCAAGAAGGGTTACGCGAAACCCGCGGCGGGCCAGGATCAGGGCGGAGCACAGGCCGGAAACGCCGGCGCCGGCCACCACGGCCTCCCGCGCGGTCACGGCCGCCGCCCGTCCGTAAAGTCCAGGGCCAGGCAGGCGTTGGTGCCGCCAAAGCCGGCCGCGTTGCACAGAACCTTGCGCGGCGGCTTGGGCACGGTTTCCGGAATGACCCGGATCAGGTCGGTGATGCCGTCGCCGACCGCGAAATTTATGTTCGGGGCCAGGAAGCCGTGGCCGGCCATCAGGCAGGAATATACCACCTGGGCCGCCCCGCTCATCCACAACTCGTGCCCGGTCATAGACTTGGTGGACGAAACCGCTGGCCCGCGCCCGAACAGATCCGCGATGTCTTTGGCCTCGGCCGCGTCCCCGCCGGGGGTGGAGGTGGCGTGAGCGCAGATATAGTCAACATCCGCGGCCGCGAACGAGGCGTCGGTCAGGGCTTTTTCCATGGCCCGGCGCAGGCCGTGGTTGCCCGGCATGGACAGGGAATGCCCGTCCGAGGAAAAGCCATAGCCGGCCACTTCGCCCCATATTTTCGCCCCGCGTTTACGGGCCGTATCGCGATCCTCCAGCACCAGGGCGGCGGCGCCGCCGCTGGGCACCAGGCCGTCGCGGCCGGCGTCAAAGGGGCGGCAGGCTTGTTCCGGGGCGTCCACGCGGCGCGAGAACGCGCCCAGGCCGTCAAAGCCGCACATGGACTGAAAATTGATTTCCTGCGCGCCGCCGCACAGAACGCGCGTCTGCCGGCCAAGGCGGATAAGGTCGGCCGCCTGGCCCACGGCATGGCCGCCCCCGGCGCAGGCCGCGCCGATGGTCCAGGCCGCGCCCTGGGTGCGCAGCAGCACGTTGAGGTTGATGGTGATGCAGGAGGTCATGCAGCGAAAAATCTGGCCGCTGCCGATGGCCGTGGTGGAGCCGTGCGCCGCAAGGGCAGCCGTCTGCTCCAGGGGGGCGATGCTGCTTGAATCGTTGCTGAAGACCAGGCCGCTGTCCGGGTTCTGCCAGTCGGAAGGCTCCAGACCGCTGTCGGCAATGGCCTGGAAAGCCGCTTCAACGGCCCATTCGCCGTATTCCGGCAGAGTCTTTTTCTGCTTGCGGCTTAAAAGAAAGCAGGGCTCATAGGCCGGCACGCTTCCGGTCAGGGGCGACAAAAAGCCTTTTTCCGCGCGCGGGCGATCGATGATGATGCCGCTTTTTCCCTGGCGCAGGGCAGCGGCAACCGTGTCGGCGCCGACCCCCAGGGAAGAGACGATGCCGACGCCCGTTATGACGACTCGGTGTTTCATATCACAGCCAAAAAATGGAGAATACCTCGCTGGAAACCGGGGCTTTTGTCAGTTCACCCGCGCAACGGGATATTTTTTGTCGAGAAAGGCCTTTAACTCTTCCCAGAACTTTATGTTCTTTTTCCTGCCAGATCCGCTCGAGCCTTCGCCGGAAACTTCCAGAGCCCAGGCGTCCACCTCTTCGCCGGCCGCGTTCTTGCCCTTGACGGCAAAAAAGAGCGCCTGCTGCGTATAGGTATCCAACACAAATCTCGTCCAGGTGGAAAAGCCGAACGCTCTGCCCCGGTCAATGCGTGTCAGTTCTCTGCCGGGAAAAATGCGCATCATCATCAGTTCGGTGTCGTCCACCAAATCCTTTTTTTGCGCGATATAGGCAGTGCGCGCGCCGCTTTCCGGATCGATGGTTGAAAATTTTGTCGAGCATCCGCCAAGAATCATCAGAGCCGCTATAACCAGGAGCAATTTCTTCATACGTATTCCCCCCCTCGCCGTTTCACGGCAGATTATTGCGACCTGTGAACATGGATAAACTTATTGAGCTTCCTTGGCTTTTTCTTCTTTGTAGCCACGGTCGTAGCCGTCCTGGACATCGTCGACCTTACGTTCGATTTTGGCCTGGGCCTTGCCGGCGGTTTTGCCCATCCAGGCGCAGCCGGAGCAAAACAGAGCGCTGACGATCAGTAAAAGAAAAGCGATACGCATACGATCTCTCTGTGTTCATGGTGCAGTACGGCGCGAGAATTTTCATATCCGCCTTTGGGCCGTAGCGCAAGGTGCGAAGACGCTCTTTCTCGTCCCGGTTTGCCGGCGGGGTGCGGCGCAAGAGGCGGGCGGCAGCGGGCGGACGAATCGGCCCAGGCCGAGTCAGGGCATTTCACGAATGAAATGAGTGAATTGCTCTGCAAGCATTAATTGCTCTAAAGAAAAAAGGCTCGCGCTTTTCACGCGAACCCTTAAAAAGTGGGGCGAATGATGGGGATTGAACCCACGACCCCCTGGGCCACAACCAGGTGCTCTGCCAACTGAGCTACATCCGCCACAAGAGAAGAAGTCTTTACAACGAGGCGCGGACTTGGTCAAGAGCTTCCGGCGTTTTCCCCGGAAAAAAGGCGGCCGCTTGCCGAAGAGCGGTTTCGTGATCATCTTTTGCAAAGGCTGACAAGGGCGAGCGGCTTTGTTCGCGAAAACCGCCGGTCACGCCGGCCCCGGAGCCGCGCCGCCGGCGGGCTCTGAGCGGCCGCGCCCAGCTTCTGGACAGGGGCGGCCGTTGCCGGTATGAACAGCCCTGATTTCCACCAGCAAAGGTTTTCGCCGGAGAGTCCATGACCCTGTATTTTTTCTACCGCACCGCGCTTTTTTACATTCTGGAACACGCCTACCTGTTCTGGCGCTTGCGCCCGCTCTGGAAGGACCGCCCGCGGCTGCGCATTGTCTGCCCACTCTGGTTTTTCTGCATGGGCCTGTTTCCGCTCATCTTTCTCTGGCTGCCGGCGGATGGCACGGCCCAGCGCGTTTTCGCCCGCGTGGGCGGCCCCTGGCAGAGTTTCGCCTATTTCTGCCTGGTGGCGGTGCTGTTTCTGGATGTTCTGCGCATAAGCGCGTGGCTTTGGCGGCGTCTTTTTCCGGGCCGCGCGTCCCGGCCAGAAGTCGGAAGCGTTGCCGAAGCCGGGAAGGCCGTTGCAGCGGAAAGCGTTGTCGAACCCGCGCGGCCTTCCGGCCGCCTGTCCTTTTTGACGGCCGGGTTGCCATCGGGCTTGCGCCGGCTGGCCCTGGTTCTGATCGTCCTCGGGGCGGCTTTCTACGCCTACGGGCTTTACGAGGCCCGCGACATCCGCCTGATCCGCCTGGAAATAGCCACGGACAAGCTGCCGGCCGGCCGGGACAGCCTGCGTCTGGCTTTCGCGGCCGATCTGCATATCAGCCCGCGCCTGGGGGGCGACAGCCTGAGCCGGGTGGTGGATATGATTCTGGCCCAGAAGCCGGACTGCATTCTGTTGGGGGGGGATATTCTGGACGACGCCCTGCAGGGCACGCCGGCCGATTTTCAGGAACTGGGCCGTTTGCGCGCGCCGCTTGGAACTTTTGCCGTGCTTGGCAACCACGAGGCTTTCGGCGACGCGGCCATTCCGGCCGAGCGCCTGCGCCGGGCCGGGCTGACCCTGCTGGCCGGGCAGGAGGCGAACGCCGGACCACTGGCCGTTATCGGCCTGGACGATCCGCAGGTCAGCGCCCAGAAGGGGCGCTTTACCAATGCCCTTTCGCCGTTGTTGCGTCGGGCCGATCCGGGGCGCTTCACCATTGTTCTGGATCACCGCCCCTTGCTGCGGCCGAAGAGCGTGGGACGTTTCGACCTGCAACTGTCCGGGCACACCCACGGCGGGCAGGTGTTCGTGCTTGCGCCGTTGATGCGCGCCCAATACGGGGTTTCCACCGGGCTTTCCAGCCATAGCTCCGGCACGGGCCAAAGCCGGCTGTTCGTCACCACGGGTGTCGGGTTTTCCAAGCTGCCCATCCGCCTGTTCGTGCCGCCGGAAGTGGTGATTATTGATCTGGTGCGGAAATAACGCGAACGTTGGTCGTCGCGTCTTTGCCTGCCGTCACCCGGCTTCCTGGCCGCATTCTCGCATGACGTTCTTGAGGCGTTGGATGAATTCCGGGCGGAATATGGCGTCCGGGTCGTCCGAGGCCATGCCCTTATCAACAAGCGTTTTGCAGAGCTCCAGGGCCTGGCGCACCGGGGCGTATTCCTCCCGTTCCCTAAGGCTCACGCGGCAGGCGTCGTCCACGTCGGCCACGGCGTATCTGAGCGGCACCTTCCAGTTGCGGATGCAGTAATTATACAGGTAGTTGTTCAGCCTGAACAGGCCCGTGCCGCCCTGCTTGTCCATGAACAGATTCCGGTGCTCCGCCCGGCGGTCCAGTGTGTAGTCGACGTCTTCGGGTTTCTCCTCCATCCCCATGTCGCGCAGCAATCCTTCCGGGCGGTAGTAATACTGGGGAAAACCGGCGCAGATCATGCGCGTGCCGTAATCGCCGTCTTCCGCGCCGTAGAGGCCGTAATCCTCGCTCCAATAGCCGAGAAGGTCGGACACGGCCTTGGGAACGAAAAGGGCCGAACCCTGAAGGTTCGAGACGCAGAGGCCGAGTTCGCCGTCCGGCGTGGACAGAACACCGTCGCCGGACTGCCATTGCCCTTCCGTCCAGGCCGGGCCGAGAGTGGACAACGGCTGGCCGTGCCGCCACAGCCGGAACAGTTTTTCAAGCCAGGCCGGGTCTTGGACCAATATGTCGTTGTCCAGCTTGAGGTACACCGGCGCATCGGTCATGCTCCAGCCAATGTTGCAGGCGCAGGAGATGCCCATGTTTTCCGGCAGCAGAAAAAGCTTGTCGATAATGCCGGCCCGGTGCAATTCCCGCAGGCGGGAAACCAGGGAGGCGTCGCTGCCGTTGTCCACCACGGTGATGCAAAAAGGAACGGAACCGCCGCTTTTGCGCAGGGCCAGCAGAGCCCTTTGCGTCAGAACAAAGCGGTTGAACACGGGCATGGTGATGTTGACCACTGGCTGGGCCATGCATGGGTCCTTTTTGTTGAAAAAGAATGCCTCCGGCGGCCAAAGGGGGTGACCCCCTTTGGAAACCCCATTTGAGTAACCGCAGCGTAGCGGTAATTCACGACGGTTCGCATCAGCGACACTCACCATACCCCTAAATCGGGGGTCAAGGGGGCCGCTGCCCCCTTGCGGGGTGCAGGGGCGGAGCCCCGCTTCGACTTGGGATGGCTTCGTCCTCTATTCTCACTTCACCAGGCCTTCGCGCAGGTTTTCCGGCAGGATGTCCCGGAGGATGACGTCGCGGGTGAGCTGGGAGCGCTTACCCTGGCGCAGCATAGCCACGTGTTTGGAAAAGGTCTCGTGGGCCTTGCGCATGTTGCGGGTGAGGATGTCGTCGCCCCTGAGTTCCGCGTCCATGAGCTTGAGCTTGGCCGCGAACAGGGGCTCGGGGTAGTTCAGGCTTTCCTCGACCTTGCTGCGGTAGAAGCCGATGGCGGCGTCAATGGAGCGCACCATGCCGGCCCGGTTGGTCTGCAGATCCCTGATGGTTTGTTCCACGGCGGCCTTGGTGGCTTCGCTCATGTTTTTGGCGGCCTGGCGTTCCCTGGTGCTGCCCTCGATCATGTTGACGAAAGTCTTGTGGCGCACGCCGTAGTTGCGCACTGTTTCGACCATGAAGAGCGAACTGCGGATCAGGCCTTCGGCGGCGGCGGCGTTCTGGCGTTCCAGGGCGATGTTGTTGTCCTTGAGCACGCCGCGCAGGCGGCTTAAGTTTTCCTTTTCCTGGGGATTTTTGGTGGAGGCGATCAGGCGGTCGAGTTCCTCAAGGGGATTTTTTCCCTGGTCCAGCAGCAGGTTGGAACCCTCGCCCACGCTTTTCCATTCCCTGTCCAGGGCTTCCGGCCGGTTGCCCGAAGGGGTGTTGATGCCGGAAAGCACCAGGCGCATGCCCAGATCGCCGGTCATGTTGGCGCCGTCGCCCAGGAAAAAGGCCACTTCCTCGCGCCGGCCGGGCGGGATTTCGCTGGCGCCGGAAACATAGCTGCCGCCCTTGCGGATAAAGCCGCCGGCAGAGCCGTGCAGGCGCCCGCCCAGGGAAAAGTGGAAGGTATCCAGCACCATTTCGGCCACGTTGCCGGCCGTGTCGTACAGGCCCAGCGGGTTGGGCTGGCGCGAGCCCACGGGCTGCACGGATTCGGCCCCGGCGCCGCCTTCGGCCCGGAACACGGCATACTGCGGGTAGCTCGTGCCGTCGGCCATGGGGAAGAATTCCTGTTCGCGCAGGCTGGATTTCGGCACCTCGTGTCCGCCGCGGGCCGCGTATTCCCATTCCGCCTCGGTGGGCAGGCGCAGGTAGCCCACGTTTTTGGCGTCGCCGGAAAAGCGGGGCAGGGCGTCGGGCGCGTTTTTCAGCAGCCATTCGGTGTAGGTTTTGGCGAAATTCATGGCGTCGAACCAGGAAATATTGGTCTTGGGCCGGGAATCCTCGGCCGACAGGGGCGATGCGTCGGACGGGCACCAGCCGTCCATGACGGCCTTCCACTGGAAGTTGGTGATCTCGTACTTTCCGATCAGGTAATAGTAGTAGTTGCCGGTGCGGGCTTTGGGCAGCTTGGCGCGCCAGGCCTGGGGCAGATCATTGGAGGAAAAAGGGCCGCTTACGGCCACGTTGTAGCGGCGCTCGTAATAGTCGCGGTCCTGGCGGTCGCAGTTGTCGCAGCCGAACAGGGTTTCCATGTCCCACAAATAGCCCTCGGCCTGGGTGCCCACGGCGCGCAGGGCCATGGCGCCGTTGCAGGGCATGGGCAGCAGAATGTCGTCCTGGTCCGGGTGCGGGTTGGTGGCGCTTTCCAGCGTGGCGGCCGCGCCTTTGGCTTGCAGGGCGGCCAGGGCCGGGGAAGACAGACAGAAAACGAACAGGCAGGCGGCAAGAATGGCGCGAACAGCCGTCCGGGCGGGGGCGTCAGACATCGCGGATGACCTCCGAAGGCTCGATGGTTGTGGCCTGCCAGGCGGCAGACAGCGAGGAAAGGGCGGACAGGGCGAGCACCACGCCGAACACGGTCGCCACGTACAAGGGAGGCAGCGTGCATATTCCGCCCCCGCCCGGCAGGGAGGAGGCGAACAGGTGGTCGATACTGAAGGCCACGCCCAGGTAAAGCAGGCCGGCCAGGGTGGAGCCGAGCAGGCCGGTGAGCACGGACTGGCTCATGGGAAACAGCAGCATGGCGACCCTGGGAAAGCCGAGCAGGCGCATGATGCCGAGGGAACGGCTTTTGCGCCGCACCCCGGCCAGGGCGCTGCTGGCCGTGGAGGCGGCGAATCCGAACAGGGCCGCGCCGGCGATCAGGCCGAAAACGATGGTGAAAGAGCGGTCCAGGGTTTGCACGGTCTCAATTTCCGCCGCCTTGACGTACACTTCGATATTCCGGCCCTGGAAAAAGCGCCACAGGGGGTTCACGTCTTCCAGGCTTTTGGCGTACAGGCGGAACGAGGCGTATTCCCGGCGGTTTTTGATGTGGTCGACGTAGCGGCCAAGGCGGGAAACGAACAGGGCGCTGCCGGCCGAGGCGTCCGCCGGCCCGGACGATTCCTTGAAATCGGGCGAATCGCCGCCCCAGTCCAGAAAAGGCACGGCCCGACCGTCGCGGTAATCTTCCGTGGCCACCAGCAATTCCAGAGGCACGTACATCATGTCCGAGCCCTGGGCTTCGGGCGGCAGCACGGCCAGCACGCGCACGGGCAGCCCGGCCGATTCGCGCTTGCCGGCGCGCACGCGGTCCACCCGGCCTTCCAGCACGTTGCCGGCAACGGCGCCGGCCTTGCGGGCCACGGATTCGGACAGGATCACGCCAACGGCCGGCCGGGCCTCGGCCGTGGCGAAAAAATTTTCCATGGGCGTGCCGCTTGTTTCATCCACCCACACGGCGCGCGGCTTGTCCCAGCGCAACAGCAGGGGGTCGTTGCCGCCCGTTGCCGTAAGCGGCGTGACCACCTGGCTTAAGGATTGCTCGCCCGGTTTGCGTAAACTCATGGTGGCGGCGATGGAGCGGGTCTGGGGCACGACAAAGGCCACGCCCGGCAGGGATTCCAGCTCGCCGAACCATTCAGGGCCGTATTTGCCGCTGCCCACGGGGATGATTTCCAGGGTGCGCGGGTCGTTGAGCAGGCGCTCGGTCATGGCGGCGATAATGCCGTGCTGCACGCCCATCAGCACCATCAGCGGGGCCAGCACGGCGGCCAGGCCGAGCACGGAGCAGGCCGAAAGCAGGCGCTCGTGCCAGTAGTCGCTCATGGCCAGGCGCAAGGAATGGAGCAGCGATTTCATGCGCCGTTCCCCCTCTCGCCGTTGGTGCCGGGCGATGCATGCGCCGGCGGGAAACCGGGAACTTCGCCTGTTTCGCCGCCCGATCCGCCGTGCGTTTCCGGGGCCGGTTCCTCGTCGGAAAGCACGGCCAGGGTGCCGGTTTCGCCTTCGGTGACAGTGGTTTCCAGTTGGACGCGCAAACGGCGGAAACCCATGCCGCGCATCTGCTCCGGGGCATGGCTGACCAGAATCAGGGTGGAGCCGAGTTCGTCCACCATGCGGGAAAAAAGAGCCAGAACGGCGGAAGCGTTGGCCGGGTCCAGGGCGGCTGTGGGCTCGTCGGCCAGCACCAGGGGCGGGTTGCCGGCCAGCGCCCTGGCAATGGCCACGCGCTGGCGCTCGCCCACGGAAAGCTGGCCCGGCAGCTTGCGCAACAAATGGCGGATGCCCAGAGACATGATCAGCTTGTCCGGCAGGGAGGAAAAGCCTTCGGCCTCGGAGGCGCCGATCAGCCGGCGGGCGGTCAGGATGTTCTCGCGCACGGACACAAAGGGCAGCAGGCCGCCGGTCTGGAGCACGTAGCCCACATGGCGGCGCCAGCGGGACAGGCGCTCGGCGTCCTCCTTGCTCCAGGCCGCGGCCACGTTTCTGGGCCGGGCGGCCCCGGTGGCCGGGGAAAGCCGCCGGGAAAGGCCGGAGGGCATGTGCGGAGCCGGCGCGCCCACGGCGTCGAGCCGGGCTTCGGGATAAAAAACGAAGCTGCGCACCGCATCCGGCCGCAGCACCATGCCGACGATGTCCAGCAGGGTGCTTTTGCCGCAGCCGCTGGGCCCGGTGATGAGCAGCTTTTCCCCCAGGCGCACGTCAAGACGCGGTACGCTTAAGGAGTATGCCGCGTCCGCTCCCTGCGCGCGATCCTTGCGCAGGGAGCGGATGGAGATGATTAAGGGAGCGTCCGCGCTTGTGGACATGGGATCAGGGCAGAACGCTCAAGGGCACGCGGTAGACCCAGTCGCCGGCGTCGGCCGCGCCGAAACTTTCCCAGTTGGAGCGGTCCTTGTCGTACTCCTCATAGCGGGCTATGCGCGACTTCAGACGGTTGATGAAGGCGGTTTGTTCGCCCACGCTCATTCTGTACCAGTCGTCTTCCTTCAGGAGCATGATGTCGCTCTTGTAGGGCAGGCCTTCCAGAAATTCGCCCAGCACGCCGGTTTCCTGAAGGTTCTGCCCCGGCTTGGCGCTGAAGGCGGCCGGATCGCGGGCCATCTGGGCCGAAGCCGACAGGATGCTCTGGAAAAAGTCCTTGGAATCGGTCTTTTTGGTGCGCTCCGCCTGGTCCACAATGATTTGCAGGGTGCGCTGCAGGTCGCTGAGTTGGTTCTTGGTCAAGAGCACCGCCACTTCCACCGTGGGCGCGTACTGGTTGTCGGACAACTGGGCCAGGTCCATGTCCGCGATCCAGGCGTCCACCACGCTGGGGGCGCGGTTTTCCTTCTGCTGGCCGAGAAACTCGAGTTGCATGGCGTAACCGATGGTTTCGCCGATGCGGCGGGCTTCATCCTCGGGCGAGGTGGCCTTGGCCTGGGGCTTGGGTTTTTCCGGCATTTTGCGCGCGGCTGTGGCCTTGACCACCTTGGTCAGGCTTTCGGCCAGCACCTTGGCCGTTTTGGCGAAGTTCTCGGCCCCCGCCTTGGGCGTGGGCGCGGGAATGGGCATGTAGCTGGACGCGCCGGAAGAGGTGCGGGTCAGATCCCGGTAGGCCTTTTCCGCGTAGGCGTGGTCCTTGGCGCCGCCGGGGGCGCGCACGTGGGCCACGGTAAGCCACACGTTCTTGCTCTTGGCGTAGTCGAGCATTTCCGTGGGGGCCATGCGCGTGCCGGCCAGGGGATCGCCCGGGGGCAGGGGGCCGGCGTCGGTGATAAGCACCAGCACGCGCGACTGGTAGTCGCCCCAGTTCAACGAGTCTATGGCCGTCTTGACCCCGGCCATGGAGTCCTCGTTGTAGGAGTGGGTGGAAGTCGTGGCTTCCTCCACCTTGGCCAGGGCGTCTTCAAGCTTGTAACGGTCCTTCAGGGTGGTGAAATCGCTGACCTTCATGGTCACGTAGCCCACCTTGGGGTTTCTGGCCGTGCTGCTGCGAAAGGCGATGACCGCGAAACCCACGCTTTCGCCCAGGTTTTCCCGCTGGATGTTGTCAAAGGCGGTCCGGACCACGCTGAGGCTCTGATCGATGTACGGCTTCATGGAAATGGTGGTGTCAATGACGAACACAATGCCCGTGCGCATGGTGTCGGGCTTGCCGTCGTTCTTGTCCTTGCCGTCGCCGTCGCCGCCCTTTTTACCGGAGCTGCCGGGGTCGATGGAGGCCACCTTGAGAAACTTGGTGCCTTCAAAGGGCTCGCTCATGCTCTTGATGGGCATGAGATAAAAACGCTTGCGCGAGACAGCGCCCTCGCTGTCGGCCGGCTCGGCCGCGAGCACGGGCATGTCCGCGGGCGCGGGCTTGCCCTGGCGGGCTTCTCCCACCTGGGTTTCAAGCCTTTTGAGGCGCTCTTTCAGGTCATTGGCGGCGCAGATCTGCTCAAGGGCCTTCTGTTCCTTGAAAAAGAGCACGGGCATGCGGCCGGTGCGCTCCGTGAACAAAAGGGTCATGGCCTGGGGCCAGTCAGTGGCTTTGTCGGCCGCGATCCAGCCCTGGGCGGCGCTGCTGGACGGGCCGACTTCCAGGAATCCGTTCTTGCGGTCGTACACGTACAGGACGCTGAAAGGCTTGACCGACCGCTGCACCACGGAGGAATTGGCGTCGGCCCCGGCGGTCATGGCCGTTCCCGGATGGGTGACCACGCGTTGGAACAGGGTTTTTTTCCCTTCCAGAAGCAGGGGGGCGCGCTTTTCCGCCGCCAGCGCGGCGGAGGAAAGCAGCAGGGTAAGGACCAGGGCCGAACCGGCCCCGAAAAGAGAGAAAAATCGTGTGCGCATGGATATGCCTCAATTGCTGGAAGCTGTTTGTTCCGGTCCGGTGTTTTCGGGTTTGGAACGATGGACGGCGCGGCCTTTGGCCGGGCCGATGTCTTTGCGAACGCAACGCCGGTTTGTCCGGATGTATCGCGCGCCAATCATTTCCAGAACTGCTTGCGTTCCTTGTACTGTTTTTCAAAACGGGCAAAGCTGTCTTTTTCCTCCGGCGTTTTGGCCAGGGCTTTGGCTTTGTCCATGAATTGCTTTACCTTACTTTCCTTGTTTTCGTAAAGCCCGCTGTACGCCATATGCAGGTTGGCCCGGAACATCTGGTTGCTTTCGCCGTACAGTCGGGCCACCAGTTCCTGCACCTCGGAATCTTCCGGCACCTTGCGCATCACCTGTCTTGCGTAGTCAAGGGCCTCGGCGGTTTTGCCCGAATCGGCCAGACTGCGGGAATGGAAGAACAGGGCAAAGGTGTCGTTGCGGTTCATGGACACGGCCCGCTCCAGCAGGGTGGCGCCCTTGAGTCTGTCGCCCTTGGTGTAGTGAAAGCGCCCGGCCTCGCGCACGATCAGTTCGTCCTGGGGTGCGCAGGCCATGGCCTGATCGAAATGGGCGGTGGCGTCGTTGATGCGGTTTTGCCGCGAAGCCAGAATGCCCTGGCCCATAAGGGCCACGCACCTGTTGGGCCCCCGCACCTGCTGGGCGAGGATCTGGGACGCCGGCAGGGGATCGCTGTAACGGGCCCGTACCAGGGCCTGAACGCGCAAAAAGCGCTCGTTGTCGTCTTTTTTGCCCTGCTGAAGGGCGCTGGCGCGCGACACGCGCACGCCCATGTCCCGCACCCGTTCCGACAGGCCGGGGTGGGTGGACAAATAGGTGGGAATGTCGCTGCCCATGAGCCACTGCTTGCGGCTTAAGATCTCAAAGGCCCCGACCATGCCCTGGGGCGGATAGCCGGCTTTGGTGAGGTAGTTCATGCCCACCTGGTCGGCTTCGCGCTCGTCGGCCCGGCTGTAACTGAGCATGGCCGCCTGGCCCGCCGCCATGGAACCGGCCACGGCCGCCGGGCCGCCCTGCCCGCCCAAAAACGCGCCGGCCAGGGCGCCAAGAACCGACAATATGCCGATAAGCTTGCTGTTTTCAATGCGGCCGGCAATGTGGCGCTGGGTTACGTGGGCCATTTCGTGGGCAATAACCCCGGCCACTTCCGATTCGTTTTTCATGGCCAGCAACAGGCCGGTGTGCACGAAAATATACCCGCCCGGACAGGCGAAGGCGTTGATGGCGTTATGCTGGATGACGCTGACCGTGAACGGAAACGGCTGGGGCGGCATGGTGGCGGCAATGCGGTTCACTATGCCTTTCACATAATCGACCACCTCGGTGTCTTCCACAATAGGCAGGCGCGAGCGGATGAGCACGTTGAACTTTTCGCCCAGTTCCTTCTCGTCCTTGAGCGTGAACTCCCCCCAGGCCAGAGCCCGCGCGGGCAAAAAACACTGGGACAGCAGAAGCGCGCCCACAAGCGCCAGGCTCACGCCTTGCCGGAGAACAGACCGCATGCGCGCCTCCTTTTGGTAGTGGAGATGTGTGGGGGGAAGGGAAGGAAACTTTTGAAAAGGGGGGAACACCCCACGTTTCCTTCCCTTTCCCCCACGCCCCCCATCCCATCCTTCAAACTTTTTAGTATGAGTAGCAGAGAGTCGTTGATAAGGCCAGTGCTTCCGCTCGAACGAATGTTTTCTTTACGGCTCAACGCCGCCCGCGAAGTATGCGGAGAGCGTCGCGTTTGCGTTTCTCTCTTTTTTTTCTTCTCTTTTACGCCGTACACAACACCAGGGAAACGCTGAGTTTTTTCGTTTGGCAAGGCGCAAGTCTTTTTTAAAGCGGGGCTGGACTCTTCCGTCCTGCCCCGCTTTAAAAAAGGCGAGCAACGCCGCCAAACGGAAAAAATCAGTGTTTCCCTAGATCACATCCCATACCGCGCCTTGCGGCGTATCGCGGACTTCCACGCCCAAGGCGGCCAGGCTGTCGCGCAGTTGGTCGGAGGCGGCGAAGTCCTTGTTCTGGCGGGCGGTCTGGCGATCCCGCATCAGGCGTTGCACCTGCTCGAGGTCGATGTTTTTGCGCTTGGCCCGGCAGTTTTTAAGATCGGCCAGGAAGTCGCGCGGGGGCAACAGGCCCACGCCGAGCACGCGGCCCCAGACGGCGAACTTTTCCCGCGCGTCTTTCAGGGCGGCGCGGGCTTCGGCGTTTTTGCGCAGGGCTTTGTCGTCAAGCACGCGGTTGATCAGGTGCAACAGGCCGTTCATCTGGCCGATGGCGGCGGCGGTGTTGAGGTCGTCGTCCATGGCGACGGTCCAGCCGTCGATGTGGTCGGCGAATTCCCGTTTCAGGTCGTCGGGCAGCTTGCCGCCCTTGGGTTCGGGTCCGGCCAGGAAATCGTCGAGCAGGGCCAGGGTCTCGTACAGGCGCTTGAGGTTTTTTTCCGTCTCGTCCACGGCATCGGGGGTGAAGTCCACGGGACTGCGGTAGTGGCGGGCGAGCAGAAACGTGCGCAGCACTTCGGGCAGATACTGTTCCAGGATGTCGCGGATTGTTTTGAAGTTGCCGAGCGACTTGGACATTTTTTCCGCGTTTATCTGCACAAAACCGTTGTGGACCCAGAAGCGGGCGAATTCCTTGCCCGTGGCCGCCTCGGTCTGGGCGACCTCGTTCTCGTGGTGGGGAAAGATGAGATCCTGGCCGCCGCCGTGGATATCCAGGGGCAGGGGCAGGTGCTGCTCGCTCATGGCCGAGCATTCGATGTGCCAGCCGGGCCGGCCTTTGCCCCAGGGGCTCTGCCAGAAGGGCTCGTCCGGTTTGGCCCCTTTCCAGAGGGCGAAATCGAGGGGGTCTTCCTTTTCCTCGCCCGGGGCGATGCGGGCGCCGGAGCGCAGATCGTCCACGCTGCGGCCGGAAAGTTTGCCGTAGCCGTCAAAAGCGCGCACGCGGAAGTACACGTCGCCGGAAGGCGTGGAATAGGCCTTGCCTTTGGCGATCAGGTTTTCGCACAGGGCGATCATCTGCGGGATGTGCTCGGTGGCTTTGGGCTCGATGGTGGCGCGCATGACGCCCAGGCGGTCCATGTCCTCGTGAAAGGCCGCTATGAAGCGCTCGGAGAGATCCTGGCCGGAAACGCCTTCCTTGTTGGCCCTGGCGATGATTTTGTCGTCCACGTCCGTGAAGTTGCGGACAAAGGTGACGTCAAGGCCGAGGTGGCGCAAATAGCGGGCCAGCACGTCAAAAACAATGGCCGAGCGGGCGTGGCCAATGTGGCAGAAGTCATAGGCGGTGATGCCGCAGGCGTACATGCCGACCTTGCCGGGCCGCAGAGGGGTGAAGGCTTCTTTCTGGCGCGTGAGCGTATTGTAGAGCTGCATGAGGGGTCCTCGAGCGAACGTTGTCGGAAAGGTTGCTGTGTATAAAAATATAACTCTATCCGAGCTATGAGGGATCAAGCAGGCCGATGCGGCGCTGATGGCGGCCGCCTTCGAATTCCGTGCCCAGAAAAATGTCGGCCAGGATGCAGGCCAGGCCGGGGGCGGTAACGCGCTCGCCCAGGCAGAGCACGTTGGCGTCGTTGTGGGCCCGGGTGGCGGCGGCGTGGAACTCGTGGGTGCAGAGCGCGGCCCGGATGCCCTTGTGCCGGTTGGCGGCCATGGACATGCCCACGCCGGTGCCGCAGATCAGAATCCCTTTGTGGCCGGTGCGCAGAACCTCGCGGCAGAGGGCGTCGGCAAAGAGCGGGTAATCGCAGCTTTCCCGCGAGTGGACGCCCAGATCTTCCACTTTCCAGCCTTTGGCTTCAAGGTGCCGGCGCAAGGCCTCTTTAAGCGTAAAGCCCGCGTGATCCGAAGCGATGAACAGGGTGCCGGCAATCATGGTTTCTCCTTATAAAACAAAGAGTCAAGACATAAACATCATTTAAAAGCTCTTCACTCTCACCCCCTCATCACCGCTCCAGCGGCTTCACGGCCGTGCCGGGGGGGAGGGGGAGGTCCATCTGGGTGGTAGTATAGGGCGGGGACACGCGTGATACCTCTTTGACCAGGATCAGGGCGGAGTACCCTTTGGGGTGCGATATGCGCAGCTTTCGCGGCAGCAGGGGGTTTTCGTCCTCGGGTTCGATTTCGATGCGCCAGCCGTCCGCGCGCTGTTCGTGCCAGGCCACGGGCGCGCCGGTGTCGGAAAGTTCCAGTATGCCGGGCAGGGGCGCGTTGTTGATCAGATAGCTGGCGCCATCGGCGGTAAGGTTGTGTTCCGGGGGCACGCCGGAGTCGGTGCGGGTGCCGGCGGGCAGGAACAGCTTGTCGCCGTGGCCGGTAAGCAGCAGGGTCAGGTCGTCCAGGGCCAGGGGAATGGGCACGCCGAATGAGACCAGGGTGCGGTCGTCGCGGGCGTGGGTGTAGGCGGTTTTGTCGTCCGGGGCAAAGGCGACGAAGCTTGTGGAATCCTCGCGGATTTTGGCCACCACGGAGCCGATGCCGGCCAGCAGGTCCAGGCGCAACGGGTAGGGGGAAGCGGCCTTGCCGTTGCCCCAGAGCAGAGCGGACACGCGCGTGCTTTCGCCCGAGGCGGCCGTGTAGCGCAAGTTGGCGGACACGCGGAACGGGCCGGTGATGCTTTGGGCCACGGCGGCTCTGGCCGTGTAGCGCTGCCATAGGCGGGCGGCCTTGTCGCCGGATTCAGGCTGTCCGCCGGCGTCGGATTTTGGCCCGGCCGTGTGCAGGGAGCAGGCGGAGCAGAGCAGGAGCAGAAACAGAAAGGCGAAACGCCGAAAGGTGTATACTGTCATGGCGCTGGCTCGGCCCTACTTTTTTTGCAGGTCGGAAAGTTTTTTGCGTATTTCGCCCATATTGGCCGGCTTGCGGGCAATGGCCTCGGTGTAGCCTTTTATGGCTTCCTCGCGTTTGCCCATGGCCTTGGCGATGTCGCCGTAGTGTTCCCAGATGGTGGGGTCGTCGCCGCCCAGGCTGATGCAACGGGTGATGGCCTTCCAGGCTTCTTCCATGTTGCCCAGGCGGTACTGCACCCAGGCCAGGGAATCGACGATGTAGTCGGCGTCCGGGTTTTGCTCAAGGGCGGCGGTGATCAGGGACAGAGAGCGTTTCAGATCGGTGTTTTTTTCCGCCAGGGTATAGCCCACGTAGTTCAGGGCCTGGGTATGCTTGGGATTGACGGCGATGATCCCTTCCATGGTTTTCATGGCCTCGTCTTTTTTGCCCGTCTCGTCCTGCACGGAGCCAAGGGTGAACAGCAGTTCCTCGTCGTCGGGGTAGCGTTCCAGGGCTTTTTTGAGCGTTTTTTCCGCTTCCGCGCCCTTGTTGAGCTTGACCAGGGCGTAGGCTTCCAGGCCCCAGAGTTCCTTGTTGTCGGGAAAGCGCTTGCGGGCGTCGGCGGCCACGGCGTGGGCCTTGTCGTACTGCCTGGCCTGAAGGTAAATGCGGATCTTTTGCTGCAGGGCGGCGGGATACAGGGGGCTGGACGGGGGAATGCTTTCCAGCGGCTCCAGGCCGACCAGGGGGTCTTCGGCCGATTCCTGCTTGATTACGGACAGGAACAGGGAAACCTCGTCGGGATTGGCCCCGTTTTTGGCCGCCTGGCCGAGCACGGTTTCGGCTTCCGCGAAATATTGGCCGTCAGCCAGGCGCAGAGCCGCCTGCACGAGCATGTCGGGCGAGGAGTCTATGTTGCCGAGGGCTTCCAGGGCTTCGGCGGGAAGTTTGCGCTCGATCTGGAGCAGAGCGATGCGGAACCAGAGCTCCGGGGTGTCCGGAGAGATGGCGGCGGCTTTTTTGAAAGCGTTGACGGCCTCCGGCAGGTTCTTTTCCCGGTGCTGGAGCAGGGCGAGTTCTATCCAGCCCTCGTACCAGCCGGGTTCTTTGGCGAGTTGGCGGTTCAGCAGGTCCAGGGCCTCGGCTGGGCGGCCGAGAGAGGACAGCACCTTGGCCCGGAACAGCACGGCCTCGGGCCCCTGATCCTTTTCCGGCATGTTGGCAAGCAGGCCGGCGGCTTTTTCGCGCTGGCCTTCCTTCAGGTACAGGCGGACCAACTCTTCGGTGGCTTCGCGCTGGCCCGGATTTTTCTTCAGGTGGTCCTCAAGCAGGCCCATGGCTTTGGCTTCCTGCCCGTTTTCGCTGTAAGCGCCGGCCAGGAGCAGGGTGAGCAGGGCGTCGCCGGGAAAGCGCTTCAAGCCTCGCAGGGCGATTTCCTCGGCATCGTCGAATTCGCCCCTGGTCAGAAAGATGGTGGCGCCGTCCTGAAACACGGGCAGGGAGGGGTCGAGCTTGAGCAGCCCTTTAAGGGCGGTGTCCACGGCCAGCCGGGAGTTGTCGCTCAATCCGTCGGCCAGCAGCAGGTAATAGTAGAGGCGCTCGGCATCCGGGCTGAGCTTCCAGGCCGAGGGGTCCATGCGCCGGGCGGCGTCTTGCGGGTTGCCGCCGGCCGGGGAAACCGGCTGGCCGGCCTGGCCGGAAAAACAGGGCGACGCCGGCAAAAAGGCCGCGATCGCAAGCGCGAGCAGGGCCGGGCGCAGGAGTTCGCGGCCGCCGGAAAGAACGCGCGGCCAAGCGCGTTTGGCGGTGAAAAAGACGGACTGAAGACGACGAAAAAGCGCAAGGGGTCGTGCTGCCATTATTGTTCTATCCAGTCGCGTGAAAAGTCCTTGATGTTGCTGAACAGGTGATCCCGCACCTTTTGCAGGAGCCTGGCTTCGATCTGGCGCACCCGTTCGCGGGTGATGTGGAACATGTCGCCTATTTCCCTTAAGGTCACGGGCTCGTCCGAGAGCAGACGGTGCTCCAGAATATACTGTTCCTTGTCGCTCAAGCTGGGCACGAGCGATTGCAGGCGTTCGCGCACCATGTGCGACATTTCGCTGTTGCCAAGGGTTTCCTCAATGCCGGGCCCAAGGGCGGGCAGGTAGTCCATGCGGGAGGCCCCGCCGGAATCCTCGTCGCTCATGGGCGCGTCAAGGGACATGTCCGAGGCGTCCAGGCGTTGCTCCATCTCCACAATCTGTTCTTCGCTCACGTTCAGGCGTTCCGCCAGCATGGCGGAATCCGGGTCGTAGCCCTGGGAGATGAGCTGTTGGCGCTCTTTGTTCAAGTTGTAAAACAGCTTGCGCTGGGTCTGGGTGGTGCCGATTTTGACCAGGCGCCAGTTGTCCATGATGAACTTGAGAATATAGGCCTTGATCCAGAAACTGGCGTAATACGAAAACTTTATGCCCTTTTCCGGGTCGAATTTGCTCACCGCGCGCACCA
Organism: Desulfovibrio sp.; assembly: GCA_031550695.1. Taxonomy (GTDB): domain Bacteria; phylum Desulfobacterota; class Desulfovibrionia; order Desulfovibrionales; family Desulfovibrionaceae; genus Frigididesulfovibrio. The sequence goes on along the minus strand of JAVBOI010000120.1, from coordinate 25,751 downwards.
GGCCCACGTTGCCCTCTTGCACCAGATCCAGAACATTTTGCATCCAACGGCGCTGAAAGTCCATGGCTATGCGCACCACAAGCCGCAGGTGCGAGGAAACCAGGCGAAAGGCCGCGTCCGGGTCGCCCGTGTCGCGCACCTTGCGGGCCAGGGCCAGTTCTTCCTCGGGCTGGAGCAGGGGAAAGCGGTTGATTTCCCGCAAATAGAGGTGCAGGCTGTCGCGGGCGCGTTCCGGCGGATTGCGCGAAAAGCGCGCCAGGGCGCGGGGCGAGTCCAGGGGCAGGCTGGGCAGGTTGGGCGAAGACCCCCGGGAATCGTCGGACAAATCGAGCGCCGAATCCTGATCGGAAAAATCCGGGTCGGACAGATCAAGAAGCGGATTGTCGCCGGCCGAATCCAGTTCGTCAAGGGCGTCTTCCGAATCTTCGTCCAGCAGTTCGGGATCGCCGGAAAGATCGGCCTCGGCCGCATCCCGGCTTTTGCCGGAAGCGGACTTACGGCCGGAAACCCCGGAAACGGCTTTCGCTTTTTCCCGTTTTTGCGCTGTGTTGCTCGGTTTTGCCATGATGCGGATTTGCCGGTTGAGGATTCTCTGTCGTGCCAAAAGGCTGACAGGTGACAATCTCAGACTATAGACTTTTTATTTGTTCTTTTCAACGTTTTTCAGTAAATGCAAACCAGCGGCCCCGGCTGCTTGGCCCAAAGTTAAAAGACTTTGAGGATGGGGCCAGTCCACGAGAGCGGGGCTCCGCCCCTGCACCCCGCAAGGGGGTAGCGACCCCCTTGACCCGCGCATTTGGGTGATTTTTACTGGTGCGGATTTGACCGGGAAGCCGGCACTTCACAGTGAATTTACACGCCATTTTTTTGAGGAGTAGCCTATGCCCTGTTTCCGCCACGCCCTGACATCCCGTTCCCGCCTGCTGTTCGACGGCGCCATGGGCACCATGCTCCAGGCCAGGGGCCTCAAGCCGGGCGAAAATCCCGAGGTCTTCTGCCTGGCCAATCCGGAAACCCTGCGCGGCATTCACGCCGATTATCTCAAGGCCGGCGCGGACGTGCTCACCACCAACACTTTTGGCGGCACGCGTTTCAAACTGCCCCCGGACATACCCGTGGCCGGGTTCAACCGGCGCATGGCCCAAGCGGCCAGGGCGGCGGCCGAGGCCGCCGGGCGGCCCGTGTTCGTGGCCGGAAGCGTCGGGCCCACGGGCAAGTTTCTGCGCCCGCTCGGCGATTTGTCCTTTGAGGACATGGTGGCCGCGTTTCAGGAACAGATACGCGGATTGCTCGAAGGCGGCATCGATCTGGTGCTGGCCGAAACCCAGTTCGACATTGCCGAGGCCAGGGCCGTCGTCATGGCCGCGCGTCGGGAATGCGACCTGCCCGTGGCCGTTTCCATGACCTACGAGGCCGGCGTGACCCTTACCGGCTCGGATGTGGCCGTGTGCGCGGCCACCCTGGCCAACATGGGCGTTGACCTTATCGGCATGAATTGCAGCGCCGGGCCGGTGGAAATGCGCGCGGCCGTGGCCGAACTGCTGCGCCTTTCGCCCGCGCCCGTGATGGTGCAGCCCAACGCCGGCCTGCCCGCGCTGGAAAACGGCCAAACCGTCTTTCCCCTGCCGCCGGCCGAGTTCGCCGTTCTGACCGCCGCCTTTGCCGCCGAAGGCGTGCAGGTGGTGGGCGGCTGCTGCGGCACCACCCCGGATCACATCGCCGCCCTGCGCCATGAAATCGACTCTCTGCCCGCACCGCAAGCGCGCCCCGCGTTGCCGGGCATTGCGCTCACGTCCCGCTCGCAGGTGCTGCGCATCGGGGCGGGGCAGCCGCTGCGCGTTATCGGCGAGCGCATCAACCCCACGGGCAAGAAGCAGCTCAGCGCCGAACTGCTGGCCGGGGAATTCGAAACCGCCCTGCGCCTGGCCGACGAGCAGATCGCCGCCGGCGCGCACGTGCTGGACGTGAACGTGGGCGCGCCCATGGTGGACGAAAGCGCCTGCCTGCCCGGACTGGTGTCGCGCCTGGCCGGCCGCTGCCGCATCCCCCTGGCCCTGGATTCCTCCAACATGGAGGCCATGGAAAAAGCCCTGGCCGAATACCCGGCCTCGGCCCTGGTCAATTCCATCAGCGGCGAAGCCGGCCGCATGGAGCGCCTGGGCCCGCTGTGCCGCGACTTTGGCGCGCCCTTCATCCTGCTGCCCCTGCGCGGCAGGGATCTGCCGGTAAAAGCCTCGGAACGCATCGCCATTGTGGAGGATTTGCTGCGCCAGATGGAAGATTTGCGCGTGCCGCGTTCCCTGGCCGTGGTGGACGCCCTGGTGCTGGCCGCATCCTCCAGCCCCGGAGCCGGCCGCGAGTGCCTGGACTTTATCCGCTACTGCGCGGGAACCCTGAAGCTGCCCGCCGTGTGCGGGCTGTCCAACATTTCCTTCGGCCTGCCGGCGCGGGAGATGATCAACGCCGGCTTTCTGGGCCTGGCCGCCGGGGCCGGGCTTTCCGGCTGCATCGCCAATCCCGGCAACGCCCGGCTCATGGAAACCCTGGACGCGGCCAACCTGCTGTTGGGGCACGACGAAGGCGCGGAGCACTTTATCGGCAAATACGCCAACTGGAAAAGCGCCGGATCGGGTACGTCCGGGCCGGGCGGGGCGGCTTCGCCGGCCGCTGGCGGAGCTCCCGGCGCGGGCATGCCGGAAAATGGTCCGGGAAGCGGGCCGGAAAGTATCGAGCAAGCCCTGATCGCCGGCCGCAAGGAAGACACCCTGCGCCTGGTGCGCGCCGCTCTGGACGCCGGGGCCGACCCCTTCGTCCTGGTGGGCGAGCGCCTGATCCCGGCCATTACCGAGGTGGGGGCCAAGTACGAGCGCCGGGAATACTTTCTGCCCCAGTTGATCCGCTCGGCCGAGGCCATGCAGGCGGCGTTCGCCCATCTGCGGCCGCTGCTCGCCGCGGACTCGCGCGAGCAGGTCCGGCCGGTGATCGTGCTGGCCACGGTGGAAGGCGACGTGCACGACATCGGCAAAAACATCGTCAGCCTCATGCTCGGCAACCACGGCTTCGAGGTGGTGGATCTGGGCAAGGACGTGCCGGCCGAAAAGGTGGTGGAAGAGGCCGTGGCCCGCGACGCCGCCCTGATCGGCCTGTCCGCCCTGATGACCACCACCATGGTGCGCATGCGCGACACGGTCGATTTGCTGCGCGAGCGCAAGCTGGACAAAAAGGTCATGGTGGGCGGGGCCGTGGTCACGGACGATTTCGCCCGCTCCATCGGCGCCCACTACGCCAGGGACGCCGTGGACGCCGTGCGCCTGGCCCGGACGTTATCTGGAGAATAGGCTGGCAAATATTTGTCCCCAAGTGCCGCTATAACAGCTCCGGATACTGGACGGAAGGCCGTGTCTGCTGTACAGTGGTAATCCGGGTGTATCGGGGAATGTCTCCGGGGGGATGCCACCGGCCGAAGGAAATCCTTTGCGCCGCCCTCCGCCGCCTGTGCGACGGCTCGGGAGAGAGCCCTGCTGTCCGAATATTTGAGGAGGAGAGAGTATGCGCCGTTCCAGGATTGTTTTGCTCGCGGCCTGGCTTATCGCCAGCCTGATCATGGTGGACGGGGCCTTTGCCGCCTCGGCCAAAAGCGTTCCCGAAATAGACGCCGGCGGGCTGCTCAAGCGCATTGCCGACGAACCGGGCAAGGTTGTGGTGGTGAACGTGTTCGCCTCCTGGTGCCCGCCCTGCCGGGAGGAAATTCCCGGGCTGATCAAGGTGCGCCGGGCTTTTTCGGAAAAAGACGTCGTGATCATCGGCATTTCCGTGGACAGGGAGCCCAAGGCCCTGACCAACTATATGGGCGAGATGAAAATTACCTATCCGGTCATGCTGGCCAAGGGCGACTTTGTGGAACGCGTGGGCGTGACGGCCGTGCCGCAATTGCTCATCTATAACCGAAAGGGCGAACTTGTGGTCAACCACAGGGGCCTGGTGGATGAAGCGGATTTGAGCAAGGCCATCAAGGAAATCATGGCCGAATAGCGAGTGAGCGCCCGCGCCGGCCCGCTTTTGCCGGTCTTGCGCGCGCTTTTCGCTGTTCGGAAAAGTTTTCGGCGCGGTCCTCGCGGCCGCCAAGACATCAGCCAACCCCGGCCCCGCGCCGGGGTTGGCTTCGGTGTGGCGCCCGCCGCGCCGATTCCAGATCACAGTAATTTTGAAGTTGCCCAAGAGTAGTATTGCCTCCGGCGGCCAAAGGGAGTGACTCCCTTTGGAAACCCCCATTTTGCAGATCAGGCGCCGGTGGAAAATCTTATGGCAAGTTGTACTATTTCCGATCCGGAGCTTTCATGGAATACACGATGCAACGCGCCCTCGTGGGCGACATCAAGGGCGTGCACGCCCTGCTGCTGGCCGCGGCCGCCACGGGACAACTGCTGCCGCGCCCGCTTTCGGATCTGTACAACCACGTCCGCGACTTTCGCGTGCTGCGCGACAAGGACGGCGTCATTGTGGGCTGCTGCGCCGCGGCCGTGATCTGGGAAGACCTGGCGGAAATCCGCTCGCTGTTCGTGCGCGAGGAACTGCGCGGCAAGGGCTACGGCCGCGTTCTTGTGGACGGCTGCCTGGAGGACGCGCGCGCTCTCGGCATCCGCCGCCTGTTCACCCTGACGTATAAAACGGAATTTTTCAGTAAAATGGGCTTTGTCGAAGTGGGCAAGGACGTGCTGCCGCAAAAAATCTGGGCCGACTGCATCCACTGTCCCAAGTTTCCGGACTGCGACGAAATAGCCATGCAACGGGATATTGAGAGCGCATACCCAATGCCGGCCGCGTTGCCGGAAAAAACGCCGCTTTTTCCAAAGCGGTAAAAACGAAAGACGCCCATGCGGATTACAAAACTTGTGCCCATGTTCACGGCCGAACAGATCGACCAACGGATCAGGGAACTGGCCGGCCGGATAAACGAGCTGTACGCCGGCCGCCAACTGGTGCTGGTGTGCGTGCTCAAGGGCGCCTTTATGTTCTTTTCTGATCTGGTCAAACATGTTACGGTCAGCCCCGAAATCGATTTTGTGCGCCTGGCCAGCTACGGCCGGGGCGACACCTCTTCCGGCGAGATCAGCTTTTCCAAGGACGTGGAGCTTGCCCTGGCCGGAAAGGACGTTATTCTGGTGGAAGACATCGTGGATTCCGGCCGGACCATGGATTTTCTTTTGCGCCAGGTGGAGGCGCGCGGCGTCGCCTCGTTGCGCGTGGCCGCGCTGGTGGACAAGTCGGAACGCCGGGAAGTGGACGTGCGCGTGGATTTTGCGGGTTTTTCCGTATCGTCCGGGTTCCTTGTCGGCTACGGGCTGGATTACGCCGAGCGCTGCCGGGAATTGCCGGCCATTTACACCGCGGTTATAGAAGAGTAAATACGTCGAGACGAGGCTTTACCGATAGAAGATTTCACGGCCCGGCCTTTGACCGCCCGGCCGCCGGATGCCGCCGCTTCCGGTTGTTCCCGCTCTTTTGCACTTGCGCGAGGCCCATATGATAATTGCCTGCCCCAGATGTGAAACCAGTTTTTCGTTGCCCGAAGAGCTTTACCGGCCCGGGAAAAAAGCGCGCTGCTCCCAGTGCGGCAATATCTTTCCCATGCCCGAGCCGCCGGCGGCGGTCGATGAATTCGGGCCCGCCTCGGGCGATGCCGCCGCGCCGGAAGTGCCCCCGGCCGTGTCCGTTCCCTTCTGGAAAAAGCGTCTCCCGGCCCTGATCGCGGCCGCCGCCGTCTGCCTGCTGCTTGTACTCGGCTACGGCGGTTTTCGCATTTACCGCTCCCTTACCGCCCCTTCCACCGGCGTTACGGCCAAAACCCCCGAAACCGCCGGCGGGCGCTCGGATCAGCAGGCGGAACACGAACGCCTCATTGCCGGCATATCCCTTGACGAAGTGCGCCAGTTCGTGGTCGATAACGCCAAAATCGGCCGTATCGCCGTTATCCAGGGCTCGGCCGTCAACGTTTCCCAAACCCCCAAGGAATACGTGGCCGTGGAAGCCCGGCTTATGGACGACAACAAACGCGTTCTGGCCCAGGTACGCCAGCTCTGCGGCGTGCCCCTGACCCTTTTTCAGCTCCAGTATCTCTCCGAAGCGGAATTGAAAGAAACCCTCAACAACCGCATCGCCATCCTTACCAATAACACCAACATCCCCCCCCAGGGCCGCGTAAGCTTTGCCATCGTCTTCACCAAAGTGCCGGACAATATGAAGACCTTTGAAGTGCGGGTCGTTGACGTGCGCGAATCGCCCGCCCAGTAAACGCGAAAAGAGCGTCCCCGGCGGCAGGTGCATGAAATGTAAATGGCCGCGCGCGTTGCGGTCCTTTCCGGCGGGCGCGGTCGTTCGCCCTCCCGCCAGCGTTTTTTTTTCTGGCATGCCTGTTGCAATTTCTCCTCAGTATGGTTCCGTGCTGCCCAATATTTTGCCATTTAGCCGTGGAAAATACTTTTCCCTATCGGAGGCCTTATGAGTAGCCGCTCGTATCGATTGCCGCTTTTTGCCGCCTTTTCGCAACGGGCCGGCGCGTCGCTCGCGCTGGCGTTATGCTTATTGTGGACTTGCGCCGCTTTTGGCGGCCCGGCCCTGGCCGCCGCTCCGGCCGTGCCGCTTCGCCCCGTGAGCGTCCAGTCCTTTTCCTCGCCCCAGGAAGCCTGGAAAAACACCGTGACCCCCGCCTTCAAGGAAGAGCGCTTTGCTTTGAGCAAAGCCGCGAACCTTGAGGCCGTGGCGGCGCGTGTGGGCGGATTGAGCGAGGCCGAAAAGAACTATTTGGAAAAACACCGCTTTGTGCTTCTGCCCAGGGCGGCGCATATTCTGCAGTCGCCGCCGTCCGCCGCCTACTCTCCCGGCTATGACGAAATGCTGGGCCTGTTCGATGAAATTGGCGGCGGCAGCAACATTATGAACCGCCAGCCGGCCGCCGGCGTGTTCGTGGGGCCGGATCCCTTTCTGCACGCGCTGCACGCCTTTTTTGTCGAGCGCCTGAAGAATATGGAGCAGACGGAGTTGAGCCGCTCCCTGTACCGGATGCTCGGCGGGCTGTATGCCAACGCCGTTGCCCTGCGCGCCTCGGCGGGCAAGGCGGCCGAGGCCGACTGGGAACGCCTGCAGGCCCAACTCGTTGTGCCCCTCATTCTTATGCGCAACACCTCCCTGCCCGGCGGGATTCTGATGTACCATGAAAATGATACAAAGAATCTGGAAGAGTACCTTTACGACGCGGACACGCTGGCTAAAGCGCGCGGAGAGGAAGAACCCAAGGCCGGCGACCGGGCGGACAGTCTGGAACGCGCCCTGGCCCTGTTCAACAAGGAATACAAGCATTCTTTCAGTCCAAAAACCGCCGACGCCATTGTCGAAGAACTGAAACGCATCTACGGGGCGAAAGATCGCGCGCCTTCCCTGCTGGGGCTGGTCCCGGCCTACGGCGGCGACAAGATTGACTACACCCAGTTCCAGCCGCGCGGGCATTATGAGGGCAGTCCCATTTCCCGCGCCTATTTCCGGGCCATGATCCAGCTTGGCCAGGCCGGCTGGAATCTGAAAACGGAACCCGGCGTGAAGGACGCGCTGAATTTCGCTTTGGTCATGTCATACAAGGGCGCGGGCAAAGAAAAGCTGGATCATGATCCCCTTGATTCCTGGCGAACGATCATGGAGATCAGCGGCTTTTTCGTGGGTTCGCCCGATGCCGCCAGCTACCCGGAATGGCAGGCGTTTGTGCGGCAGCACGCCGGGGCCGAGGCCCTGGCGCCGGGCGTAGCCTCGGATACGGCCGTGCTGGCGAAGTTGCGGGACAATATCGGTTCTCTCAAAGCGTCAACGCCGTATTTCGCCGATCTGCAGACCATGGGCGCCACAAGCGTGCTGTGCGTGCTGCCGCAGCGGTTCACCATTCCCTGGCTCATCAGCGACGAACTGTCCTGGAAGAACACGCCGGAGCAGAAAAAGTTGCCCGTGGTCACCTCCGGCCTGTGGGTGCCCGCTGTTCTGGGCAGCGAGTACGCGCGCGGGCTTCTGGACAAGCAGGGGCTTTTGAGCTGGCAAGGTCTGCCCAACGCCACCCTGGAGGGCGATCCCGCTCCGGACGGGGGCAAGGTCGTTTCGCCGGAAAACATTCCGCCTGAAGCGGTCGAAGCTGTGGCCGTGCTCAAGGCGCGCCTGGACAACCTGGCCCTGGCCCTGCAAAAGGAATCAGAGGCAAGCTGGCACAGTTCCATCGGCGCGCTCTGGCTGCGCCTGCTCGGCAACCTTACCGCCGCCTACGGCGAAGGCTACCCGCTTTATATGCGGGACGCCGCCTTTGGGGCCAAGCAGTTGGAAAGCTTCATGGGCTCGTACACGGAGCTGAAGCACGATACCCTGCTGTACGAAAAGCCCAACTACGCCGAGGCCGGCGAGGGCGGGGACGACGAAACGTCGCCGCCCGTTCCCAAGGGCCTTGTGGAGCCGAATCCCGTGTTCTGGCATTCCCTGCTCGGCACTGTGGACTACGTTATCGCCGGCTTCACCCGCTACGGTCTCTATCCTGAAGATCTGGAGGAATACGGCTCCCTGCGCCTTTTCCGGGATGCCGTCGCCCTGTGCGCGGCCCTGGCGGAAAAGGAACTGCGCGGGGAAGTCTTAAGCGACGACGACTATGAGGCCATGCGGGCAATAACCCTTCAGCACATGGCCGCGCCCAAGGGGTCGAGCGTGCGGACCGAGCAGGACGTCCAGTCCGGCCTGATCGTGGACGTGCAAACGGCCAATCTGAACGACCCCAACAAACCGCCGGTCATCGTCTACGAAGCCACGGCCGCCCCGCGTCTTATGCTCGTTCTGGCGGGCAACCAGGACGCGCCGCGCGTGACCATAGGCGTGGCTTATACCCACAGGGAGTTTATCACCCCGTACGGCCCGCGCCTCACCGACAGCGCGTGGAAGCAGCGCGCGTACGCCGGAAGCCCGTATCCCACCGTGTACGAGGAAGCGTGGACGCGGAACGAGATGCGGGAACTGCCGCCCAGGAACTTCTGGTATGACGTTCTGGAGCCGTAAAAACCGCCTGTGGGTGCTTTGCCTTTGTTTTTTCGGCCTGCTCCAGGCCGGGGCGACCTCCCCGGCCTGGGCCGCGCCGGAAGCCCCGCCTTTTCCCCTTCTGTACACGGACAAGAGTCCTTTTCTGCGGGCCATGGAAAAAGCGCGCGCGGTTCCCCCCCGGGCCGGACGCGTGACGGGCCTTACCCTGCCGCACCATCTTCTGGCCGCCGATCTTATGGCCGAGGGCCTGGCCGGACTGCGCGGGCAACGCTATGAGCGCATCATCCTGATCAGCCCGGAGCATTACAAGCGCGGCAAAACGCCGTTCAGCGTTCCCGGGCGGGATTTTCTCACCTGCCTTGGCCCCGTGCCCCTGGATCGGGCGGGCGCGGCCGCGCTGCTGGCCAATCCCCTGGTATCCTCGTCAAACCTTTTTTCCCACGAACACGGGGTGCGAGCCCTGCTGCCTTTTCTGGCCGCCATGTTTCCCGATACGCCCGTTCTGCCCGTGGCCCTTTCCGTTTCCTCGGACCGCGATCAGTGGGACAGCCTGGCGCAAAGCCTTCTGCCCCTGCTGACGGAAAACACTCTGCTTTTGCAGAGCACGGACTTTTCCCACTACCTGCCCTGGCCCGAAGCCGTGGCCAAGGATGGCGAAACCCTGCGGGTGCTGGCCTCGGGCCGGGAAGATCTGATCCTCTCGCTGCACCAGCCTTCGCATCTGGACTCCAGAGCCGCGCAGTACCTGCAGATGAAGTTGCAGCGGGAGCGTTTCGGCGCCCGTTTGCTGGTCACGGCCAACCACAACGCCTGCGAATACCTGCCGCCGGGCGAGCCGTTGCCGGACAAAACCACCAGCTATATCGTGCAGGTCTACAGCCCGGACACGCTGCCCGTGCCGCAGGGGCTTCCGGGCTATGTGCTGGGCGGGGATTTTTTTACCGGCCGCTATCTGCAAAAGCATGTGGAGCAGCCGGAAAAACGGGCCGTTCTGGCGGAACGGATTCTGAACATCACCGGCGGGCGGCCGCTTATCCTGAATTTTGAAGGCGTGCTGTTGCCCGAGTGCCCCGAGGGCGGCCCGTCCGACACAACATCCGGACAAAAGAGGGGCGCGGCGGCGGCTCCCCGGCTGTGCATGCCGGAAAAGGCGACTCTGGCGCTTTTGCGGGACATCAATTGCGCGGCGGTCAGCCTTGCCAACAATCACAGCGGCGATTTCGGCCCGGAAAACCGCGCCCGGACCAGGGCGCTTCTTGAAGCGCAGGGCATTGCCGCTCTGGAGGATGGAACGGCGCGCGTTTTTCCGGAATTCACCCTGATAGCCTTGACGGATCTGGACAACAACGGCCCCGGACCGAGGGGAAGCCTGATTTCCGAAGACACCCTCGGTTTTCTGGCCGGCCTGGACAAGGGTGGGCCGCTAGAGGACTTCAGACTGATGATAAAGCCCGAAACAATGGCCTTGTCCCCGAATGCGCGGGTCAAGGGGGCCGCTGCCCCCTTGCGGGGCGTGGGGTCGGGGACACAGCCTCCTGTGCGGAGCCCCGCTTCGACCGGGCTGGCTTCGTCAATAATGGCTTTATCAGCAGTCCCCAGGCCGCTGGCGGCCTTGGTGCACTGCGGGCGGGAGTTTTGGCCGAAACCGGGGCCGCGGGAGCGATTTCTGGCCTGGACGCTGGAGGCCGCGGGGGTTAGGTTGTTCGTGGGCGCGCATCCGCACCGGGCCGGACCCGTGGAAGCGGACGCCCAAAGTATGCGGGTCTGGTCACTGGGCAATTTCCTGTTCGATCAACTGCGCCAGGGTGCTGACGGGGCTGTTCTGGATCTGGTCTTTTTTCCGCAGGGGACATGGTGGGCGCGGCAACGGCCCATCGGCAACGTGCACAGGGAACTGATACGGCAATGACAAGGGCCGGGCGCTGTTCCGGCCTGTCAATCGGATATCATCATGGCAAAACTACGGGAAGTATACGTTTGCTCCGCCTGCTCGGCGCGGGCCTCGCAGTGGCGGGGGCAGTGCCCGACCTGCGGCGAGTGGAACAGCCTTGAGCCGTTGCAGATAAAGGCGGGCGAGGGCAAGGGCTCGGCCATGGCGCCCAGGGCGGAGCGGGTGATGCGCCTGGCCGATGCCGAGGAGTTTGCGGGCGCGGTGTTCAGCACGGGCACGGCGGCGTTGGACCGGGTGCTGGGCAAGGGACTGGTGCCGGGTTCGGCCATTCTGGTAGGGGGCGAGCCGGGCATAGGCAAATCCACGCTGCTGTTGCAGATGGCCGGGGCAGTGGCCGGGTCGGGCCGGAAGGTAGTGTATTTGTCCGGCGAGGAGTCGCTTTCGCAGATCCGCTCCAGGGCGGAGCGCCTGGGCTTGCTGCACGACAATCTGTATGCCCTGGCGACCTCGCAGGCCGAGGACATTTTTCCGCTGATCGAGGGGGAGGACGCGCCGGCCCTGCTGATTCTGGATTCGGTGCAGACCCTGACCTCGTCCAGGGCCGAGGGGCTGCCCGGCAATGTGAGCCAGGTGCGGGCCGTGGCCACGGAAGTGGTGGAGCGCTGCAAAAAGAGCCATACGGCCGTGGTGCTGGTGGGCCATGTGACCAAAGACGGCACTTTGGCCGGGCCGCGTTTGCTGGAGCACATGGTGGACACGGTCATTTCCCTTGAGGGCGACAGGCAGCAGTTGTTCCGGCTGTTGCGGGTGCTGAAGAACCGCTTCGGGCCGAACCAGGAGATGCTCATATTCCAGATGATGGAGCAGGGGCTTGAACTGGTGGAAGACCCGTCCACGTATTTTCTGGGCGCGCGCGAGGCCAGTTTGTCCGGCACGGCCGTGGTCATGGCAGTGGACGGAACGCGTCCGCTGGCCGTCGAGGTGCAGGCCCTTGTGACCAAGAGCTACCTGGCCATTCCCCGGCGCACCGGCCTGGGCTTTGACGTGAACCGGCTGCACTTGTTGCTGGCCGTGCTGGAAAAGCGGCTGCATCTGTCCTTTGCCCAGGTGGACATTTACGCCAAGGTGGGCGGGGGCATGCGCCTGATGGAGCCGGGCATGGATTTGCCCCTGGTGGCGGCGGTGCTGTCGTCTTACTACGACATTCCGCTGCCGGAGCGGGCCGTGTTCTGGGGCGAGGTGGATTTGAACGGGCAGATACGGCCTGTGGCCGGGCACGCCATCCGGGAGGGACAGGCGCGTCGGTTGGGCTACCAGCCCGTGGTCTGCCCGGTTTCCGGCGAGGGCGGCAAAGGGTTCCGCACCCTGAAGCAGATGCAGCAATCCCTGTTTGCCCGCAATGCGTCCGCCGGCGGGCGCAGGGAGGAAGAACGATAAAAGCCGGGGAAAGGGGGCGTTTCGTTTCTTCGTTTTCTGACTGCTAAAAACAACTCATAGGAAACGCTGAGTTCTTTTGTTTGCTCAGGCGCAAAAGTGGATCGAGGCACACCCGATGTAAAGATCTGTTGCTACTTTTTTGGTATATCCCGTGCTTCAGCAAGCCATTTTTCAAGGAGTTCAATGCGCTGATTCTCTTTATATATTTTAATATATTCATCTTTAAAGTTTTTTATATTTCCGTCGCCAATATTGGTCCAGGACGGTAAGACAAATAGCGCAAAGCAGGGCTGTTCCAGTGATTATTCCTTCCATACGCACCCCCTATTGCTTCAGATACGTTTCCGGTTTTGTGTTCGCAAACTCCCGCATGCCTTTTACCCGCGTTTCCTCTGCGAGGTTTTCAACTGGTCTAGAGCAAATCAATTTTGAAATTATCCAAAGAGTTGTATTGCCTCCGGCGGCCAAAGGGGTTGAACCCCTTTGGAAACCCCATTTTTTTTGGCAGGCTCAGGTGAACAATTTCAAAGTTGAAATGCTCTAGGAGGAACCGCCTGGGAAACGCCGAGTTTTTTCGTGTGGCAAGGCGCAAGCCAATTTTAAAGGGGGCTGGCCTCTTCTGGCCTGCCCCCTTTAAAATTGGCGCCGCAACGCCGCCACACGGAAAAACTCGGCGTTTCTCTAGAGCATTTCACGAATGAAATGAGTGAATTGCTCTGCAAGGATTTGTCCTCAAATCCTTGCCGCGAAAGAGGCGTAGGCGGGCCTTGCCCGCCGTTAAGCGACTCTTTCAAGCGTTAATTGCTCTAGTTAGGTGCGAGCAGAGTGCGCAGTTCGCGTACCTTGTCGTCAAGAATCCGGCACTGATCCAGCAGGCTTTCCGGCGACAGGCCCAGTTTTTCCCAGGCCATGGCGGGCAGGGGAGGAATGTAAATTTCGCCGCTGGAGCCGTAGCCCAGGGCCTGCGTGAGCACATTGGCCGCCGGCAGAACCGAGTCCGCGGGCTGGGAATCGGCCTTGGGAATTTTATGATGCACGCGCACGCGGTCCACCAGTTCCTTGGGGCAGCGCCAGATGCTCAACAGTTCGGAGCCCAGATCCTCGTGCCCGAAGCCGAGCGTTTCCTTTTCCAGTTCGTGCACGGACTCCTGCCGCCGTTTGGATTCGGTCAGGATGTACAGGGTGTGGTTGGGCAGCAGGGAGTAGATGAGCAGGCGGGAAATATCGTGCAGCAACCCGGCCACAAAAAAGCTTTCGTTGCCCGGGGCCTTGCAGAACAGGGCGAACTGGCGCGCGGCCGCGCCGCAGCTGATGGAGTGGGCCCAGAACGACTGCATGTTCACAAGCGAAACGGGTACGCCCTTGAAGGCGGTAATCAGGGTGGCGCCCATGGCCAGCATGACCAGTTGCCGGGTGCCCACCATGGTCACGGCGCGGGGAATGCTGTCAACGCGCGAGGCAAAGGCGTAAAAGGGGCTGTTGACGAGCCGCAGCAGCCTGGCTGTCAGGGCCGCGTCCATGGATACGATATTGCCGATTTCCATGGGTGAGGCGTCGGGATTGTTGATTATTTCCACCAGGCGGTGAAAGACCACCGGCAACGTGCCCATGCGCTGGCTGGAATCGATGAGGGTGCGCATTTTCACCTGCGGCGGCCGCTGGGTCTGAAAGGCCGGGGAGGTGTTGCCGCTTAAAACCATCTTGCCCGCCTTGCTCAGCATCATGCGGCCCTGGCGTTCCACGGCCAGATCGAAGATGGCCTTGCTGTGGGCGTCTTCCGGGTCGTGCAGGCGAAAGCGATCGCGCACCATGTCCCTGATGGCCTGGAGCACGTCTTCGGGCTGGGATGCCTCCGCTTTTGACTGCGCGGGCGGCTCGGATTCCACGACAACGCTGTCCACGCCCCTCTGCCGCAGAACGTGCAGAAGGTTTTCCGTGATTTCTTCGCCCGGGGAAAAAAGCAGCTTGCCGTCTTTGGTGAAGACGGCGCGGGCCAGGCGACCTCCCGGCCGGGCAGAGGCGGTTTCCAGAATTTTCATGAAGCCTCTCAGCAACAGTATAAGAGTGTAAAAATCTAGCCCAGAAGCCGGCGTCTGTCAAACTTGACCGCACTTCTTTGTTTTTTTTTTCTCCATACTCCTGGTGCAAAAAGTTTTCTACTATACTACAGAAAAAATTTTCTGAACGGTTTTTTCCTCTCACGGTGGGATGATTCCCGCGCGGTTTTCCTGTATTGTTTTTTCCGGCGCCGCTTTTTGGCGCGCGCAGTACAGTCCTTGTTGACAAATGCGGAGAGATTGCGGAGTATTACGCCGATAACTTCCGACCGCTCCCGCCGTTTCAATTCTGGCGGGAACGGCCGGCATTGAGCGGATACTCTTTTGAATATTCAAGCTTTTTTGGGAGGTAATGGTGAATTTCAACTTGCTGGACGTCGGCTTTGCCATACTGCTTCTTCTTTTTCTGGTGCGAGGCCTGCTCAGGGGGCTGGTACAGGAAATAGCCGGGTTTGTGGGCATTTTTCTGGGGCTGTTTCTCTCCGGCCGCTATTATCCTCAGGTGGCTCCCCAGTTCGCCGGCATCATAGACAATCCCGACTGGGCGGCCGGCGCGGCTTACGCCCTTATCTTCGCGGTCGTGCTTTTGCTGGTGGCCCTGGCCGCGGCCATTTTCCGCAAGTTCCTGAACCTGACCTTCACCAGTTGGCTGGACTACCTGCTTGGCGCGGGTATTGGCGCGGCCAAGGGGCTGCTCGTCTGCGCCATTGCCCTGGCCATTCTGCAACGCCTGGTGCCCAAATCGCCTTTTTTGCAAAAATCCATGCTGGCCGTGCATATTTCCGCCTTAAGCGACTTCGCCCGCTCCCTGCTGCCCCCGTTTCTGTAAGCGTCGGCCAGTGTTGGCGGCCTGAACATTCTCACCTTTTTCGCATGAGTCCATTATGACGTCATCCGTACATTTCCCCGCGGACGCGCCGGCAGAGCCCGCGCACGCTTCGACAAAGGCCGGCGAATGCGCTCCGGTTTCCGCGCTGCAAACAATGCGGGCCGTTATCGAGGCCCTGCTCGCCCCCGACGGCTGCCCCTGGGACAAGGAGCAGACCCCGCTTTCGCTCTGCGATTACGTGCTTGAAGAAGCGCATGAACTGGTGGACGCCATCCGGCACGGAAAAGCGGACGACGCGCGCGAGGAACTGGGCGACGTGCTGTTTCTGCTGACCTTTATCGCCACGTTGTACGCAAAACAGGGCGATTTCACCCTTGACGAGGCCATTGCCGCCAACGCGGACAAGATGATTCGCCGCCACCCCCACGTTTTTGCCGGCACCGTGTTCGACTCGCGCGAGGAACAGCTTGCGGACTGGGAACGCATCAAGCGCTCGGAAAAAGCCGACGACAACGGCACGCCGGCCGGGGTGTACAGCTCCCTGCCCAAAAATCTGCCACCGCTGCTCAAGGCTTACCGCATCCATTCCAAGGCGGCCCGGGCCGGATTCACCTGGGACAGCGACGAGGACGTGGAACAACAGGTGGAAGCCGAATGGCTGGAACTGCTCGACGCCTTTCAGGGCAAAGACAAGGCGGCCCAGGAGCACGAACTGGGCGATTTGATCTTCACCCTGGTGGAACTCGGCCGGCGTAAAGGCATAAAGGCCAGCGCGGCCCTGGACTTTTCCACCCAGCGTTTTCTCAGGCGCTTTGCCAGGATGGAAGAACTGGCCCGGGCCGGCGGACAGGATTTTTCCGCCGTGAGCATGGAAGAAAAAAACGCCCTCTGGGATCAGGCCAAGCAAGAGGAACAGGAGGTTCCATGAGCCGGAACGACGCGTCGGATTTGCCGCAGGACGGCACGGCTTCCCCTGATGACGGCGCGGCGGCCTCCCCGCCCGGCGGCGAGCCAGTTTTGTCCGCGCTTGGAGGCGAAGCCGCTTTTTCCGCGCCTGACGGCGAAGCCGCTTTTTCCGCGAAAGACGCGGCCGGCGCTCCGGCCCCTGAGCCCCGCCCGGCAGTCGATCCCGCCCGGTGGGACGGCGGCGGCATGGCCGGAGATCAGCCCGAAGGCCGCAAGCTGTTCCTCTGGTTCTTTCTGGCCCTGTTGCTGTTCTCACTCTGGCTGCTGTACGTTCTGCTCGAGCCCTTCCTGCACAGCATCATTCTGTCCTGCGTGTTCACGGCCATCAGTCTGCCTTTTTACAAGCGCTGCCTTAACTTTACCGGCGGCAGGCGCATGCCCGCCGCCCTGATCGTCATTTTTTGCATTACCTTTTTGGTGGTGGTGCCCATCTGTTTTTTCGTGGCCGGCCTTATTCCCCAGGCCGGCGCGAGCATTGCCGCCGTCAACCAGTGGCTGGCCAGCGCTCACCTGGGCGACACTCTCAACGAGTACATCCAGCCGCTGCTGCAAATGCTGCACAATCACTTTCCCGAAATAGACATTTCCCTGAACGACATACGCGGCAACATCCTGGCCATGTCGCGCAACGCCGGCCAGTATCTTCTGGGCTCGGCCACGGCCATGTTGGGCAACACCCTGATGTTTTTCGGCCATCTGCTGCTTATTCTGCTCTTCATATTTTTTCTGCTTCTGGAAGGCGAAGCCCTGGCGCGCCGGCTGTCCTATCTTTTTCCCATGAAGCCCGAACAGACGGACGTGGTTATGGAAAACCTGCGCCGCATGTCCAGGGCCGTGCTGGTGGGGGGCTTCTGCGTGGCCGCCCTGCAGGGCATAGTGGGCGGCATAGGTTTTGCCATTGTGGGCATTCCCGGCCTGTTCTGGGGCACGGTCATGGTTTTCGCCGCCCTGGTGCCGGTAGTGGGTACGGGCCTGGTCTGGGTGCCGGCCGTCATTGTGCTTCTGATCATGAAAGAATGGCAGCACGCCCTGTTCCTGGTCATCTGGTGCGGCGTGCTCGTTACCAGCATAGACAGCATCCTGCGGCCACTGCTCATGCGCGGCGGGGCCAAGGTGCCGGTAATATTCATCTTCGTCTCCATCCTCGGCGGGGTGAATGTCTTTGGCATGCTCGGATTGCTCTACGGCCCCATGATCCTCGGTCTGGTGTCCGTAATGCTCAACATTTACGCCGAGGAGTACCAGCACATCCTGCAAAGCCGAAACCGCGAGGCCAAGTAACGGAGGCCTTGTAGTTTGTAAAGGCTTGAGGATGAAGCCAGCCTGGTCGAAGCGGGGCTCCGCACAGAGCCTGTGTCCCCGACCCCTGCACTCCGCAAGGGGGCAATGCCCCCTTGACCCTGGGATTTAGGGGTATGTTGAGTATCGGTGAAGCAAAGCTTGGTGAAATACCGCCGCGCTACGGTCACCCAAATGGGGTGTCCAGAGGGGGTCACCCCCTCTGGCCGCCGGAGGCAATACGACTCTTGGGCAACTTCACAATGAATCTTCTCTGACAGCCCCGGCGCGCCACCACGGCGCGCCCACTTTTTCTTGACTCGCGCAGGCGGCGGCGTAAAATGCCCCTTCGTCCGACAGCGCCGCCCCGGCCTGTCTCACCCGAAAACATTTCGGTATTGCAACGGCAGCGCCATTCCCCATGTCAGCTTCCACCGCGCAAGTTTCCGCCCCGGCTCCGCTTCAGGGCCTGGCCCTGGCCGCCCTTACCCTGGCCCTGGCCATGGCCGCCTTCATGCAGGTGCTTGACAGCACCATCGCCAACGTGGCCATTCCCACCATTGCCGGCAACCTTGGAGCTTCGAGCACCCAGGGCACCTGGGTCATCACTTCTTTTGGCGTGGCCAATGCCATTTCTCTGCCCCTGACCGGCTGGCTGGCCAAACGCTTCGGCCAGGTGCGCCTTTTTCTCTGGGCCACGGCCACCTTTGTGCTGGCCTCCTTTTTGTGCGGCATTGCCACCAGCCTGGAAATGCTGGTGATTTTCCGAGTGGTGCAGGGCGCGGTGGCCGGCCCCATGATCCCCCTGTCCCAAAGCCTGCTGCTGTCCAACTACCCCTTTGCCAGGCGCGGCATGGCCTTGTCCCTGTGGTCCATGACCGTGGTGGTGGCCCCGATTTTCGGGCCGATCCTCGGCGGCTACATCAGCGACAACTATAGCTGGGGCTGGATATTCTTTATCAACGTGCCCTTTGGCGCCCTGGTCTTTTTTCTCTGCCTCAAGCTTCTGCGCGGCCGGGAAACGGAACGCGAAATCCGCCCCATGAACTACGTGGGCCTGGCCCTGCTGGTGTTCGGCATAGGCGCGCTCCAACTCATGCTGGACCGGGGCAAGGAGCTCGACTGGTTCAACTCGCCGGAAATCATCGTTCTGGCCGTAATCGCCGTGGTGGGCATCACCCTGCTCATCGCCTGGGAATGCACGGACGAAAACCCGGTGGTGGACTTCAGTCTGTTCAAATCCCGCAACTTCACCGTGGGCGTGGTCTGCATCAGTTGCGCCATGCTCACCTATTTCGGCACCATCGTGCTCATTCCCCTGCTGCTCCAGGGGCACCAGGGGTACACGGCCACCCAGGCCGGGCTGGCGGCCGCGCCCATAGGCATTCTGCCCGTTCTGCTCGCCCCGGTCATCGGCAAGAACGCCCACCGTATCGACATGCGCATGCTGGCCTGCTTCAGCCTGCTGGTGTTCTCCGTCTGCTTTTACCTGCGCATCTCCTTTTCCCCGGACATGGACTTCCGTTGGGTAATCATTCCCCAATTCCTGCAAGGCATGGGCGTGGCCTGCTTTTTTATGCCCCTGACCACCATATGTTTCGCCGGCTTGCGGCCGGACCAGCTTGCGGCCGCTTCCAGCCTTTCCAACTTCATGCGCGTGCTTTCGTCCTCCATCGGCACCTCCGTCACCATCACCATGTGGGAGCGCCGCGAAGCCCTGCACCACACCTTCCTTACCGAACACGTCAACGTCTTTAACCCCAATCTGCAACCAACCCTCGAACGATTGGCCTATCTGGGGTTTTCCGACGATCAGGCCAGCGCCTACCTGGCCAAAACCATCACCACCCAGGGCTTTTTCATCGCCGCCAACGAGCTGTTCTGGCTCTGCTCCGTGCTGCTGCTCTGCCTCTCCACCGTGGTCTGGCTCTCACGACCCAAAGGAGCCGCAGTATCCGACGGCGGCGGCGCGCATTAGCGGGGGGCATGAAGAATGCCTCCGGCGGCCGGGGGAAGGAGAAGGAAACTTTTGTAAAAGTTTCCTTCTCCTTCCCCCGGACTCCCATCCTCTTCCTTCAAAACTTTTTAGTTTGGGTGCGTTTGTTTTGGCTGCTCCAAGGTTTCGCCTCGTTCGCAGCTCTCGCCGGGTTGGTTGATTTCACTTCCATCGGGAGCTCCAAAAACGTAAAAAGCCCCGGCAAAACCGGGGCAATCGCATACCCAAACAGGGTTTCCAAAGGGGATTATCCCCTTTGGCCGCCGGAGGCATTCTTCGCTTATACTTCAGACTGAGCCCTGAGGGCTTCGGTCTGGGCGGCGGTGGTGAGGGCGTCGATGAGTTCCTGGATGTCGCCTTCCATGACCGCGTCGAGCTTGTAGAGGGTGAGGTTGACGCGATGGTCGGTGACGCGTCCCTGGGGGTAGTTGTAGGTGCGGATGCGTTCCGAGCGGTCGCCGGAGCCGACCTGGGCGCGGCGGCTCTCGGCCTGTTCGGCCTGAAGGCGGTCGCTTTCGGCCTGGAGCAGGCGGGAGTAGAGCACTTTCAGGGCTTTGGCCTTATTTTTGTGCTGGGATTTTTCGTCCTGCATGGCCACCACGATGCCGGTGGGGATGTGGGTGACGCGCACGGCCGAGTCGGTGGTGTTGACCGACTGGCCGCCGGGACCGGAGGAGCGGTACACGTCAAAGCGCAGGTCTTCGGGGCGCAGGTTGATGTCGGCTTCCTCGGCTTCGGCCATGATGGCCACGGTGGCGGCCGAGGTGTGGATGCGGCCCTGGGATTCGGTGGCGGGCACGCGCTGCACGCGGTGGGTTCCGGCCTCGTATTTCAGGTGGCTGTAAGCCTTGTGCCCGGCGATCAGGGCGATCACTTCCTTGCAGCCGCCGGCCGAGGCCTCGCTCAAGGACATGACCTCCACCTTCCAGCCGCGGCTGTCGGCATAGCGCGAGTACATGCGGAACAGGTCCCCCGCGAACAGGGCGGCTTCGTCGCCGCCGGTGCCGGCCCGGATTTCCAGGATGATGTTTTTATCATCCATGGGGTCTTTGGGCAGCAGCAGCAGGGTGAGCTCGCGCTCAAGGGATTCGGCTTCCGGCTCCAGGGTTTTGATTTCCTCCTGGGCCATGCCGCGAATGTCCGTGTCCGCGTCGTCAAGCAGGCTTCTGGTTTCGGCCAGGTGGGTTTTCACTTCCTTGTACTTGCGAAAAACGTCCACCACCTCTTTCAGGTCGGCGTGGGCCTTGGTGAGCTTGCGGTAGCGGTCCTGGTCCGCCAGCACTTCGGGGTGGGAGAGTTGCTGCTCCAGGTCTTCGTAGCGGCGCTCGAGATTTTCCAGCTTGGCGAACATCAGTGTTGTTCCTGTCTGACTGAGCCGGGCGAGATGGTCTCGTATTCCGGTGTGACTATGGTCGCGGCCGCTTCGCCCACGGCTCCGCGCAGGGCCACCAGGGCCACTTCCAACTGTTGCGCGTCGGGCTCGCGGGTGGTGAGGGTCTGCAAGAGCAGGCCAGGCCCGCGCAAAATAGCGCCCAGCAAAGGATTTTTGATGCGGGCCGCCGAGCGGATGGCCTCGTAGGCCATGGCGCTTATGGGGATCATGAGCAGAAGCTTGAAGGCGATAATGGCCGTGTGCTTGATAACGGCGTTTTCCGGCCGCCAGACCAGCATCAGCAGGGGCACGGTGACGGCGTGCAGAAAAATGGAAATGGAGAGCACGAACAGTAAAAACGTGGTGCCGCAGCGCGGGTGCAGGCGGCTGTATTTGCCGGCCGAGGCGGAGCTCAGGGGGGTTTCCTTGTGCTCGTAGGCGGCTATGCTCTTGTGCTCCGCGCCGTGGTACTGGAACACCCGGCGGATATCCGGCACAAAGGAAATGAGCGCGATGTAGCCGATGAATATGGCGAACTTCAGCAGCCCGTCCCAGAGGTGGAATGACAAGCCTTCCACACCGCCGGAAATGGACAGGGCGCCCAGCCCGATGGTGAGCATGTGCGGCACCACCACAAACAGCAAGAGGGCCAGACCGACGGCCGTAACCAAAGTCAGGGCCATCTGCCAGGGCTTTATGGGCGTGCCTTCGGCCTCGGCCGCCAGTTCGGCGGACAGGTTCAGGGCCTTGATGCCGTTGATCATGGTTTCAATGAGCAAGGGAAAGCCCCGCACGCCGGGACGGCGGGCGAGGCTGCTCTTGAACAGGGTGAACCAGGGCAGATTGACGGCCACTATGCGCTGGTCCGGCCGGCGCACGGCCAAAGACAGCCGGTCGCCGTTGCGCATCATCACGCCTTCCATGACGGCCTGGCCGCCCACGGCCAGACTTTCGGCCGGCTCGGCCTCTTCCGCGCCGACGGCAGCCAGGCTCCAGATTCGGGCGAGCAAAGGGGCGGCGGGCAGGAACGGCATTATTACTTCTGGATGTTGGCGTACTTTTTACGGAAACGGTCAATGCGGCCGGCGGTGTCCACGAAACGCTGCTTGCCCGTGTAAAACGGATGGCACTGGGAGCAGATTTCCATGTGCACGGACTCGCCCTTGGTGGACAGGGCTTCGATTTCGTTGCCGCAGGCGCAGGTGATTTTGGCGTTGAAAACTTTGGGATGAATCGTCTCTTTCATGACCGTTCCTCGTGGATTGCTGCCGGGACCGCGCCTACAAAAGGGGCGCGGGTATCCGGGAAATTTGCGTTGGCAAACCAAAGTCCTTATCCCGAACCTCGGCCTTTGACAAGAGAAAAGTAAGCAGAACCCGCGCCAAGTCAACAGAAAGAGCGAAAATTCGGGAGGAAAAGCTTTCCGCTCACCCGTCAGCCGGCCAGGCTTTCCAGCACGATTCTGAGGTGGGCCGGATCAACCAGGATGTCGGCGTTCATGCCTTCGAGCAGAAAATCGGCTACCGGGGCGCGTTCACCGGGGTAGGAGGCCGGGTCGAGTTCCTCGATCAGGGGATAATAGCGCAGCTTGAGCAGGCGGGCGGCGTGCAGATTGTTGTAGGAAACGTAGCGGTTGCCGAACATCTCCACGGCACCGGAGCCGGGTTTCTGGAGCAGGGTGAGGGTGGAGTTGGCGCCGTGGACCATGACGGAGCAATCCACGTTGGTCATGCGGCGCCATTGTTCGGCCAGGTTCAGGTCTTCCGGCACCATGGTTTCGAAGCCGAAATCCTTGAGCACCGGCAGCATGTCGTCCTCGTTCAGCACCCGCCGGCGGCCGATGCGGCGCACGTAAAGGCGTTTGGAGCCGTCCAGAACGCCCACGGCCTCAAGAAGCCGCTGGCGCAGAAAGCCGCTTAAAGGCATGTTTTCGGCCAGGCTGAAGCCGGACAGGCGCTGGGGCAGAAACAAAAGCTTGATCCGGTAGGTAGGGCCGGAGGGCAGAATGCGGGCCGGATCAATGGCGAACATGCGTAAGGAGCGCATGATGACCGAGTCTGCGCGCTCCAGTTCACGGGCCGGGACAATGTACGCGCCGGTAAAGCCCGTGCTTTCCAGGGCCAGCAGCTTGGGCAGGGATTCCAGGGTCCAGTGCCAGAGGTTGGCCGCGCCGTTGGGGAACAGGGGCACGGCCGTGTCTATGTCCGCAAGGGGCGCGTCCAGGTGTTCCTTCACGATGCCGGCCAGGCGGGGCTCGTTGGCCGGGTAAGGGCAGGATTCGCGGAACAGGCAGGTGACGGAGCCGGAAGGCGACAGGGGAGCGACGGCCTGAAATTGTTGACCGAAGCAGAGGCAGTCGCGCAGGACGTAAATGGCGAGCCCCAGGTGCTTGAGCGGCAGAACTCGGCCCCGGCCCCGGTCGAGGTCGAGATATTCCCGCGCCCACACGAGGGGCGCATTGTGTTCGTCAAAGGTAAAGGACATCGTTTCCTTGTCCGGGAGCAACGTCGAAGCGATACAGCGGTGTTGCCGCTCCCTCCCTCACCCCCCAAACTGAAAAGTTTTGGAGGAAGAGGATGGGGGTTTGGGGGAAGGAGAATTTTCTTCGTAGTGGCTCGTCCTCGCTCCGCTCGGATCGGGCGGGCTTTCTCAAAAGGTTCCTTCTCCTGCCCCCAATTCTTCACTCCACCTTGACCACGCCGGTTTCGCGGATGATGGGGTTGGAGAGAAGCTGGGCGACCATGCTGGTTTCGAAGCGGCCTTTTTCCGGTTCGGCCAGAATGAGGACGCCGCGCCCGAACTCGTACAGCACCTGGAGTTCTTCCGGGGCCACGGGTTGGATGTTGCCCTGCTGATCCACGACCACGGCGGCGCGCAGTTCGAACTCGCCTTCGGAAACGGCGCGGGAAACGGCCCCGCGCAGGGCGGACTGGGTAAGACTCAGGTCGGCGTTTTCCACGGTGCAGGCGGAATAGACCTTGCCCGTGGCCGTGAGCACGGCCGCGCCCTGGCCTTTTTGCCCGTAGGGGGCATAGGCGGGCACGGCGCCCAGCATGGCGGCCTTGAGCATGATGTCGCGTTCCTGGTCCGACAGCTCGCGCACGAACCATTTGCGGTACAGGCGGTCATATTCGCCCGAGGACACGACCCGCTCCAGGCCTTCGTCCACCATGCGTTTGATGTCGCCCCGGTCGCGGTTGATGGCAATGCGCATTTCCGTTATGCCGAGGGGGGTGCCCACGGTGGTGATGGCGCCGTAGTTGAGCTTGTTGATATAGTAGTAGGTGTTTTGCACCGGGCCGCAGTAGGCCACCACCTCGTCGTTGTACAGGGCGCGCAGGCCGTCGGTGCGGTTGGGAAAGGTCTTGATGTTTATACCGCCGAATTCTTCCAGCAGCCGGTGCTGGTAAGAGCCTTTTTCCACGGATACCATCTGCCCGCGCAAGAGCGCGGCCGAGGGAAAGCGGTTGTAGAGTTTGGTGAAGAGCCGTATCTGCAGGGGAAAGGTGGCTTTTTCCGAAAAGAGAAAGAGCTTGGAACGCTGGTCCGTGCGCACCATGCTGGTGGTGATGGTGATAACGCCGGAAGAAAGTTCCAGGGGCACCCGGTCCCATTGCAGCGGGCGGTGTAAGAGAACGGCTTCGGTGTCGTTGAAAATGGCGTCGATCAGCTCAATTTCAAAGCCCACGGGTTTTCCGCCCGGTTCTTCGTAGGTAAAGGGCGCGAACTCGCGGTCAAAGCCGTAAACCACGCGCACGGGCGCGGCCGCGCCCCGGGACGGGAGCAGGCAGACGCCGGCAACCGCCAGGGCGAGCAGCAAAAGAACGGCGCGGGAAAAAAAGCCGGGGCGGAGCGCGCGGCGCGATCCGGTTTCGGCGCACAGGCGGGGGGCGTCGGTTTTCGGTTTAAAACGGCGAATCGTGTGGTGCATGGCGGCTTTCCTTAATATGGGCGAAAAAGGCCGGGCGGTTTTTTTACATCCGGCGCGGCGAAATATACCGTAACCGATACTGCCCCGAGGGGGAAGAGACATGAGCGTATTTTTATCCTCAGGACCGCATCGCGACAGAGTTTTCAGCCTTATCGGCCTATTGTCGGAAAAGCTTATGGCCCGGAACATGCTGCTGGGCACGGCGGAATCCTGTACCGGCGGCCTGATCGCGGCCCTGTGCACGGAAGTGCCCGGCAGTTCCCGATGGTTTGCCGGCGGTGTGGTCTCTTACGCCAACAGCGTGAAATCCGGCCTGCTCGGCGTGGACCCGGCCCTGCTGTCGGCGCACGGCGCGGTCAGCGGCCCGGTGGTGGAAGCCATGGCCAAAGGCGCCCTGGGCGCGCTTGGCGTTGACGCCAGCCTGGCCGTGTCCGGCGTGGCCGGGCCGGACGGCGGCAGCGCGGACAAACCCGTGGGCACGGTCTGGATAGCCGCCGGCCTTTCAGCCAGAATAGTGGCCCGGCGGCATCTTTTTCCCGGCGACAGGGGGCAAGTGCGCCTTGCCGCCACCCTGGCCGCCCTTGAGGCTGTGGCTGATCTGCTGTGATTCGGGGGGAGGAAAATATGCCTCCGGCGGCCAAAGGGACACGTCCCTTTGGAAACCCCTTTTGGAGGTGCGGCTGTTGCGGTTATACAGAGGCTTTCCCGTTGTCGGGGCTCTCGATGGAATAGGCTGATTGAAATTTCGACGAGAGCCACGGACAGGAAAATTACAGCGCACCAGTTGGGCAAGACTGAGTTTTTTCGTTCGGCTAGGCGCAAGCCTTTTTTCAAGGGGGGCTGGACTCTTTCGTCCTGCCCCCCTTTAAAAAAGGCGCCGCAACGACGCCAAACGGAAAAACTCAGTCTTGCCCTTAAAAAGTTTTGAAGGGAAAGGAGA
>JAVBOI010000096.1:0-17581 GCA_031550695.1 Desulfovibrio sp. | reverse complement strand
CAGAGCAATCCACTCATTTCATTTGTGAATTGCTCTAAAAGTGCGGGAAACTCTCGAGAGAGGTTCCCGCGCTTATTTTAATCCAATGCGCCGCTCGCTTTGCCGTGGCACAACATCCGCCGCTATTGAGGGGGTCCGGGGGAACTCAGTTCCCCCGGCCGCCGGAGGCATATTTTACCTCGGTTTCGATTAATCCCTGTCGCGGCGGCCGCCGCGATCGCCGCGTCCGCCGCGGTCACCGCGTCCGCCACGGTCGCCGCCGCGATCGTTGCGATCACGGCGGGGCGGGCGGGCGGGTTCCTCGGGGTTCCAGGCGATTCCCTCGGCTTCCTGCAGAACCACCTTGCGCGAGGCGCGCACGCGGTCACCGTTGATTTCAATCACTTTAACGGTCATTTTGTCGCCCAGCTTCACAAAGTCGGCCACGTTTTCCACGCGGGCGGTGTCGAGTTGAGAAACGTGCACCAGGGCTTCAAGGTTGGGCATCAACTCCACTATGCAGCCGATTTCCAGAATCTTGATCACCTTGGCGTCTTCGTAGTTTTTGCCCAGTTCGGCCTTCTGGTCGAAGGCAAGCACCAGTTCCTTGGCTTTTTCCATGGCGTCCAGGGTCGGGGCGAAAATGGCCACCTTGCCGGAATCGTCAATGTCGATGGAGGCGCCGGTTTCAGCGGTAATGGCCTTGATGTTCTTGCCGCCGGGGCCGATGATCAGGCGGATGACGTCCGGGGAGACTTCCACTTCGCAGTGCTGCGGGGCGTACTTGGACAGTTCCGGGCGCGGCGCGGGCAGCACTTTGGCCATTTCGCCCAGAATGTGCAGGCGCGCCGCCTTGGCTTGCTCCAGAGCCCTGCTCATGATTTCCGTGGAAATGCCGTCCACTTTTATGTCCATCTGCACGGCGGTAAGGCCTTCGGCGGTGCCGGCAATCTTGAAGTCCATATCGCCCAGGGCGTCTTCGTCGCCCAGGATGTCGGTAAGCACGATGAACTCGTCGCCTTCCTTGATCAGGCCCATGGCAATGCCGGCCACCGGGGCGCTGATGGGCACGCCGGCGTCCATCAGGGACAAAGAGCCGCCGCACACGGCGGCCATGCTGGAAGAACCGTTGGATTCCATGGTTTCGGCCACCACCCGCATGGTGAAGGGGAAATCGCCGTTAAGGGGCAGCACCGGGCGCAGGGCTTTTTCCGCCAGAGCGCCGTGGCCGATTTCACGGCGGGAGACGCGCGTCATCTTGACCTCGCCCACGGAATAGGGCGGGAAATTGTAGTGGAGCATGAATTTTTTGGTCACGTCGCCGACCAGGGAATCCATGCGCTGCTCGTCGGTGGAACTGCCGAGCGTGGCCACCACCAGGGATTTGGTTTCGCCGCGGGCGAACAGGGCCGAACCGTGAGCGCGCGGCAGCGGGCCTACCTCGATCAGAATGGGGCGCACGCTTTTGGTGTCGCGGCCGTCAATGCGCCGGCCTTCGTTTTTGATCCGGGTGCGCACGATGGTTTTTTCCAGATCGCCCAAAATGCCGCCGAGAACGGCCTGGGCTTCGGCATCCTCGGCAAAAGGCGAGGACGGATCGAGCAGGGCCTGGGCGGCTTTTTCCTTAACGGCTTTTTTGGCGGCCCGGCGGGCCATCTTTTCAGGAATCGCCAAGGCTTCCTTCAGATCGGCCTCGACGGCCTTGCTCACAAAATCGACAACCGCGCTGTGGTCGGGCTGAACCTTGAGGGCCATTTTGGTCTTGCCGCACAGGCGCACCAGTTCTTCCTGAGCGCTGATAAGGGGCTGGATTTCCTTGTGCGCCCAGGCCAGGGCTTCGGAAACCACGGATTCGGGCACGAACAGGGCTTCGCCTTCCACCATGACCACGGATTCGCGCGAGGCGGCGATGACAAAGTTGAGGTCGCTGTCCTTCAGTTCGGCAAAGGTGGGGTTCAGCACAAAACGGCCGCTGACGCGGCCGATGCGCGCCCCGGCCACCGGCCCGGAAAAGGGAATGGAGGAAAGGCAGAGGGCGACCGAGGCGCCGGTAACGGCCAGCACGTCAGAATCGTTGTCCTGGTCAGCGGAAATGACGTTGGCCAGCACCTGCACTTCGTCGCGGAAGCCTTTGGGGAACAGGGGGCGCATGGGGCGGTCGATCAGGCGCGACACCAGGGTTTCGCGCTCGGACGGACGGCCGATTTCCCGGCGGAAGAAGCTGCCGGGAATACGCCCGGCAGCGTACATTTTTTCGGAATAATCAACGGTCAGGGGAAAAAATCCCATGTCCCGCTCAAGGGGCTGGGAGCAGGCCGTAACCAGAACGACGGTATCGCCGCACTGCACCCAGACGGCGCCGTCGGCCTGATTGGCAAGGCGACCCGTTTCAAAGATGATCTCTTTGCCGTCTACTGATGCGCTTACGCGCGTGCAGGGAAAAATGCTCATAAAGGTATCCTTCTTCATTCTGAAGGGGATTCCGCGAAAAAGACGCGCCGCGCGGTTGCCCGCTTTTCGGACAACGGGCGCGTCCTTTGCCCGGACCCCCCTTCACTAACAAGTATTCGGCACGGAAACCGGTTCCGCGCCGTCCGCCGTGATGGCGGTTGCCGTCGGCTTCTCGTAAGCCGGCGGCCTGACAAGGGGGGAGCGCTGCTCCCCCCTTGTCAGGCCGGCAAGTTACTTACGCAGGCCAAGCTTTTCGATAATGGCGCGATAGCGCTGAACATCCGTCTTTCGCAGATAGTTCAGCAGATTGCGCCGGCGACCCACCAGCTTCAGCAGGCCCTGGCGGGAGTGGAAGTCTTTTTTGTGCTCTTTGAAGTGCCCGGTCAGATCCTGAATCCGGGCGGTCAAGAGGGCAATCTGCACTTCCGGCGAGCCAGTGTCGCCTTCGTGTTTGGCGTGATCGTCAATAACGTTCTTTTTCTGTCCAGCGTCCAGTACCACAGCTATCTCCTTTAGTATCTTCCCGGTCCGCGCGTTTCTTCGGCGCGCGGCGCGCCGGGATTATCGGTTCCACAGCCCCCGCACCAGAGCCCAGACCGCTTCTTCGCCGTCAAGGGCGGTTTCGGCCAGGGCCAGGACCTTTCCATCAGCGTCCAGCATAAGCGCCCGCGTGCCCGGAGCAAAATGCGTCCGGTCCGGAGCGGCGTATGCCGAATGGGCAAGCCTGGCGCCGTTGCGTACCCTGGCTTCGTCCTCGCGCGATACGCGAAAACGCGGCCAGCCCGGCAACGCGTCGGCTATGCCCGCCACCTTTTGCGAAAAGGCCCCGGGATCGGCCAGCACATCCTCAAGCGGATGGGCCGCCTCTCTCCCGAAGGGGTGGCTGTATTCCCGGATGAGTTCCTCAAGCATGGCGCCGCACCCTAAGCGCTTCCCCAAGCTGTGGGCCAGGGAGCGTATGTAGGTGCCGGAACTGCAGGTCACCCGGAAACGAACACGCCCGGGGCCGACCAATTCGGCCTCGCCGCGTGAAATTGTAATGCGCTTTGATTTGGCCGGCACGGCCAGGCCCTTGCGCGCAAGCTCATACAAGGGCCGCCCCTGGTGTTTGGCCGCCGAATAGGCGGGCACTTCCTGTTCGTAGCTGCCCACAAGGGCGCCGAACTCGCGAGCCAGGGACTGTTCCGTCACCGCGTTCGCCGGGTGCGTTTCCAGCACCCGGCCCTGGGCGTCCCAGGTATCGGTGACCACCCCCAGACGAATGATGCCGGAGTATATCTTGTCTCCATCATCCATCAGGTGGCCGGAAATTTTCGTGGCCTGCCCCAGCAGCACAAGCAGCACGCCGCGTGCCATGGGATCAAGGGTGCCGGCATGGCCGATCTTTTTCTGGCCCAGGCCGCGCTTTATTCTGGCGATGCAGGCGGCCGAGGTCATGCCGCCGGGCTTGTCGAGCACCAGCACGCCGTCCTGCTGAGGGGGAAGCGGCCGGGCCGGGCAATCGGAACCGGGGAACGCGCAACGGCGTTCGCCTTCATGGCTCTCGGCCTGATTTTCATTGCCGCCCGGGGGCTCTGGAAGACTCTGCACTCTATCGTCCATGGTAAAGAGAGTGTTTGTACACCAAAAATATCCGTCCGTCCAGAGAGGGGCGCTGTTTTTTTCCGCCCGCGCGCGGGCTTTTCCGCCGTTCTTCTCCTCTCCTTCAGCACGGCGGCCGGCAAGGCGTTGCTTTTTCAGGCCCGCTTGGCTATGTCTCGGACATGGACGATCTTCACAGCCTGACTGACAGGCAGTTCGCGCTCATCGAGCCCCTGTTGCGGGAAGAAAGGGACCCCCGTGGCCGCAAGCCCGGGATTTCCGACCGCCACGCCCTGGAAGGAGCCCTGTACATCCTGCGCGAAGGCTGCGGCTGGCGGGCCATGCCGGCGGAATTCGGCCCCTGGATGGCGGTGTTCATGCGCTACAAGCGCTGGGTGGAACGCGGCGTGTGGTGGAAGATCCTGATGCGACTGCAAAAAGCCGGGGTACTTACGGTCAGCATTGCATTTGCCGCGGACGATCCCGAGCTTCCCCAACGCCGTAACGACGCCAAACGGAAAAAATCAGCGCTTCATGTGCAGTAGGGGAAAGGGCCGGCCCAGGCCGTCAAGGGCGGAACGCCCGGTAACGACAAAGCCCATGCGCTGATAAAAGCCCACTGCCCGCGGGTTCTGCTCGTTGACGTCCACCCGCGTTACGCCCTGGTCCAGCGCCCGGCGCACAAGAGCGCGCCCGACGCCTTGCCCGCGCATTTCCGCCCCCACGAACAGCATTTCCAGCATGTCGCCGTGAAAGCCCGCAAAAGCGGCAATTTCTCCATCGGAATCGCGCGCGATCCACAGAGGCACCGCGCCCAGACCCTCGCGCACCTGCGGCCGCAGGGCAACGATGTCGGCCTCGGCCAGAAAATCGTGCGTGGCCCGCACCGAGCTTTCCCAGACCGCCAGCAGGGCGGCGAAATCCGCCTCGCCGGGGTGGTCCAGCGCTTCAATTTTCATTTCAACCTTCAGTATCGTCCGCCTCAGGCAGCCGGGGAAAACGCTCACGCCGCCGCCGGCCGTGGGGTACCGGAGTCAAAAGTCGTTCAGACAGCGGCCTCAATGACAAACACCGTTCTGGCCTGTCCCATGATTTCCACGCCTTCGTCGCAAAGGCTGACCTTGAGTTCGCCGCCGCGCTGCGAGAGCTGGCGCGAAGCAAAGGACGTCTTTTTCAGTTCGCCATGCCAGTACGGGGCCAGAATGCAATTGGCCGATCCCGTGACCGGATCTTCACGTATGCCCCAGGCGGGGTTGCAGAAAACCCGCACCGAAAAATCGTACGCCGGCAAGGCGGATTGCGCCGTGGCCGCGAGTATGTCGATATTGCTTTCCTGTATTGCCGAAAAGTCCGGGCGGCATTCCAGCAGGCTCTTTTCATCCGGCAGCCGCGCCACGATCCAGTTGTCCTTGGTGCCGTACGCCTCGATAACGCGCGCGCCCAGGGCCCGCTCGAAAGGCTCAAGGTCGTCCAGCCTGGAAAGCGCATAGACGGGAAACAGCATTTTCACCCACCCGCCTTCCACCGAAACCGTCAGATTGTCCCTGGCCGCCCGCAGAACAAAAGGCTCCGCCTCGGCCGCGATGCCCAGTTCGCGCAAGATGTGCGCGCTTGCCAGGGTGGCGTGGCCGCACAGCGGCACTTCGCGCGTCGGCGTGAAATACCTGATGGCGTGCCCGCCCTTGCCGATTCGGACGAAAGCGGTTTCCGACGCGTTTATTTCAGCGGCAATGGACTGCATGAGCGCGTCCGGAGGGAACGTTTCGCCAACCCAGACCCCGGCGGGATTGCCCTTGAACGCTTCCTTGGTAAAGGCGTCGACCTGGTACAGTTTCATATGGTCCTCTGCTGTATGCGGACACGGATTCTTCCCCGCCTCGGCAAAGCATCTCCCAAGGTGATAAAAAAATCAACGGGCGCGCTTTCACGTACTCATCGGTATGATGGCAAAGCAAGCCGCAGCCTCATGGCCGTGCGGTTTTCAAGCCCCTGATCCTTCTCTTCGGCTAAAATATCCCGTACGGCGCGCGGCTGATCCGCTTCCGCAAGCTCCGCAAATCCCAGTTTTGCGTAAAACGGCGCGTTCCAGGCCACATGGGTGAACGTGGTCAGGTACAGGAATTCCGCGCCGCGCTCACGGGCGGCTTCCACTATGCGCGTGATCAGCGCCGTGCCCAGGCCTTTGCGCCCGTGGCCGGGATGCACGTCCAACTGGGCCAGCAGGGCAAGGCCGACGACGAATTGCAAAAGGCCGTAGCCCACCGGGCGCGCGTCCGCGTCAAGGACTCCCTTTTCCTTTTCCGGGCTTGTTCCTTTCGCCAGGGGCGGAATCATGGGTGAAGCCGGCCCGGAAGCCGTCGTGCCCCTTGACCGCGACTCTCGCGGCCGTCTTGGCGTTTCCCTTACCGGCGATGTGGCCTTTGACCTTCCCGAGTAAGGAGCATGACATGGGCGGGCAACCGAAAACTCTTGACCGTGACGGTTTTTTGAAGCGTTTTTCGTTCAGGGACGCGGCCTTGCCGGACGGCTCCAGCGTCCGCATCCGGGCCTTGCCCGCGCGCTATGTGGTTGACGGGCCGGAGGATCGTTTTTCTCCCGTAAAGCTGCTTGTCAATTCGCTTTGTGACGAAAACGGGGAGCTGCTGTTTGCCGATGATGAAGGCGACCAGGCCATGAGCGTGGACAGCGCGTCTTTGAAGATCATTCTGGACGCCGTTCTGGACTTGAACGGCCTGAAACGGGACGAGGCGGGCGCGGCCGAAAAAAACTGAGAACGAGGGAGGGCGGCCTTTCCGCAAGATACGCCGCTTACTCCCTCGCCCTCGAACTCGGCTGGACGGACGTGGACGCCATGCTGGAAAGCATGACCGCCATGCAGTTTAACGAATGGCTGGCCTTTTTCGCCATCAGGGCGGAGCGGAAAAACACCCCGCAAAGCGGCTACGGCGCAAGCGCGCGGGAACAGCAACGCCTGAGCGGCGATATTATAAGGGCCATGCGCGGGTATCAGAAACGGCGCGACGCGCTGAACACATAGCCCCGAAAAACCGGGCCGGTTCTTTGACAATCGAATAGGGTTTGGAAGAAAAGGGGCCGGGTGCGGACAAGCATCCACGCCCGGCCCCTGGGTGAATGCAGCGGTCCTGCATTTTATGCCTACGGCAGTGGGAAGAGTTCATCACGGTAAAGGGCATGATTGCCACCGGTACCAGGGCCGTCATAACGGACATGGGTAATTATCCCATTTTTATTAGTAGTGACCCGGATCTCACATCTTTTTTCAAATGTATATGGCTCCACATAGCGTTCCTTGGGCGTATCAATGTAGCCCACGTGCTCCGAGATACCGGTGGCGGTTGTCCTATAAACCTTCGAGCTCGTGTGGCCGTCAGGCTCATAATACCCGCCACCTCGATACGATTCATCGCGCAACCAGCGGTACTCATTGTTCTTAAGCTTTTCCGGCTCGCCCCACGCTTGGATCAACCCACTGAGATGTGTTCCGGGCAGTTGCTCAAATTTTTTATCCCAGAGCATTAGCTTCGCTTCGGCCCGAGCTATGCGCTCGTTCACGCTGAGGCCGGCGGGCTTTTGCGCCACGCAGGAACACAACAGCAACAACAATATTCCTACATGTATAGAATTACGCATACAACGCTCCTTCCAAACGTTATTCTATTGGCAAAGCATACCAAGAAGCCGGATAACAAGCAACGTGTGGGATAAAAGTAAGCGTAGCACAAGGAAAATCATATGGCAGCGAGTCAAATCGTAATCAGCGGCGATGCTTCTCAACTCAGGCAAGATTTTGAGACCATTGCGAAGTCGGTCGCCGCAATCGGCAAGAACCTCTCGGAAGCTCTCTCACAAGGAGCGAATCCTGCCGCCAAGCTCAAGGGTGTACTTGAGCAGGTCGAGAAAGTGGCCCAATCTTTGGGTGGCAGCATGGCGGAAGCCAAGGAAAAATTTCTTAACATAGGTGAATACCTGAAGCTAACGGGAAGCGAGCTTGAAGAGTTCGCCGAGAAGCAAACAAAGGCCTTTGAGAAGCAATCCACCCAATCTTTTATAGACAACCTGCGCGAAATTCAGAAGCTGACGGGAATGTCCAACGACGAAATGCTCAAGTTTGCCGAGACCTTCGGCGAACTGGGCAAGAAGTTCGAGCCGAAATCCGACCTGCAATGGTGGCTTGACGACCGCATGAAAAGCCTGGCCAAGGGTTCTGACGACAAGCTCGCAAGTTTCTATGACAAAACTATTCCAGACTCTTTGGGCAAGGCCCGGCGGTCACCGAAGCGTCATTGGACGCGACAATGGAGCTGCCGGCCAGAACGACGTCACGGCCGGCGCCGACAGGTTGGCCAGTTGCTCCGAGCTCAAGGCCACGCCCACGCTCAGGCCCAGGCGGCGGCCTTCTTCGGCCGCATTGTCCATGAGCAGACGCATGGTTTCCGCGTCGTCGGTCACGCCGGCGAACAAGTACCGCGTGCCGGTCAGGGCCATAAGCTGATCGCGCACCAGGCGCGTTTCGTAAAACGCGTCGCCCAGCAGCCGCGTCTGAAAAAACCGGTGTCACGGGAATGATGGTACCCAGAAAAAATGTTACCCTTTTGACTCTCCTCCAACAGGCACGAAGGGTAACAAAAGGGTAACATTTAATCGCGGGTATTCGAATTTATTCCCTACGGGCACAAAAAAAGGATTTTCTCTTTCAAGAAAATCCTTTAAATTCAATGGTGGGTGGTACAGGGGTCGAACCTGTGACCCTCGGCTTGTAAGGCCGATGCTCTACCAGCTGAGCTAACCACCCGCCTTTGGCGCGCTTTGGCCCATCGCATGGACCCGCGCGCTCATCAAGCCTGTCGGGCGCTCGTTACACGCCGCCCGGCCCGATGCTTTTACGGAATTGCCCCTTGCCAGTCAAGCGAAAAATCAGGATCACTTTCGTTCCCGTTCCTTCCTTGCGGACCGTTTCTATTACGTGACAACACTCCTTTGCGCAAGTCTTTTTTCGCGGCAGTACAGTGTCGGCGCGGGCGGAAACGAAGCCGACCGCTTCCCGGTTTTTCCGCGACGGACTCCCGGCACGATGCTTCGCCGTCCTTAAGAAAGATTCGTTTACCAAACACGCGCCGGGGCCTTCGCAAGCCATCTTTTTTCTTGACGTAAGCCGCCCGCGCGGGCTAATTTCTAACGGTTTCGCGGTGCTGAATCGCGGCATAGCATAAGTAGTAACGCGGGGTTGCGCCATGCCCTTCCACCGGTCTGATGCCCAGACTGGGGCTTTGTTGCGCCCTTAGAAGACCGGCAATCCCGCGCCGTTCGCATGTCCCGGCCCAACGCTCAACGCGTGGCGGCCGCGGAATCCACGGCCCTCACGACCGCCTTGCGCGGCCGCGACGGGCCGGTGCGGCACGGAGTTCCGCCGAAAAGCGGTAGCGCGTATTGTGCGGAGGGTTGTTTCACCTCATCAAAGGACCGCCACTATGAAGAACCAGTCGTCATTGCTGCGCCGGGCAGGCGTGTTCACCCTGGCCTTCCTGGCTCTTGCCGTCTTCGGACAGCACGCCCGCGCCGGTACGGGGAAAGCGCCCAAAACCGACGCGCGGGCCGATGTCGTCGTTATCGACGCCATGGCCGAGCACGGGAAGCTGGAAATGCCGCCCGCCATCTTTCTGCATGACAAGCACACAAAAGCGCTGGCCGCCGCGAAAAAGGACTGTAGCAGCTGTCACCAGGCCGAGAAAAAGGACGAAGTGGCGGAATACACCTTTCGCTTCATGGACGCCGACAAGGTGAAGCCCGGCAAGCTGAAGGAATTTTACCACAAGAGCTGTATCGGCTGCCACGCGGACATGAGCGGCAAAACCGGTCCTCGCGACACGGAATGCCGCAGTTGCCACAACCCGAATCCGAATGTGAAGTCCGGCTGGCAGGACATCGGCCTTGACAAGGTGTTGCACTACAAGCATATCGCTTCCGCGCAAATCGTCTTTCCCGGCGATGCCAAAAAGAACTGCGGCGCCTGCCACCACGTGTACGACCCGGCTTCGGAAAAGCTGGTCTGGGGCAAGGACAAGGAAGACTCCTGCCGGGCCTGCCACCTGCTGCCGGATGCCCTGGCCGCCAAGCGCAAGGCCGCTGACGTGGCCGCGCCCGGTTCGGCCGATTCCCTGGCCGACGAAAACGGCCCCCTCAAGAAGCGCCCCACCCTTGACAAAGCCGCCCACCAGGCCTGCGTGAACTGCCACCTGCGGGTGGCGGCCCTGAACAAGCCGGAAATCAAGTTCGGCCCGGCCGACTGCTACGGCTGCCACGGCAAAAAGGCGCAAGCCAAACTGGCCGCCGAAGGCATCGACAATCCGGTGATCGCCGAGAGCATTCCCCGCCTTGAGCGCGGCCAGTCCGACGCCACCCTGATGATGGCCGCCCCGGAAAAGGCCAAAGACCTCATTTCCTCCATGCGTCCGGTGAGCTTTAACCACAAGCTCCATGAAAGCGCGGCCAAAGACTGCCGCACCTGCCACCACCAGAAAATAGACTCCTGTTCTACCTGCCACAGCCTGGAAGGCAAGGCCGAGGGCGGCTTCGTCACCCAGGCCAAGGCCATGCACGCGGTCGCTTCCGATCGCTCCTGCGTGGGCTGCCACGCCATCCAGACGCAGCAGGCCGCTTGCGCCGGCTGCCACGCCGTGCCGCCCAAGCGGGTGTCGCAGAACGCCTGCGCCTCCTGCCACACAACGCCGGCGGGTGTCAGCGACGCTGATGCGGAAAACGCTTCGCTCCTCAAGCTGGACAAGGAATCCCGCCTCGCCCTGGCCAAGGCCACCGTGGCCGAACGTGAAAACGCGCGCGTGTCCACCCTGGCGCCGTCCGATATCCCGGAAAAGGTGACCATCGGCGTTCTGGCCAAGGATTACCAGCCGGCCGAACTGCCCCACCGCAAGATCGTCGAGACCCTGGTGGAAAAGCAGAAGGACAACCGCCTGGCAGCCGCGTTCCACGCGGAAAAAACCACCCTGTGCCAGGGCTGCCACCACAACAGTCCGCCGTCCAAGACTCCTCCCAAGTGCGTGAGTTGCCACGGTGTCGACGTCACGCCCGCCACGGGCGGCAACCTGCCCCTGGCCGCCGCGTATCACAAGCAGTGCATGACCTGCCACGCCAGCATGGCCCAGAAGCCGCTTCAGGACGACTGCGCCGGTTGCCACAAGCCCAAAGGGAAGTAAAAGGAGTCTTTCATATGCAACGGAGAAAATTCCTTACACTCTTGAGCGCCGCCGGCCTTGCCGCGGCCATGCCCGCAAAGGCCGGACGGGCGGCCCCGGTGACAGGCTTTTCCGGTCACCCGGATGCCGTGGGCGTGCTGCACGACTCGGTGCGCTGCATCGGCTGCCGCCGCTGCGAGTCCGGCTGCCAGTCCGTGAACGCCGAAGTGCTGCCCACGCCCGACAAGCAGAGAAAGCCGGGCAAGCCCTTTGACGACCTGACCGTGCTGGATAAAAAGCGCCGCACCGACTACCAGCAATACACCGTGGTCAACAAGTACAAGGTGAAAGGCCGCCCCGAGCCCGTATACCGCAAGTTCCAGTGCAACCACTGCCAGGAACCGGCCTGCGCCTCGGCCTGCTTTGTCAAGGCCTTTGTGAAAACGCCCGAAGGCCCGGTGGTGTACAAACCCGACCTGTGCGTGGGCTGCCGCTACTGTATGATCGCCTGCCCCTTTTACGTGCCCACCTACGATTACTACAGCGTGCTGAACCCGCTGGTATACAAGTGCACCATGTGCGCCCCGCGCATCGCCAACGGGCTCTTGCCCGGCTGCGTGCAATCCTGCCCCAAGGACGCCCTTACCTTTGGCAAACGCTCCGAACTGCTAAAAATCGCCCGCGAACGCATC
Organism: Desulfovibrio sp.; assembly: GCA_031550695.1. Lineage (GTDB taxonomy): Bacteria > Desulfobacterota > Desulfovibrionia > Desulfovibrionales > Desulfovibrionaceae > Frigididesulfovibrio. Next base: position 5,667 of record JAVBOI010000096.1, on the reverse strand, counting down.
CTGAACAACCCCGGCATGTACGTGGATCAGATTTACGGCGAGAACGAAATGGGCGGCACCAACTGGCTCTACCTCTCGCCCGTGCCGCACAAGTTCCTGGATCAGCCGGAACTGGGCAAGACCTCCGCGCCCGAACTGACCTCCGGCGCCCTTGGCTCTGTGGCCATGGTGGCCGGCCTCTGGCCCGTGCTTCTGGGCGGGGCTTACGTCATCAGCAAACGCCGTTCAAAGACGGCGGCCGAAGAGCAACACGAGGCCGTCACCCAGGCTGTGGACTCGACCAAGGAAAAAGCCGAGGCCGCCCTTCAGGCCGCCCTGACCAAGGCCACCAAGGACAAGGAAGCCACCGTGGCCCGCGAAGTGAAAAAGGCCAAGGAAGAAGCGGTCAAGGAAATGGAAGAAAAAATGGCCGCTGAAGCCGAAGCCAAAGCCGCCGCCGAGGCCGAAGCCAAAGCCGCGGAAGCCAAGGCCGAGCCCAAGACCGGCAAGAAAGCCGACGCCAAAGCCGGCAAAAAAGCCGGTTCTTCGGACAAAGGGGAGGACGCCTGATGAACGCGCAACACCAAGTGACTGAAAACATCCACAAGAGGCGGCTGCCCAAAATAAACGCGGACTTCCTGAAAAAGCTGGCCCGCGAAAACAAACTGACCACGGCCATCATCCTGCTCGGCCTGTTCGTCACCCTGCTGCGCTTCACCGTGGGCCTTGGCGGCGTGACCAACCTGGACGACAACTACCCCTGGGGCCTGTGGATCAGCTTTGACCTGCTCTGCGGCGTGGTTCTGGCCGCCGGCGGCTACGCCACCACCTCGGCCTACTACCTGTTCGGGCTTAAAGACTTCAACTCGGCCGTGCGCCCGGCCGTCACCTCGGCCTTTCTGGGCTACTTCTTTGTGGTCGTGGCCCTGCACTACGACGTGGGCCAGCCCTGGCGCCTGGTCTACCCCATCTTCCTGTCCCAGGGCACCACAAGCGTGCTCTTTGAAGTGGGTTTGTGCGTTTTCCTGTACGTATCCGTGCTGGCCGTGGAATGGTCGGTGTCGGCCTTTGAATGGCTGGGCTGGAAAGGCATACGCAACATCATCGTGCGCCTGACCATTCCCCTGACAGTTCTGGGCGTCATCCTGTCCACCATGCACCAGTCCTCCCTGGGCGCTTTGTACCTGATCGCGCCAAGCAAGATGCATCCTTTGTGGTACTCGCCCTTCATTCCGGTGTTCTTCTTCATCTCCAGCATGTTCGCCGGCATGAGCATGGTCATTTTTGAAGGCACCCTGGCCCACAACGGCCTGCACGACGAAATGGACGAAGCCCACTTAAAGGGCGCGGACAAAGTGGTGCTCGGCTTTGGCAAGGCCTGCTCCATCGTCATGATGGGCTACCTGTTCATGCGCATTTTCGGCGTGGCCATGGACAACAACTGGGGCTACCTCGGCACCGGTTACGGCAAGTGGTTCCTGGTGGAAATGCTCGGCTTCGTGGCCCTGCCCTCCTTCCTGTACGCCATTGGCGCGCGGGAGCGGAAGTACGGGCTGATCAAGTTCGCGGCCGTGCTGACGGTAATCGGCGTGGTGATCAACCGCTTCAACGTCAGCCTGGTGGCCTTCAACTACCAGCTGCCCGCCGACCAGAAGTACTTCCCCTACTGGATGGAGTTCGTCATTTCCATATTCGTGGTCACGCTTATCATCACGGCCTACCGCTTCATCTGCACGTTCATGCCGGTGCTGCGCGAACACCCTGACTACGAAGCCCATTAAGACCGGTCAAGGAAAGGAGTCATACCATGGAAACCGTATTTTATTCCCTGCAGGATTTCATGCTCTGCACCAAGACCATGACCTATATTCTTATGGGCCTGGGTCTGCTGGGCCTGCTCGGCTATTGGCTCTTCCTGACCGGAAGGGACGAATCCATCAGGAAGTTTTAGCCGCACTACCGTTGCGGGCTAAGGAGAACGCATTATGATATACAGCTTCCTTACCGGACCCATGCTGGTCGTTTCACTGGCCGTGTTTTTCGGCGGCCTGGCCTACAGGCTGTACAAATACTTTAAAGGACTGGACTGGCGCCTCGAACGCGTGGGCTACAAGCCCCACATGGCCCAGGGCATGAAGGGCGGCCTGCACTCCATCTGGAAATGGCTTATCCCCTACGGCACCACCGGCTGGAGGGTACAGCCCTTCTTTGCTCTGTGCTTTTTCCTGTTCCACATCGGCGCGGTGCTGGTGCCCATCTTCCTGATCGGGCACAACGTCGTTCTTGAGGAAACCTTCGGCTTCAGTTTCCCGACCATGCCGCAGATTCTCGCCGACATACTGGTGGTGGCCACCATTATCGGCGCGATCTTCATCACGCTGCGCCGCATCGCCCTGGCCGAGGTGCGCATCCTCACCACCAGCTACGACTACTTCATCATCGCGCTGGCAACCCTGCCCTTCATCACCGGTTTTATCGCCAGGCTGCATGTGGGCTCGTATGATTTCTGGCTGACCTGCCACATCCTTACCGGGGAACTGATGCTGATCCTCGCGCCCTTTACCAAGCTGTCGCACATTGCGCTGTACTTTGGTTCGCGCTGGCAGATCGGGGCGGATTACGCCATCAAACGCGGCGGCCACAGACGCGGTCCCTGTTTCCCCTGGTAAGCAATTCAGCAAAAGGAGCCTACCATGCCTGAAGGTCAGTTTTGCAACAAAACGCCCATAACCACTGAGGAGGCCCTCAAGCACCTGCTCAGCGACAAGGGCGGCAAGCAATATTACGACGAAATGACCCGGCTTGACGTTGATACGGAAAAACTCTGGACCGCCATCCAGAACACCTGCAAATCGCGCACCCTGACCTGGCTTGAAATCTGCGCCCACTGCGGCATGTGCGCCGACAGCTGTTTCCTTTACCGGGTCAACGATCGCGACCCCGAACAGGTGCCGGCCTTCAAAATCCAGAGCACGCTCGGCGAAATAGTCAAGCGCAAGGGGCAGGTGGACAACGCCTTCATGCGCCGGGCCATGGAATACGCCTGGTCGCGCTGCACCTGCTGTAACCGCTGCAGCCAGTTCTGCCCCCACGGCATCGACATGGGCGTTATGTTCAGCTACCTGCGCGGCCTGCTCTATTCGCAGGGATTCGTGCCCTGGGAACTGAAAATCGGCGCGGGCATGCACCGGGTGTACAAGGCCCAGATGGACGTGACCAACGAAGACTGGGTGGAAACCTGCGAGTGGATGGCCGAGGAAAACCAGGAAGAATGGCCGGGCCTGGAAATTCCCGTGGACAAGATGAACGCGGACATCATGTACACCCTGAACGCCCGCGAGCCCAAGCACTACCCTGAGGACGTGGCCGAAGCCGCCATTCTCTTCCACCTTGCCGGCGAAAACTGGACCGTGCCCAGCGCCGGCTGGGAGCAGACATCCCTGGCCATGTTCGCCGGCGACTGGGAAGCCTGCAAGGGCAACGTGCAGGAAGTCTACGCCGCCATCGAGCGCCTGAAGCCCAAACGGGTCATCGGCACGGAATGCGGCCACGCCCACCGGGCCTCGGTCATCGAAGGCCCCTATTGGGTCGGCCGCGAGGACGGCAAGCCGCCGGCCGAATACATCCACTACGTGGAGTGGGTGGCCGAAGCCCTGCGCACCGGCAAGCTGAAAATAGACCCGGCCAAAAAGATCAAGGAAAAAGTCACCTTGCAGGACTCCTGCAACTACGTGCGCAACCATGGTCTGGCCAAGTTCACCCGTGAAATCGTAAGCTATATCGTGGAAGACGGCTATTTTGTGGAAATGGCCCCCAACCGCGAGTGCAACTACTGTTGCGGCGGCGGCGGCGGGTTTAACGGCATCGGCCTGTACCGCCACCAGCGCAATGTGGCCCTGCTGACCAAGCGCGACCAGATTCTGTCCACCGGGGCCAAGCTGGTCATCGCCCCCTGCCACAACTGCTGGGACGCCATCCGCGATCTGGAAGAAGAATACAAAATCGGCATCCGCTGGAGCTTCCTCAAACCCCTGCTCATCAAGATGGTCATAGTACCCGAGCACCTGCAGCCCAAAGAAGAAGACGAAGAGGAAGACGACGAATAGAAAAGAAGCGAAAAGAAGCTTGAGGGAAGGGAAGGGAACTTTTGAAAAAGTCCCCTTCCCTTCCCTCCGCCTCTTCATTAAAAGGAGCATCACATGGACCACCCCATGGTTCTTATTGAAACGTCTTCCGGCGACATTCTGGTGGAGCTGTACCAGGACAAGGCCACGGCCACGGTGGAGAACTTTCTTCAATACGTGGACGAGGGCTTTTACGACAACACCATTTTTCACCGGGTGATCAAGGACTTCATGATCCAGGGCGGCGGCCTGACCATGCGCATGGAAGAAAAAAAGACCCGCCCGCCGGTGAAAAACGAGGCCGACAGCGGGCTCAAGAACCTGCGCGGCACCCTGGCCATGGCCCGCACCAGCGAGCCGCACAGCGCGGCCGCCCAGTTTTTCATCAACACCGTGGACAACCCGGAGCTGGACCACAGCGCCCCCACGGCCGAAGGCTACGGCTACTGCGTGTTCGGTCAGGTGGTCGAAGGCATGGACGTTGTGGCCAAGATCGAAAAGAGCAAGGTCAAGGCCGTGGGTGACCACGAGGCCCTGCCCGTGGATTCCGTGGTCATCACAGCCGCCAGCCGTTTTGAGTTGTGACGGATGCCGGGGGAATGCTTCGCAAGAAACTTCCCCCCTCCCGCAAACGCCTCATCCCTTCCCCGATACGCCCACGGCGCGAATACCGCTCGCCCGAGCCGATTCCGCGAGTTCTTCCGCAATATTATCTGTTGCCAAATAAATCGATCGTCACCTATACTGCCTCACGGCGCTCCGTCCCGCGGTGCGCCGCAAGCCTTATTGCGGCCAGAAGCCATCAAGGAGACACTACAATGGGCACAACGCGACACGACGTTACCGTATACGGACTGACCACCTGCGGGCACTGCAAACGGGCTATAGAATTCCTGAAAGAACAGGGCGTGGATTTTGACTGCGTCTACGTGGATACCCTTGAGGGAGAACTGCGCTCCAACATGCTGACCAAGGTGCGCGGCTATAATCCCCGCATCTCTTTTCCGACCATAGTGGTGGACGGCGGAGTACGCGTCATTGTCGGTTTCCAGCCCGACGAACTGCGAGAGGTGCTTGAAATATGACGCAGGACAAGCAATCCGGCGATCCCGCCCTGGCGGAGCGGGCCGTCAAGCTGCACGCCACGCTCAAGGCCCTGCAGGAGCCAAAAGGCTATTATTTCAACAAGGATACCGAACTGGTCATGGACCTGCTCGAGCAACTTCTGGCCGTCAAGGCCAAAGAAGGCTACATGCGCTGCCCCTGCCGCATCGGCAGCGGAAAATACGAGCACGACAAGGACATTATCTGCCCCTGCGTTTATCGGGAAGAGGATGTGAAGGAGTTCGGCTCCTGTTTCTGCGGGCTCTATGTCAGCAAAGCCTGGAACGAAGGCGCCGTGCCCCACACAATCGTGCCCGAGCGGCGCCCCCCGGAAAAAATTATATTTTAAGGAAACGCTGATTTTTTCCGTTTGGCGTCGTGGGGGGGGGCGGGGGTTGGGGGGTCGGGCGGGGGGCGGCCGCCCCCCCGCCACAACTCGGCGCCGCCGGGCCGCCCCACA
>JAVBOI010000130.1:0-9199 GCA_031550695.1 Desulfovibrio sp. | reverse complement strand
CCCCCCCCCCCCCCCCCCCCCCCCCCCCCCCCCCCCCCCCCCCCCCCCCCCCCAGTTCTTCTAGTCCACCACCACCTTGCCGGCGGCGGTTATGGCGTGGACTTCGGGGGCGTACATGCCGTCTGCGGCCAGGGGGGGCAGGACAAAGGAGCCCCGGCTCACGGCGCGCATGGAGTAGGTGTAGGTCACTTCTTCGTCCAGACTGTCGAAGAAGACGAGCAGCCTGTCCTCACGCAGGTCGATGTAGATGCCCTGGTTCACTTTTTCGTTGTCGTCGTCGGAGTCATCGTCGCCGTTCGCTTCCTGGTCATCGGCGGTGGCTCCGGCCGCGGTTTTGAGGCGCGGGTTTTCCACTTCCACGCCGCCGGGCAGAAGGTCGGACAGGGCGATGTGGGACACCGGGCTGGCCGCCTTGACGGTCAGTTCGACAATGATCCGGTCGCCTTTCTTGACGTGGGCCACGCCGGAGGACAGGTCAATGACCTCGCCCTGGGCGTTTTTCCAGACCCGGCGCACGGCCAGATCGGCGGACGCGGGCTCGGGCGCGGTCATGGGCACGCCGCGCACACTGTAGACGGCGTAGGCCTGGCCTTTGTCACCCATGGCCACGGAGAGCGCGGGCGGCTGCCCATCCGTCGACAGGGGCAGACTGTCGCCGCTTAAGACCAGCCGGCCTCCGTCGGCAACCGAGACCAGCGAGGCGTCGCCAATGGAGATTTTGGCCGTATAGGGCTTGCCCGACATGCCGGTTTTTTCCAGATAGCGGCCCACGGCCAGGGCGGCCATGCCCGCTTCCTGCGGGGAAAAAGCCTTTTTGGCGACAACGCCTTCGGCCACATTGGCGCAGATCTGGGCGGCCTCGGGGTCTCCGGGCGCGACCAGGCTCCACATGAGCAGTTGCAGGCTCTTGTTGCGCAAAGGGCTTTCCATGGTTTCGTTGTAGCCGAGCTTGAGGCCGGCCAGGTTGAGGGCGGTTTTGCCTTTGGCTTCAAGGGCCTTCAGGGCGGCGGGGTTGCCGGCCTTCAGGGCTTTGGCCCCGGCCAGGAAAATGCGGCCGGAGGGGTACATTTTGTCTTCGTGTTCGGTCAGGTGCTGTATCCAGCTCAAGGGGGCCTCGCCGGCCCTGGTCAGGACAAAGGCGGCGTAGGCCTTGGTAGAGTAATCGTACGCCTTGTTGTTGTCGCGCGGCTGGGCGGCCAGGAGCAGGCGCAGATAGCCGAGCGCCGCGTCCAGGGAGCTTTGGGGCACGGCCGTGCCGGCCTTGGCTTCCACCAGGAAAAAGGTGGCGTTCACGCTTTTCCAGGGATCCGGGATGCCGCGTCCGGGCCAGAGGGCGAAGCCCCCTTCCGGCGTTTGCATGGAGACGATGCGGGCCACAATGTCGGCCAGTTCCGCCTTGATGTTGTTGTCGGCAGCGGCCGCATCCTTTTCCGGGTAAAGGATTTTCTGCACCGAAGCCAGGGTGAGGTAGGGCCAGGCGCGCGAAGTGGCCTGCTCCAGGCAGCCGTAGGGATATTCGCGCAGGAACTCCAGGGCCGGCAATACGGCCAGGGCCGGGGAGCGGTCCAGGGAGAAGGAGGCCTTGAGGCTGCCCTTGAGCCACGTGCCGGGCACGGCCAGGGTAGCGGTTTCCCCGGCCTTGAGCAGGGCTGCCTTCACGGCGCTGGTGCGCGGATAGGGCGGACGCACGGCCACTTCCGCGCTTTTGCTGAAGCTGAGATCCTCACGTCCGGGCACGGACACGCTGACGGTGATCACGCCGATGCCGCTTTCCTGCCGGGCCTCGGCCTTGACGGCCAGGCGGTGGGACACGGAGGCATTTTTCTGATCCCCGGCGGCCGGCGCAAGGGGCAGGGATTTTTCCACCTCGCCGGAGAGCGTGAGCGGGCCTTCGGCCTTGAGCGCGATGTCGGCCGTTCCCTGAAGAGGGGCGCCGTTTTCCGCCGCCAGGCTGAAGAGGTTGAGGGAGACTTCAAAGCTGTCGCCGGGGGCCACGGCGCGCGGGGCGGAGCATTCCACCACCACGTCGCGGGCCACGCGCACCTGGGTGGACGAAGAAGCGAAGCGCTTGCCCGAGGCGCCCACGATCATCAGGCGGCCCTTGCCGGAATATTCCGGCACGTCAAAGCGGACTTCGCCCTGGCCGCTCGCGTTGGTGCGCACCACGGGCTGGTAAGCGGTGAGGAATATCTGCTGCGTGCTCAAAGAGCCCTGGTAATACTGGGCCGCGTCGCCGCCGGGCGTAAGCAGGGGCGTGGCCTTGGCTTCGGGCCGGAGCAGGGCGTCGTACACGTCATAACTGCTGCCGACCACGCGCCGGCGGGCCATGAAGAAGTCCACCGGGTCCGGGGTGGCAAAGGTGGTCAGGGACAGGATGCCCTCGTCGATGAAGGCGGCGGAGAACTCGCCTTCCACGGGCGCGCCCTGTTCATCCGTAACGGTAAAGGTCACGGTAAGGGGCTTGTCGGGCAGGGTTCTGGCCGGGGCCTTGGCCGTGACGTTGAGCTTGTGCGGTTCTTTGGACAGCACGAGCGGGATCATGCCGTAGGCGCGGTGGGCGTACCATTCCTTGTTTTCCTCCCTGAGCGGGCGAATAACCCAGGCGGTCACCGTGGCGTTGGGGTCCATGCCTTCGGTCACGGGTATTTCCACCACCGTGGCCGGCTGGTCCATGGCGATCACCCGGCTGTTCAACTGGCCGCCGCGCTCCACGCCGAGCAGCAGCGTGCCCGCGTAAGGGGCCTTGACGGACAGCTTGGCCGTTTCGCCCACGCGGTACTCGGTTTTGTCCAGGCTCAGATCAACGCTGTCCATGCGGCCGGAGCCGTCCTGAAGGCTGAGGGCGTCCTTGCCCAGGGCGCTTACCCGCCGGGAGGCGACAATGGCGCCGTCGGCCGTGGACACGCGCACCAGGTAGCGGCCGTATTGTTTGGGCGTGAACTGGAACGAGCCCTCGCCGTTTTTGGTTTCCACCGGGAACTTGTCCTGGGCGATGATGCGCTCGTCCCAGAGGCTGACGTAGCGGCTGTTGCGGTATACCGTGTGCCAGTTGCCCTGGATCAGGGAGATTTCGGCCGTGAGTTTGCCGCTGGCGGTTTGCTTGCCCGCCGGGTTTACGGCCGCGACCTTCATGGCCACGGGCTTGCCCGGCTGAAAGCCTTCGCCCTCCTGCTTGAGACCGAGCAGGTAGGGCGTGGGAAAGTAGGTGGCGGTGCCGGTCTGGGTTACCCAGCGGCCGCCGTCCTCCTGCACGCTGGCCACCAAAAGCACGTTGAGCAGGGCCGGCGGCAGCCAGTCGGCCGGAGCCTTGAATTCGGCGTCGGCCATGCCCTGGGCGTTCAGCTTGCCGGTAATGTACCGGATGTTTACCTGCGGATCGAACTTGCGCTCGGCATCGCCGAACACGTAGCCGTCCCAGCCTTCGGGTACGAAAGGCTTGTTCGTGGCCTTGTAGCCGAGTTCATAGCCCAGGTCCGCTCCGGGCGCGCCGAAGAGATACTGGCCGGACAGGTTCACGGGCAGGGGCGCGGTCGGGGACAGATTTTCCGCCTTGGGGCTGACCTTGACTTCCAGGCGCGGCGGCATGAAATCTTCCACCGAGAAGGAGCAGGAGCCGAGTTGGCTGGCCTTTTGGCCGGGAATTTCCACATAGGCCTGGTAATCGCCGGTGGGCGCGGTTTTGGGCAGGGTAAAGGCGAAATCCGCCCCGCCCTCGCGGGACAGGGGGGCCGCGCCTCGGGCCGCTTCCAGGCCGCGGGCCGATACCACCCGGAACAGCACCGGGAAGGGATTGGGCGGCAGGTGGTCGGCGTCGCGCACAAAGGCTTTGAGGTCCACGGTTTCGCCGGGGCGGAACACGCCGCGCGGGGTGTAGACAAAGGCTTCATAACCCTTGTCCAGATAGTCGCGCAGTGCGGAATCCGGCATTTCTTTCTGGGTGGCGCTTTCCAGGGGCAGGAAGGTCAGATCCGCCTCGTCGCCGTCGCCGTGTTTCACCGTGACCACGGAAGGCTTGAGTTGCGGATCCCAGGCGGTTTCGCGCACAAGCACGAACTGCCCGTCCGGGCCGGTCCGGCCCTGGGCGATCAACTGGTTGCTGGCCGAATACACCCGCACTTCAGCCCCGGCCAGGGGATTGGCCGTGCTCAGGCTGGCCGCCAGCACCGATATGCCCGAGGGAAACACCCTGGCCGTGACGCCTATGTCCGTAAGCACCACCAACTGGTCGTTGGAAGACTCCCGGTCCATGGACACGCTGCCGTCCTGGTTCGTCACTTCCCTATAGGCGCGCAGGGTGACCAGAAAGATGCCGCGCTTGCCCTTGGCCAGTTCGGCCACGTCCAGGGCCCGGCGCTGCGCTTCGTTCTTCTTGGCCCCCTTGATCCGGATTTCCTTGAAACCGAGGTCGCGCATGAGCTCCTTGGCCCGGTAGTCCGGGGAAAGGTTCATGAAGGGCAGGTTGTTGTCATACTGGCGCTTCAGGCTCACGGTAACCTGATCCACGTTCACCAGGTTCACGCCCAGGCGGGTGCCGTAGACGGGCGTGAGGTAGTTGCCGCGATGCGCGAAACGGGCGGCCGACTGGAAATCCTTGATCACCAGGGTTTTGCCGCGCTCTTCGGCCAGGGTCCGGCCGGCTGAATCCACCAGGCCGGGCTTCAGGGTGGCGGTAACCCGCATGCCGGGCTTCAGCCCTTCGCTGATGGTCAGGCCGTCGCCGGCTTCGTTCAGGGAATAGTTCAGACCGGCGGGCTCGATGGTGATGAAATCCTCGTAGTTGCCGCCCTGGATGGAACTGCTCAGATCAAAATAGGCGTAGGGGTTGCCCTCGTCGTTTTCCCCGGAGTAGGAATAGTAAAATTTCAGATCCGAAGGGGCGCCGGAGCGCGACTCAACCGTGGCCGCGCCCGAGGCGCCCGGCTCCGGCAGGGAGACGCTGCCCTGGTAAGCTTCGGACAGGCCGAGATAGTTCTGGTCGTCATCCGCGTCGGCGCGCAGGATCACATCCAGCTTGGGGCGGTATTTGCCGAGGCTGACAGTCACCTTGTGGGTGGAATCCAGGCCCGCGTCGGCCTTCAGCTTGAACGGCAGGGTTTCGCCGGTGGCTTCGTCCTTCACCACAAGGTGCTCGGTCAGGGCCTTGCCGGCCACGGTCTGATCAAAGCCGAAATAGAGCACCAGGGTGTTTTTGGCACTGTCAAAATGCTCCGGCTGTAAGGAAGACAGCTTGACGCTCGCGGTCTTGAAGGAGAACAGATAGCGCACCGGCTTGCCGTCCTGGGCTTTCAGGCCTTCCTTGAGATGAAGGAAATAGCGCATGCCGCGACGGAATTCGGTTTCCGGAACAAAGGCGAAGCTGCTGGCGTTCAGCCAGCGGCCTTCCCCGCTCACGGCGGGCTTGATGATAAAGGGGCGATTCGCCTCGGCCATCGGCTTGTCCACATCCGCGGCCATGACCATGGGCGAGGAAAAGGTGACGATGATCGGTTTTTTGCCGTGGATGACTTCCGCGTCTTCAATACTCACGGCGCTGATATAGACGGGCTCCGGCTCGGCCGGGCCGCCGGTCGCGACAGGCGCGGGAGCGGAAGCGTTGGTCGATGCGGGCTGTGTCACCTGCTCCTGTTTTGCGGCATCCGGCTTCGCGGTATCCGGCCTGCCGCCCATGCCGACAAGAAAAATCGAAAAAAGAAATACTATAATAAGAAGGGAATGGCCGTAATGCTTTTTCATGACATGCCTGCGCAGTTTAAAAAGTAAAAAAAACACGCAACCAGAAGAAGCAGTTCAGAAGGCCGGCCGGAAAAGACGCGAGGGACTCCGGCTTCGGGCCCATGCCCGGTCTTTGGCGGGAAAAGCGCGCAATACGCCTTTTGCAGTTGAGATGACTTATGGTATGGGGAAAGAGCGCGTCGTTGTCAAGGAAGTTATATAGCAAGACAAAACCACGCCTGCCCTTGTCCGGACGGATTCGGGCAACGGCCTTCGCACACATGGAAAAGCGTCCCAATTCCCGGGCGCACTCAGGGAGAGGTATGGGCATTAGCGAACGGGTTACCAGAGGTATTCTTATCGGCGGCGCCCTCGGCGCCTTCAGCCATATTTTCGGCATTAGCGAAAGTTTGTTCATGGCCGTGGGCATTGGCGCCATTGCCGGGTGTCTGGCCGGCCTGACCAGGGCACTTGTGGAGAAAAGGCGGAAATAGAGCAATTCACGAATGAAATGAGTGGATTGCTCTGCAAGGATTTGTCCTCAAATCCTTGCCGGGAAAGAGGCGTAGGCGGGTCGCGGACACAGGCGCTGTGCTTTGCCCGAAGTTTCGCGACTCTTTCAAGCGTTAATTGTTCCAGTGTCGCGCCCGCGCGTAACGCGCCTCCCTTGACAGCGTAAGGCCGGGCAAAGTACCCTGCCGCTGCCGGAACACTCCGGACAAAACAGCCGTGCATATGGAACAGATGGCGCGCCGGCATGCGGGCGGCAGGACCGAACGGCGGAAGCGCGCGGCGGCGGGTTTGGGAATCCGGCGCCGCTTTTCCCAGGCATAAGGTTCGCACTTGTTCAAAAACTACCACATCGTCATATTCAAAGACCGCGAAGGCGGTTTTCGTAACCTCCGGCTGCGCGGCTGGCTGGGCGCGGCCCTGTTTTTGCTCGTGGCCGCCCTGGCCGGGACGAATATCTATCTGCTGGGATTTTACTCCAAATCCCTGGCCCTGGAACATGAGCTGGAAGAGGCGCAGAAAATTATCCGCTCCCACGACAGCGAGGCGCTCAGCCTTGCGGGCAAGCTCCGGACCCTTGAAGAGGACGTCCAGCGCGTGCAGCAGTTTGACGCCAAGCTGCGGGTGCTCATGAACATCGACAAGGATACGTCCAGCGGCGAAAGCGCCGAGGACGAGGCGGCTCCGTCCCAGAGCCTGGCCGGTTTCCTGGACAATCCGTCCCTGCTGTCCCGACATCGGGAACTGTTCACCCGCCGCATGCACAGCCTGGCCGACGAGCTTTCCGACGCGGCCAATCTTGAAGAGGTGGAGCAGCAAACCTTGGTGGGCTTTTTGCGCTCCAACAAAGACACCTTGCTGTCCACGCCGTCCATCTGGCCTACCCAGGGTTTTCTTACCTCCGGCTTCGGTTGGCGGCGGTCGCCTTTTTCCGGGGGCGGCAGGATGCACAAAGGCCTGGACATTTCCAACCGCGTGGGCACGCCCGTGTGGGCTCCGGCCAGGGGCACCGTCACCTTTGTGGGCACGGACGGCGGCTACGGCACCTGCGTGATGATCGATCACGGCAACAATATTGTCACGCGCTACGCCCACCTGCAAAAAGCGCTTGTTCGCGAAGGCCAGTACGTGCAGCGCGGCGACGTTGTCGCCGCCCTTGGCAATACCGGCCGCAGCACCGGGCCGCATCTGCACTACGAGGTGATCGTGGGCGGCATTCCGGTCAACCCCATGCGCTATATCCTTAACTAGGACGGTCACGCATGCGCATTGCCGTCTGTTTCGCCTGCAACGAGGCGTACATTCCCCTGTGCAAGGGCCTTGTCCTGTCCCTGTCCGAAGCCCTTCGGTTCATCCCGGACCGGGATTTTTCCCTGCATTTCATCGATATCGGCTGCGAACGCGCCTCCCTGGACTGGCTGGAAGCGGCCGGGGCGCAGGTCCACGCCTTTTCCCGCGAGGAGCACCTGCCCGGCCTGCCCGAAAACCAGTCTCCCCGCTATGCCGACGCCCAGCTCTGCCGCCCCTTTCTGCCGCGCGTCGTACCGGGCTACGACTGCTATTTGTGGATCGACTGCGACATCTGGCTCCAGGGCACGGACGTTCTGCCGGCCGTGGCCCGGGCGGCCTCGGGCTTTGCCGACAAAATCGTCATCTGCCCGGAATACCATTACGGCTACATAGGGCACCGCAATCTGCGCTACGCCCTGCTCGCCCAACAACGCTGGTACGGCGCGCTGTACAAGGACGCGGACCTGGTTGAGGAACTCCGTTTCCGGCCCATGTTCAATTCCGGTTTTTTCGCCATGCAGGCGGGTAGCCCCCTGTGGGAGATCTGGGCGCAGGAACTGGCCTCTCTGTACGGCCAGGATCACAGCGCCGATCCTTCAGTGCTGCACTATGCCGAACAGCTCGGCCTGAACCGCGTCATCCACGAGCGCCAGGCCTTTGTTCCCCTTGATCCGCTATTCAATTACGCCTGCGGCGGTTCGTCGGTGTTTCTCAATCCGCGCGGCAAGGTGGTGGTGGGCTACCCCCCGTGCCCGCCGGTCAAGGGCGCGCATCTGCTCGCCTTTCCCATTTACGGCGGCATGTACCTGGACAAAGGCCTTCTCTACAGGCAAGGGGCCTACCTGACCGATTCGGAACGCGAATCCTTGCGCGGCCTGGTGCGCGGGCAGGGCGACGCTCCGGCCTGAGGCCGCGCGGCATCAACGCATAAAGGACCATCAGCATGAAGCATATACTTGTTTACGGCGACTCCATGTCCTGGGGGCTCATCCCCGGCACCCGGCAGCGTCTGCCCTTTGAATTCCGCTGGCCCGGCGTCATGGAAATCGCCCTGAACGCGCAAGGCCGCGATGTCCGGGTGATTGAAGAGTGCCTGAACGGCCGCCGGACCGCCTGGGACGATCCCTTCAAGCCCGGCCGCAAGGGGCTGGACGGTCTGGCGCAACGCATTGAAAGCCATTCTCCTCTGGATCTGGTGATCATCATGCTCGGCACCAACGACTTTCAGGCCGCGCACGCGAACAACGCCTTTCTCTCCGCCCAGGGCATCGCCGCGCTGATAACGGCCATCCGTACCGCGCCCATTGAGCCGTGTCTGCCGGTCCCGCCAATCCTGGTGGTCACCCCGCCGCCGGTCAACGAGCCCCGCGGTCCCAACGCGCCCAAATTTGTCGAGACCAAAGCCAGAAGCCAGGGCCTGAACGACGCTTACCGTAAAGTTTGCGAACTCATGGATTGCCGCTTCTTTGACGCGGGCCAGGTGATCGTGGTCAGCAAAATCGACGGCGTGCATGTGGACAAAGATCAGCACATCCTGTTCGGCAAGGAAATAGCCGCCTTCGTCGCCGGGTTGGTGTAGGGGAGGGGGGAGCGCCTCCGGCGGGGGGGGGGGGGGGGGGGGGGGGGGGGGGGGGTGGGGGGGGGGGTGTGTGAGAGGGGCGAAGACTCACACCAGACACCACCAGAA
>JAVBOI010000073.1:0-5593 GCA_031550695.1 Desulfovibrio sp. | reverse complement strand
ACTCGTTCTGCCAGGGTCTTCAACCTTGCCCGGCAAGGCGTCCTTTATCCGCTCCCACTGGTCGTCGCGTAAAGCATGTCGGCGTTTCATGGCAGCCCTCCTGCCATGACTTTAACGTAGTTCAAATTGAATGTCGACAGTATCTAGTCAGCTTTTCTACTTTTTGCAATTAATGAGTCCTGAGCCTAAAAAAAACGGGGAACTTGATGAACATTTACGACGCGATCAGCGCCCGGAGGACCATCCGGGATTTTGAAGACAGGCCGGTCGAGCAGGCCGTCATGGAGCGGATCATAGCGGCCGGGCTGAAGGCCCCGACCAACAACCATCTGCGTCAGTGGGAATTTGTCGTCGTGAACGGCAAAGAGGAGCGAGCCGGGCTTCTCAGGGGCGCTGCTTAAACCGAGCTCCCTGAGTTCGCTCAATGACTTCGCGTCAATCTGGTGCTGCATAGAAAACATGCTGCCGGCCGCCGCTTCCGAGGGAATTTCCGGCGTCACCCGCATTCCGATGGCCGACGAATCCGAGCACATCAAAACGGTTGTCGGGCATCCTGAAAATTATGTCATGTCCTGCGACATCGCTCTGGGGTATCCCGCGAAAAACGCCTCCCGGCCTGAGCAAAAAGAAATCGCTGTTCGGGAGAAAATACACATCAACGTCTGGTAGGCGGCGCGCCCGCAACAACGGCCCGAAGACCGGATGCGCCCTCAACGCACCGTGCCATGTTCGATAGCGCGGTGTTCCGCTTTCCGGCGCAAAGGCTTCATTCCCCCGCCGCTTCGTACAGGGTGGGGAAAATATCCGCCCGCACCACGCCGTAGCTTTTCGGGCCGTACTGCACCAGCCAGTCGCCGGGGGCGCCGTGCAGCAGCGCCTCCCCTTTGCCGGGGCGCACGCGGAAGGGCTCGCGCATTTGCAGCGCCCACAGTTCCTGCGCAAGCCTGAGATAGTCGCCGTCCTCCCCTGCCCCGAGGCCCGGCCCCGGCTGGTAGGCGCGAAAAAAAAAGGCGCGCTCCACAGGCCACTCTTCCCCGGCAAGGCCGGTGATCAGGGCGTCGCCGGGCTGATAGGGCACCGAACCTTCCAAGGTGCGCAGCACCCCGGTAGCGCGAGCGAAACGAACCCGAACCGCGACGGCCTTCCTGACCACCCGCAGGCTGCCCGCCCGGGCGCGAACGTCCATACCGCTGCAATCGTTCATTGGCTGCCGCACGCCTTTCCCCGGCTCCGGGGCTAAAAGGGCTTAGATCTTCCTGTATAAGCGCGGAAACACATCCCTGGTGACGATGTACAGGTCCGCCAGATCGTCCTCGCGCATCACCAGCCAGTCGCCGGGGTCGCCGCGCAGGTAATTGTGCGGATCCCAGCGGGTAAACACCTTTACGCCCCGGCTCAGGCAACGCGCACGCACGCGCACGCTCTTGCCCACGCAGGCCTCGGCGACCGGCAACAAAGGCAGACGCACGCCCTTGTCTTTGTTCAGCACGCAGGGCGGGTACGCGAATTCCCCGCGCAGGGGCTCGCCCAGGGGCGTGTATGTGGCGGCAAAGGTCTCCTTTTCGATTGGATAGACCTCGCCCGAAGCGCCGATCATCAGGTAGGTGCCGGGCCCGGCGGCAATGGAGATGTCGCCTTCCAGCATACGCACCTGTAAGGAGGTTTCATCGGGGAACAGCCGATCGCAGGGCACAAAGCCCAACGGAACCGGAAGCTTTTCAAACGCCGCGTCCCCGACGCCGGGCGCACCCTTGGCGCAGTCGATGACGTCGTAGTCCGCCAAATGTTCGCGGATGCGCTGCTGGAAGAACTCCAGGGGCGAATCGCCAGGCTGGAAGCGGGCGAAGTTGGCCGCGCTGATGAAGCCGCCCGCCTTGTCCGCATGGCCGCCGCCCGACCCCAGGCCTCCGGCTGTGATGGCCCCGGCCAGATCCGAGGCCTTGACCTCGCGCGAGGCTGTGCGCACGGAATATTTGAAGCCGTCCGGGCTTTGCGAGAAAATCACCGCCAGATCCACGCCGTCCACCTGCATGGCCAGATCGCTGATGAACCCAAGAATGTTGGGATCGCAAGGCGGGGTGCTGACCAGTATGAAGCGCCCGTCGCCGTGATAGGCCAGCCCGTTCAGGGCGGCCGAGGCCATGCTCAGATCCTCCAGGGAGAGGTTGCAGCGCTTGAGGGTGCGCAGGATGCCCTCGTCAAAGCCCGGCGCGTCGCGTAAGTCCCGGTCTAGGGGGTGCCGCACCTCGGAAAAACCGTTGGTATCGGAGAACAGGCCGTAAGCCAGGGCCGTGGATAGAGCGCTGTCCAGGGCGAACCCTTCGTCTTCCAGCATCTTCCAGACCAGGGTGGAGCAACTGCCCAGGTAGGGGTGCAGTTCCGCCAGCGCGGGCAGTTCGCCCTCCTGGATATGGTGGTCGATGACCGCCACCACCGGCGCGTCCACTCGGCGCACGTTGCCCGCCCCATACTGGCAGTCCACGGTGATCAGCAGTTCCCCGGCCGGGGCCGGGGCCGCCTCGTAAGACGCGGGAATGCCCAACAGCGCGCTCATGCGGATCAGATTGGGCTTGCTCACGGCCGCGCGGCCGCTGTAAAAGAGGTGCGTCTGTTTGCCGTGAGCCGAAAAATAGCGGTACAGGGCGTACCCGGAGGCCAGGGCGTCGGCGTCCGGATTGTCGTGGCACTGAATGGCGATGCGCTCGAAGCACAGCAGGTCGGCCAGAGTCATAGAGCCTCCTCGCGCAAATGATTCTGCCGCCGACAGCGCGGCGGCCGGACGCCATTATGCAGGGGGAAGCGGCCCAGGGCAAGTCAGTAATGAATGGAACATGGGATAGATTGCCTCCTGTGGCCCGCGTTGCTGAACGATGCCTTTTTCAGGTGGCGGGAGCGTGGGCGACTGTTTACTGGTGATGTACTCTTTCGCCAAAGGACCACAGGGGCTCACTACTTTTCTCTCGACCACACTGGGAGCTATGAAAAACTTGCGCCCTCACGGGCCTGTTAATCCCTTTGGAACCCCGCAATGAAGGGTTACCAAGGAAATGGACACTCTCAATATTACCTTGCTTTCGGGGCTGCATCCAAGCGGGCCGAAGCCAGCGTCGCTTCCAGCAGTTCCCTGGCCAGGAGCGCGTGCCTCGGCGCGATTTCCAGGGCTCGGCGGGCGTATGCGGCGGCGGTTTCGTATGTCTCCAGGGCCTCGGCCCCGCGCCCGCCCGCTTCCAGCCCGGCGGCACGGGCCGACAGCAGGCGTAAATACTCCCGGCTGTAAAAAACCCCGGCCTCCGGCGTGCGTGCCCGCGCCTCCAGCACCCGCAGCACGCGATCGCAAGCCGCGACCGCCTCCGCCGCCTTGCCCTCGCGCAACAGCAGCAGGGCGTCCAAACGGGCCGCAGCCGCGCCGCCGAGCAGGTTTTCCTGCGTTTTTTCCAGATCTGGGGGGAACATGCCCATCTGCGCCCGCTTCAGAGCGCTCCGGGCCTCCTCCACCCGCCCGGAAGCGAGCAGGGCTTCGGCCAGGAGCAGATCCCAGCGGTCGCCGGGCGTGAACTCGGCGGCGATTTCGCCGTTTTCCTCCGGCGTGCGGCCGTCAAAAACGGCGGCTTGCTCCAGCAAAAACAGCGCGGCCGCCGGGTCGGCGCGCAGCAGATCCAGCCCGGCCCGCCGGGCCAGCACGGCCAGGGAAAGCTTGCGCCAGTGCTTGCGCATCATGTCCGCGCCCGGCGCTTTTCCCAGCAGGGCGCGGGCCTCGTCCAGAGCGGCCGCCGCCGCGTCGAAACGGCCGTAATCGAGAGCCGGAACAGCGGCAGTGTGCAGGGCGGAGGCGAGCATGAAGGGTTCCAGCCCCATAAGCATGAGCGACGGATCGGCCACGGCCTGCCTGCTGACCCGCACGGCTTCCTCCACAAGGGCAATCCCTGCCCGGTCCTGGCCCATGTCAAGCATGGCACCGCCCGCTTTATCAAGCGCGTCAACCAGTTGCAGCCGCTCCATGCCGCCGCCGCCCTCGGACTGTAGCCGGCGCAGGGCTAGGTGTTTTTCAAAAAAGCCCAGCGCGCCCCGGATGTCATCCATATCGTAAAACACCTTGCCGAGAGCGTCCATGACCTCGGCGGCGGCATCGGCCAGATCGCCGTCCCGCGCCGGATCGATCCTGAAGCCGTCGAGCAGGGTCCGGGCTTCCTCCCCTACCGCTTTGGCCGCAGCGAAGTTCTTGCCCGCCCGCTCTGTTTCGGCCAGGCTGACCAGGGTCCGCAGCAGTTCCTCCCGAAGTTTTTTGTTGCCGGGAGCGGCCTTCAGCAAAGACCGCAGGGAGGCGGCCGCCGTTTCCAGAGAGCCCAGACAAAGATCCCGTTGCGGGCCGTCGCGCAGGTGCAGCGCGGCCGAGCGGGCTACATCCGCGAATTCCAGGGCCAGACGGACGTTGCCGGGGTCGGCGGCCAGCAGCTTTTCCGTTTTTTGCAGATCCGCCAGCAGGGCCTGGTTCTGTTTTTCCTGATCGCGTTGCGCTTCAAGAAGGGTCTTGGTCTGATTGATCACATTGCGGGCCTGGACCCAGGTCAGGTTGCCGCGATCTTTTTCCGCCACCGTGGCCAGATCCGCTTCGGCCTGTGTGAGCAGAGCGGTCGTTTCGGCGGCGGGGCGCCCTTCCAGCGCGCCGAATATCGCCTCCAAGGCGCGGCTCAGGGCAAGTTGGGGGCGGACGAGGTTGTTGTCCGGGTCGCGGGCCAGCAAATCTTGCAGGATGCTCAGGTTTTCCCGGTGCAGGGGCAGCGCCTCGTTGTACTTCTGCTTGCGGAAAAGATAGACCGTCTTGTGGCCCAAAGCCCCGGACAGCTTCAGGCGCAGTTCAAGATTGTGCGGGTCGCGTTCACCGGCCTCGCGGTAAATGGCGATCAGGGCGTCATAGGCCGGGGAGGCCTTCTCGCTCTGGGCCAGCGTGGAGCATAACGCGTCCAAGGAAGTCAGGTATTCCTGCGCAAACAGGTCGTTTTGCGGGTAACGGGCGGAAAGATCGCGCCGCTGGGCCACGGCCGCCTCGGCATGGCGCAGGCTTTCGTCAAAATTCCCGGCAAGGTAAAGCGCGCGGGAGGCGTTTTCCTCCATTGCGGCCAAGGCGCGCAGGGCGGCCGGATCGTCGGGCCGTTTGCGCAGCAGATCTTCGGCAAGACCGAGCCCGTATTCCGCTTCTTTCCGCGCCTCCGCGGCCTGCCTGCCGCGTATGGCGGCCAGGTTCGTGCTGGAGGAGCGGACCACCACCTCCATGCGCAGCAACTCCGTATCATCCGGCAACTCCGCGCGCAGGGCCGTGACAGCCGACAGGACGTCCGCAAGCAGCGCCTCGGCCCCAGCCAAATCGCCGGACTCTACCAGGCGCACGACCCGGTTGCCCAGGTGAATGGCCCGGGTGTACCGCGCTTCAAGGGTTCTCGCGCCCCAGCGCTGGTAGTAGTCTTCAACTTTTTGCGAGATCTGCTCGCGCGCCCGCACCGGGATATATTGGAAGGCCTCGTCGCGCAGGTCGAAGGTCATGAAGCGCACCAGTTCCTCGGCCTCCTTGCGCTGGGCCGTGGCCCGGCGCTCGGCG
>JAVBOI010000013.1:0-18880 GCA_031550695.1 Desulfovibrio sp. | reverse complement strand
CATCCGGGGGGGGGGGGTTTCTTGTGGGGGGGTTTTGGTTAATTTAATTTTTTTTAATTTTTTCCTTCCCCCTCCCCCCGGCCCCCCCATCCCCTCCCCTTCAAAACTTTTTGGTTGGGGATGGATGGACAATCCCTCGTTCAACGGCCTTGCCCCCGCGAAAAGTATTTCGCACTCTCCCGCCAACCTACGCTTTCCATCGCGCCCTATGCTCGCGCTCTTTCGGCTGTGGCACATCGCCCCGTGCGCCGGGAGTTCCCGCTGTGGCACGACGTACGCCGCAACCGAGGGGGTCCGGGGGAAATCATTTCCCCCGGCGGGTCCAGGGCGGAGCCCTGGCGGGGTCTGGGACGGAGCCCTGGCGGGGTCTGGGGCGGAGCCCCAGCGGGTTCCCAGGGCCGCGCCCGTGGCGGGGTGTCCAGAGGGGCAGAGCCCCTCGGCGGGAGAGTCCAGAGAGGGCCGCGCCCTCTCTGGCTGGTAAGGGGGGGGATTTGGTGCTATAGGGCTGGAAAAAGGGGAGGGGCCGACCGTTTCTTCCTTTTCCCGCCCGGTTGCAACCGTTGTGGCCAAGACCATTCCCTGGGGCGGGTTTTTCATAATGGGCCTTTTATCCCACGGATTGCGCGCAATGGAAAAAGACGCCAAGGAAGCGCTCCAGGTGACCAAGGAAATTGTGGTCAAGTTTATCGAGACCAGCCGGGTCTCTCCGGGCAACTTTGCCGATATTTTTCCCGCCGTGTACCAGGTGGTGCTGGAAACCATCACCAAACCCGGCGGCGCTTCCGCGCGGGCGGGAGAAAACGCCGCTGAGCGGGCAAAGGGCCTGTGACCGTGCCCGAGTCTTCGCCGCGCGGCAATTCCTCCGCTGAATCCACGCCTGACGCCTCTCTTCGGGAAAACGACGCTCCGCCCGCCGCCAAAGCGGACAACGGAACCGTGCGCGGCATTTTTGAGCGCATTGCCGGGGTCTACGATCTGTTGAACCGCGTGCTCAGCTTCGGGCTGGACGCCTGGTGGCGCAAGCGCCTGGTGGACGCGATCATGCCTTTTCCGCTGCGCGGAACCGCCCGCATCCTTGATCTGGCCGCCGGCACCATGGAAGTCAGCCTGGCTTTGGCCAAACGCCATCCGCACCGGAAAGTGCTGGCCCTGGATTTCTGCCGTCCCATGCTGGTCCGGGGCTTGCCCAAGATACGAAAACTGGCCGCGGCCCAGCCCGGGCTCAGGCGCATTTTCCCCCTGGTGGGCGACGGCAGACGGCTTCCTTTGCCCGACGCTTCGGTGGACACGGTGACCGTGGCCTTTGGCCTGCGCAACATACGCCCTCGCGAGGAGGCCTATGCCGAGGTATTGCGCGTGCTGGTTCCCGGCGGCCGGTTCTGCGTGCTGGAATTCGGCAGCGGCAAGGACCGGATACTGTTCGGCCTGTATAACCTGTACCTGGCGTATATTCTGCCCCTGATCGGGCGGCTGGTCTCGCGGGACAAGGGCGCCTACCAGTACCTGGCGGACACGGTGGCCGCCTATCCGGCCGCTTCCGTGCTGGCGGAAGAAATGCGCCGGGCCGGTTTCGACAACGTGAAATTTCGTTTTTTCACAGCCGGCATCGTCTGCCTGCACACCGGCGAAAAGCCGCTTGCGGATTCTGGAAGATAAGGAAGCTTTCCGGTAAGCTTCCGTTTCGATTGTTTCATACGGCAACGGACAAAAAACACCCATGCTGCACTTTGACGATCTGATTGCCGGCCGCGCGCGCATCGCCGTTGTCGGCCTCGGTTATGTGGGCCTGCCCCTGGCGGTGGCCCTGGCCCGGCATTTTCCGGTAACCGGCTTTGACATTTCCGCCGCCAGGGTGGAAGAGTTGCAAAAGGGCCGCGACCGCACGGGCGAGGTGGACGACAACGCCCTGGCCGCCTCGACCATGCGCTTTTCCTGCCGCGAGGAGGATCTGGCCGAGGCCGGTCTTATCATCGTGGCCGTGCCCACGCCCATTGACGCGCACAGGAATCCGGATCTCGGGCCGGTGGAAAAGGCGTCGGCCCTGGTGGGCAGGCGGATGGGCAAGGGAACCGTGGTGGTGTACGAATCCACCGTGTATCCGGGCGTGACCGAGGATATCTGCGTGCCCATTCTGGAAAAGGAATCCGGTCTGGCGTACGGCCGCGACTTTGCCGTGGGCTATTCGCCGGAGCGGATCAATCCCGGCGACAAGGTGCATACGGTGGAACACATCGTCAAGGTGGTTTCCGGCAGCACGCCGGAAACACTGGAACTGCTGGCCGGCGTTTACAGCCGCATTGTGGCCGCGGGTGTGCACAAAGCCTCGTCCATCAAGGTGGCCGAGGCGGCCAAGGTGATCGAGAACACCCAGCGCGATCTGAACATCGCCCTGATGAACGAACTGGCCCTGATTTTCGATCGCCTGGGCATCGATACCCTGGAAGTGCTCGAAGCCGCCGGCACCAAATGGAATTTCCTCCCGTTCCGGCCCGGCCTGGTGGGCGGGCACTGCATTGGCGTGGACCCCTACTACCTGACCCACAAGGCGGAAGCGGCCGGCTATCACCCCGAAGTCATCCTGGCCGGCCGGCGCATCAACGACGGCATGGGCAAGTATGTGGCCGAAAAGGCCGTCAAGATGCTCATCCGGGCCGACCGCCGGGTGAGCGGCGCCCGGGTGGGCATATTCGGCCTGACCTTCAAGGAAAACGTGCCGGATTTGCGCAACACCCGGGTGGTGGACATCCGGGCCGAACTTGAGGAGTACGGGGTAGACGTGCTGGTGCACGATCCCCTGGCCGACGCCGGCGAGGCCCTGCGCGAATACGGGCTTACGCTGACCGCCCTTGAGGACATGCGGGAGTTGGACGCGGCCGTATTCGCCGTGAACCACGCAAGTTACGTTTCCTTGGCTCTTGAGGCCCTGCGTCCGCGTTTCGCCCGGCCTGACAAGGTTATTCTGTTGGATATCAAAGGCTTATGGCAGAGGGAACAGGCCGTGAAAGCCGGATATATTTACTGGCGGCTGTAACGAGGGATCCGGCCGGGCTTTGGCCCGCCCGCGCCTTTGGAGCGTCGCGCCGCCGCTCGAGGTCTGCCGTGCGATTGCTGCTTGTCTGCGCCACGCTCATGGAACTACGGGCCTGCCTGTCCTTGCCGCCCGCGCTCGACGCCCCCGAAACAGCCGCTGCTTGCGAAGCGGCCGATGCCGGCGGCCATGTCTGGCTCGATCCTCCGCCCGCCTTGCCCCTACCCGGCTGCACCCTTGATCTGCTGGTGTGCGGCGTCGGCCCGGTGGCATCGTCCCTGGCCCTGGGGCGCTTTCTCGGCCGGAAACTCAGTCGTTCCGAACCTCTGGGCGGCATTTTCAATTTGGGTCTTGCGGGAAGTTACAATATCGAGGCCGCTCCCCTGGGGAGTCTTGTGCTGGCCACGGAAGAAGTATACCCTGAGTACGGCGTCCGGCCTCACCCGCCTCACCCGGAAGACGGGCAGGAGACGCTGCCTCTGCCTCTGGGATTCCCCCAGGCGGAGATAGAGGGCCGGAAGGTCTTTGACCGGCTGCCCCTTGCCCCTGAAAGCGCGCTTGGCAACATGGGGCTGAACTGGCATAGTGGCTGGAAACAAGGGGCAAGCGTGACCGTGGCCGGGGTTTCCGGCACGCCGGAGCGCGCGCGGCGTCTGGCCGCCCTCTGCGGGGGAATCACGGAAAACATGGAGGGCTTTTCCCTGGCCCTTGGCGCGGCCATGGCCGGAATTCCCTTTATTGAATTGCGGGCCGTTTCCAACGCGGCGGGCCTGCGGCCGCCCAAGGGGTGGGACATGCCGGCCGCCCTGGCCGCCCTCGGCCGGGGAACGCGGGATCTGCTCGCCCCGTTCCTGCCCGTAGATACTCCACGATAACGCGCCGCCCTCTTACATTTTTTACGGATAACGCCGGATACCTCCATGCGGGAACTCAAGCTCAGCCTCAACCGGGAACAGCCGAACATCAACGCCGTCATCGAGCGCCACATCGCGGAATTGCCCGATCAGGCGCGCCCGGTGGCCAGCCATGTGCTCTTGTCCGGGGGCAAGCGCCTGCGGCCGTTGCTCACCCTGCTCACGGGCCGGACCCTGGGCTGCGCGGGCGAAAAGGACCGGCTGCTGTACGAGCTTGGCGCGGCCGTGGAAATGCTGCACGCCGCCACCCTGCTGCACGACGATATCCTTGACAACGCGGATCTGCGCCGGGGCAGCCCGGCTGCCCACACCCTGTACGGCGTGGCCCCGGTCATCCTGGCCGGCGACGCCATGCTGGCCAAGGCTCTGCATAGTGTTTCCTCCCTTGGCGACGCGCGGCTGACCGCCTGCATCTCCGAAGCGGTCATGCGCACGGCCGAGGGCGAAATGGCGGAATTCGCCCATCTGCGCGATCTGGAACTGTCGCAGCAAGGTTACATTGACATCATTACCGGCAAAACCGCCTGGATGCTGCGCGCCTCCTGCGAGCTCGGGGCTCTCCTGTCCGGCGCGGCCGGGCTCCTGTTGCAAGCGGCCGCGACCTTCGGGCTGGAGTTGGGCATCGCCTTTCAGATGGTGGACGACGCCCTGGACTTTTCCCCGGCCGAAAACACGGGCAAACCCACCGGAGGCGACGTGCGCGAAGGAAAAATTACGCCGCCGCTGCTTTTGTACATCGCCGCCCTGCCGGAACAGGAAGCCGCCCTTTTCAAACAGCGGTTCCGCGACAACGACTTCTCTGCGGCCGAGATTGACGAACTGAGCGCGGCCATATACGCCCGGGGGCACGCCCGGCGCACCCGCGAAATGGCCGACGGCCGCCTTGCCGCCGCCGGCGCCGCTCTCGACCTGCTGCCGGATTCCGAGGAGCGGGCCGTTCTGCGGCAGATGATGCAATACATACAGAGCAGAGATCGATAAGCAAACCGTATTAACGCGCTCCGCGAATGTGGATCGGCCATGACAGCAGGACAAGAAAATTATCTGGATGTCGCTTTTGACAAAGGTCTGCAACTGACCTTTCCCCCGGTGCTCGTGCAACTGCTGCAGGCCCTGCTGAAACCTTCGCCGTCTTTCCGGGCCATTTCCGGCTATTTGCAGATGGACCCGATGCTGGCCAGCAAAATTCTGCACATCGCCAACTCCAGCAGCTACGGATTCAACAGCCGCATCACCGATCTGGAGCGGGCCGCCATCGCCATCGGCACTGACGAACTGCTCAAACTGGTTATCGCCCTTTCCCTGCAAAAACGGCTGACTCCGAAACGCAAGCGCGAGCCGCAACACGAATTCGGCGACTGGCGCATGACCCTCTGGTCGGCCATCGCCGCCGAGGCCATCGCTTCCCGCGTCTGCCCCCTGCAAAAACAGGAGGCCTATCTTGCCGGCATGCTCAAGGATCTGCCCCTGTACCTTGAGCTCTGCCGCGACGAGGTGCCGCCCTTTCTGGCCCGCGCCGGCCTTGTCACCCTGCCCTGGCCGGGACAACTGTCCGAAGAGCTTTCGCACTGGGGCTACAGCCACCCGGAACTGACCCGCGACATTTTTCTCTATTGGGGGCTGCCCATTGAACTGGCCGACGCGGTACGCCAGCACCACGAATTCGCGGACAAGGCCTCGCATTCCCGCCTGACCCAGAGCGTCATTTACGCCACCCGCTGGTCCGAGCTTCTGCACGCCCCGGGGGCGGACCCGGCTCAGGCGGTCGCCTTTGAACTGGCCATGTCCGCCGAACTCGGCTTGGACGTGGAAAGCGCGACCACCTTCCGTTCCACCTGCGCCGAAAAATTCAACATTCTGCTTTCCCAACTCGGTATCCAGCAGGATCAGCACACGGCCGCCCCTCTGCACGATCAGCCGATGCAGGCCATCCAGCGTTCGTACTTTCTGGCTCTCGGAGCCGCGAGCGAATGCGCGCCCCTGTCGCCGCGGTCTCTTGCCGCCACCGTGCAGCGTTACCTTCGCCTGTTCTGGAACCGGAGCACGTTCGAACTGTTCCTGAATCTGGACAACGCCGACCGGGGCAGCCTGTTCCGCTCCGTGTCCGGCTCCGATCTGATGGAGGAAAGCGCCTCCAGGGCGGGCATTTCGACCCGATCCGACTGGCTGCGCATGCCGCTGATCGGCAACGCGCGCGAGTACGGTTTTCTTTCCCTGCCTCGAAAGGCCGAGGAAAACGGCGAAAGTGCCCCGCTCCCCATGTTTGTGCGCGTGCTGGGCATGCAAATCGAAAGCCAGGGCCAGCGCGGCGAGGCTTTCCGTTCCGGCGCCGCCGGTTCTGATCTGCCCTTTGCCCTGGCCCGGCTGGACGCCGGCGGCGTCATCCTGAATGCCTCTTCGCGCTTTGAAAGTTTGTTCGGCCAACCCGGCCGGCCCGTGGCCGGTATGCGGGCCGCCGCCCTGCTGGAACCGCATTTCGGCCCCTGCCCCCTGTTAAGTGAAAAAACGGCCCAGGTCGAGAACGCGCGGAATGCGCCGGCGGTCTCCGCTTCGGAACAGGGCCGGCTGGTGGCGTTCACGAAAAAATCTTCCGGCCTGCCCATGTACATGGGGCTCGCCCCGGACCCGAAGCATCAGGGGCACTTCTGCCTTGTCCTGGGCGCCGTGACGCGTACCAGCGCCCACCAGGCCCTGGCCCTGGCCCACGGCGGCTTGATGGAGAGTCTGTTCCGGGCGCTGCCGTTCCAGGTTTACCTGCTTAACGCCTCGGGCACCATCGTCTGGGCGGACGCGCCTTACCTACAGATGCTCGGCGCGAACATTTTCGCCTTGTCCAGGCCGGCGGGCCAGTATCAGGACGGCTGGAACGCCGTCTTCCTGACCGCCCTGACCGGCGTCACCAGGCTGAAGGCCTCGCTGGCCGGCGCTGCCGGTCCCCGGAGCCACGAGTTGATCTTCGCGCCCGTTCGGGGCAGCCAGGGCACAGCGTACCTCTTGCTCATGGACCCCGATCCGGCGTCCTGATGGAACGCCCGCCCCTCTTCTTGACAGACGGCCGGCGCGAACGCATCCTCTGGCGGTAACCACCATCTTTTCCGGAACAACACAGCCGCCGTTGCCGCGTTGTTCCGCAACGCGGGTACTCTGTGAACGCGAACAAGCATTCGTATGACGTGGCCATTGTGGGCGGCGGTCCGGCCGGACTGTTCGCCGCTTACTGGCTGGCCGAGCACACGGATTTGTCCGTGGCCCTGCTCGAGCGCGGCCAGCGGGCGGAAAAACGCCGCTGTCCCGTGGGCCGCACCGGCAAATGCACCCACTGCGATCCCTGCCACATCCTTTCCGGCATGGGCGGGGCCGGGCTTTTTTCCGACGGCAAGCTGAACTTTATCCACAAACTCGGTAAAACCGACCTGACCCAATTCCTGAGCCTTACCGACGCCCAGGCCCTGATTGACGAAACAGAGAGTATCTTCAACCGCTTTGGTATGGACGGCCCGGTTTTTCCCACGGACATGGAAAGCGCCAGGGAAATCCGCAGAAAAGCCAAGCGGGCCGGCATCGATCTGCTTCTCATCAAGCAAAAGCACCTGGGCAGCGACTTTCTGCCCGGCCACATCCACGGCATGTGCCAGTGGCTTGAGGAAAAAGGCGTCACCATCCTCTCCGGCCGCGAAGCGGTCAAGGTGCTGGCGAAAAAAGGCCGAGTCAGCGGAGTGCGCACGCCCGAGGGCGACATTGCCGCCCGCTCGGTCATCCTCGCCCCCGGCCGCGTGGGCGCGGACTGGATGGGCGAAGTGGCCCGCGCCTTCAAGCTCGAGGTCAGCCAGCGCGGCATAGAAGTCGGCGTACGGGTGGAAGTGCACAAGGACATCCTGCACTCCCTGACCAGCGTCATCTACGACCCCACTTTTTTCGTGCAGACCGCCAAATACGACGATCAGACCCGCACCTTCTGCACCAACCCGGAAGGGTTCGTCACCCTGGAAAATTACCAGGATTTCGTCTGCGTCAACGGCCACGCCTTTCGCGACCGGAAATCGGAAAACGCCAACTTCGCCTTTTTGTCCAAAGTGGTGCTCACCGACCCGGTTTCCGACAACCAGGGCTACGGCGTGGCCATCGGCAAGCTGGCCACCCTGATCGGCGGCGGCAAGCCGCTGCTGCAACGCTTCGGCGATCTCAGGCGCGGCCGGCGCTCCACCTGGAACCGCATCGGCAAAGGCTCCATCGCCCCCACCATGCGCGACGTCACCCCCGGCGACATCGCCATGGCCCTGCCCGAGCGCATTGTCACCAACCTGCTGGACGGTATCCTGCAGTTGAATCAGGTCGTTCCCGGTGTGGCCAACGAGGAAACCCTGCTCTACGCCCCGGAAATCAAATTCTTCGCCACCCAGGTGGAAACCGACGGCAACCTGGAAACCGCCCTGCCCGGCCTGTACGTGGCCGGCGACGGCCCGGGCGTGTCCGGCAACATCGTTTCGGCCGCGGCCACCGGCATCATCCCGGCCCGCGCCATTGCCGGCCGGGGGTACCACGCCGCGAAGGAATAGAACTGGCGCGAACGGCAAAAATGCCTCCGGCGGCCAAGGGGGGTAACCCCCTTTGGAAACCCTAGAGCATTTCACGAATGAAATGGGTGAATTGCTCTGCAAGGATTTGTCCTCAAATCCTTGCCGCGAAAGAGGCGTAGGCGGGCTTTGCCCGCCGTTAAGCGACTCTTTCAAGCGTTAATTGCTCTAGTAGGTGCGCATCACGCTTGCGGAGACACGCGAGTTTTCCCGTGAACGACGCTCCCGGCGATCGATCCTGGCGCGGCAGTCTGAATAACGTTACTTTTTTCTTATGGACAAACCCGACCTCTCGCTTTTTCCCGCCGAGCCCGGCGTATATCTTTATAAAGATGAGTCCGGCCGCATTCTTTACGTAGGCAAGGCCAGACGCCTGCGCCAACGTATCGCCTCCTATTTTCGGGACGAATCCTGCCTCTCCCCCAAAACGCGTACCATGCTGCGCGCGGCCGCCACCATCGACATCCTGCGCACGGGCACGGAAAAAGAAGCCCTGTTGCTGGAAGCCAGCCTGATCAAAAAGCACCGCCCGCGCTACAACATCGTGCTGCGGGACGACAAGGAATACCTGCTCTTCCGCATCGGCGCCGCCCACCCCTACCCACGCATAGAAATAGCCCGCCGCAACCAGTACAAGGGCAAGGACAGGCAGGCCCGCTTTTTCGGCCCCTTTTCCTCGGGCGCGGCCGCGCGGGAAACCTGGAAGCTCATTCATAAGCACTTTCCCCTGCGCCGCTGCCGCGACCGCGCCTTTGCCAACCGCACCCGCCCCTGCCTGTATTACGATATCGGGCAGTGCCTGGCGCCCTGCGCGCTACCCGTGCCCCACGAAGACTATCAGGCCCTGCTGAACAAGGCCGTTTTGCTGCTGTCAGGGAAGTCGCGCGAACTGGTAAGCAAATTGAAAGAGGAAATGGACGGGGCCGCGGCCGATTTGCGCTTTGAGCAGGCGGCCCGCCTGCGCGACCAGATCCGGGCTGTGGAGCGCACCCTGGAACGCCAGTCCGTGGTCCTGCCCGACGGGCGCAACCTGGACGTCGTGGGCGTGGCCCAGACCCCGGAAGGCCTGGCCCTGGGCATTGTGTTCGTGCGCGACGGCCTGCTGCTGGACGGGCGCAATTTCTTCTGGCCCGGCCTGACCGTGGAAGACACCCCGGAGCTGATCAGCGGCTTTCTGGCTCAGTTCTACCTGGATCGCCGGGGTCTTGGCGACAGCATTCCCCCGCGCGTGGTGGTGCCCTGGCTGCCCGGCGCAGAGGGCGACGGTCCTTCCAACCTTCCTTCGAGCGATTCTTCCGGCAACGACTGTGAGGCCGAAGCCGCCCGCGCGGACATGGAGGCGGAACAAAACCCCGACCGGGAAGACGGCCCCGTGCGCGCCCTGGAAAGCGCCCTGGCCGAGATCCGGGGGGCTCCGGTGCAAATTGCCCGGCCGCGCGGGGAAGACGAGGACAAACTGTCCCTCATGGCCGCTTCCAACGCCCGCGAAGCGTTGAAAAACGCCGCCGCCCCGCCCATGGCCGACCTGCTGGCAAAAGCCCTGGGCGCGGCCGGACCCGTGCGCCGCATTGAGGCGGTGGACATTTCCCATACCGCCGGCCGGCAGACCCGCGCCGGTCTGGTGGTGTTCGAGGATGAGGCTCCGGTTCCCGGCGATTTCAGAACATACTCCCTTGACGCCGGCCTGACGGAACACGGAGCCGGGGACGACTATGCAGCCCTCGCCGCCTGGGCCGCGCGCCGGGCCGCGTCCGGCGGCCCCTGGCCGGATCTGCTGTTGGTGGACGGCGGCAAGGGGCAGCTGGCCGCCGTGCGGCGGGCCCTGGCCGAGGCCGGGGCGGGCGAAGGCGTTTTCCTGGCTTCCATCGCCAAGGCCAGAACAGAGAACGGCCGGGCCGACCGGCGGGCGGGCAACGTGGGCGACCGCATTTTTCTGCCCGGCCGGAGCAACCCCCTTAACCTTCAGTCGGGGAGCCGGGAACTGCTGTTTTTGCAGCGCGTGCGTGACGCGGTCCATGACTATGTCATCGGCCGCCACCGCCGGGCCAGGGCCGCCGCCACCCTGACCGGCGAACTGACCCGCCTGCCCGGCGTGGGCCCGGAAATGGCCCGCCGGCTTTTCGAGCGCTTCGGCTCTCTGTCCGCCATGGCCGAAGCCGGAGAAGAAGCCCTGCTCCAGGTGCCCGGCATTGGCCGGGCCAGGGCCAGGGACATTGCCGGACGCCTGGCCGCGCTCATGGGGAGCGGTCCGGCCCGGAGCGGGGGATAGCGTATGGCCAGCCTGCTCATTGTGGATGACGATCTGATTTTCTGCGAAGCCTTGAGCTCCACCCTTGAGGAACGGGGGCACAGGGTGCTGGTGGCCCATACCCTGGGCCGGGCCAGGGAACTGCTGAAAAAACGGCCAGTGTCCGTCGTGTTTCTGGACGTGTTCCTGCCCGACGGCAACGGCATCGATTTAATGGCCGATCTCGCCCTGCTGCCTGAAACACCCGAAACCATTGTCATAACCGCCCAGGGCAACCCGGACGGGGCGGAAACGGCCATCACCGCCGGGGCCTGGGATTACGTCCAGAAGCCCGCGCACATGGGCGAAATCGCCCTGATAGCCGACCGGGCCATCCAGGCCCACGAGCGCAAACGGCGGCTGCCGGAACTTGCCGGCGGCTCCGGCATTGTGGGCACGAGCCGACCCATGCGCCAGGCCCTGCTCCAGATGGTCGAAGCCGCCCAGAGCGACAGCCCGGTGCTGCTCACCGGCGAAACCGGCACCGGCAAGGAACTGCTGGCCAGGGCCATCCACAAGAACAGCCGCCGGGCCCTCGGCCCCTTTGTGGTTGTCGATTGCGGGGCCATCGCCCCCAACCTGCTCGAAAGCGAGCTGTTCGGCAACGTGCGCGGCGCCTTTACCGGCGCGGTCCACTCCCGGCACGGGCTGGTCATGCTGGCCAACCAGGGCACTCTGTTTCTTGACGAGGTGGGCGAACTGGCCCTGGATCAGCAAAGGGCCTTTCTGCGTCTGTTGCAGGAACGAAGCTTCCGCCCTATCGGCGGCACCGAGGAAGTGCAGAGCGATTTCCGCGTGGTGGCGGCCACCAACCGGAATCTGGCGGAAATGGCCGCCGGCGGCACTTTCCGCTCGGATCTTCTGTTCCGGCTCCAGGGTATGGCCATCCAGGTGCCGCCCCTGCGGATCAGGAACGAGGACATCATTTCCCTGGCCCAGTACGCCTGCGCCCGCGCCATCACCCAGTACGGCATGCGCTCCAAGACCCTTTCCGAGGAGGCCCTGGAAGCTCTGGCCTCCTACGCCTGGCCCGGCAACGTGCGCGAACTTCTGCATACCGTGGAAGCGGCCGTGCTCGCGGCCGGGGAACAGTCCTTAGTGCTGCCGCAACATCTGCCCGTACACTTAAGGGCGCATGCCGTACGCTCGCGCGTTGACAAGCGTGGAAGCCAGGCCTGGCCCGGCACGCTGAAAACGGTACCCGGCAAACCAAACGAGGAAAAAGGCCCGGAAATCGACCCCGGCCCGCAAAACATCCGGCCCGACGCCGGCGGGGATCGTATGCCCCCTCGCTCGCCGGAAAGTCAGGGCGAGGCGCTCCCCGGCTTCATGCGGGAACCGGGACAAGCGGGCGAAACTTCCACGCCCGTCACCTGGCGGGAGTTTCAGGAAACAGCCCTGCACGAGCAAAGACGCCGCTACCTGCTCGCCCTGCTGCAATGGGCCGGAGGCAGCGTTCCGGCGGCGGCCGGGGCGGCGGGGCTCTCGCGGCAGCGCCTCTACATCCTGTTGCGCGAACACGGCATTGTCCGGCAGTGGGAATAAAGCATGCCGCGCGAAAAAACCTTCCGGCCCGGTCACGAAGGCTCCCTGGACCTGACCGGGGAAGAACTGCGGGAAATCCGCGCCTGCCTGGACGCGGGCGCGCCTTTGCCGGACAAATACCACTCCCGCCTTTTCGCGCCCGCTCCGGACCCTTTGCTTATCTGGCAAGGGAAAACCCTGGAGCGCTGCCGGGAAACGCGCCCCTTGCTCGCGCGCGAACATTTCGGCGGCGGTAACGGCGCGCCCGAAACGGCGGATACCTGGCGCAATCTGCTCGTCAGGGGCGACAACCGCCTTCTGCTCTCCTCGCTGCTCAACGGCCCCCTGCGCCGCGCCGTGGATGCCTGCGGCGGCATAAAACTCATGTATATTGATCCGCCCTTTGCCGTGGGCGCGGACTTTGCCATGCCCCTGGAGATCGGAACGTCCGAGCCGCGCGAGGCCGGCCGGGCCTCCGGCCGGCGAAAAAACGGGGAGAAAACGCCGCGTCTTCTGGCCTATCGCGACCGCTGGGAACAGGGCCTGCATTCCTTTTTGCGCATGATTCACGAACGCCTTCTGCTCATGCGGGATCTGCTGGCCGAGGACGGCAGCCTGTACCTGCACTGCGACTGGCGTCTGGCCCCGCACATGCGCCTGGTGCTGGACGAGGTTTTCGGGCCGGAGCGCTTTCTGGGCGACATCGTCTGGCACTACACCGGCGGCGGGCGTTCGGAGCGCTACTTTTCCCGCAAGCACGACCGTCTGCTGCACTATGCCGCCTCCCGGCGCTGGATTTTCAACGTGGATGCCGTGCGCGTGCCCTACAAGCCCACCAGCGGCTACGCCAAAGGCGGCATTACCAGCGCCGCGGGCAAGCGCTACAGCCCCAACCCTCTGGGCACGCCCGTGGACGACGTCTGGGACATCCCCATGATCAACCCCCTGTCCGGGGAACGGCTGGGCTACCCGACCCAGAAACCGGAAGCCTTGCTGGAGCGCATCGTCAAAGCCTCTTCCCGGCCGGGCGATCTGGTGGCCGATTTTTTCTGCGGCTCGGGTACGCTGCCGGCCGTGGCCGAAAGGCTGGGCCGCAAATGGCTGGCCGCGGATTCCAGCCCCCCGGCCGTGCACGCCACGCGCAAACGCCTGCTGGGCCTACGCGCCGGCCTGCTCTCGGAGAATCCTCCCCAGCCGTTCCTCCTGGCGAAAATGGCCCCTGAACCGTCGACGGACGGGCCCGCGTCTTCTGGTTCCGTTTTTTTTCATGAAGCCCGCCTCACCCGTCAGACCCTGCTCTACAACATAAGCGGGGTGCGCACGGCAACGCGCATTGAGGGCAATCGCTTTTCCCTGGAACTGGCCGGATTTTCCCCGGCCGCCCCGGAACGGCCCGCCGGCGGCGACAACCGGGAGGCCCAGACCGAAGACGCTGCCCTGTTCGCCGACCTTCTCCGCCGGGACTGGCGGGACTGGCTCGACTACTGGAGCATCGGCGCGCCGGACAATTGCCTTCACCTGGCCGGGGGGATGGAAAAAGACTTGCACTGCAACGGGATTTTGTGGCACAGCGCCCGTAAGCGCAAGGGCGTCGGGCCGGAAACCCGCTCGCCTTTTCTGCCCCTGCCGGGGCGCGGGCAGGGAGCGCCCACGCTGATCCTGACCATTGTCGACATTTTCGCCAACGAAAGCCGGCTGCCGGTGCGGCTGTTTTCGGAATAATAACGAGGTCCGCATGTCCACAGCCCTTTCCTGCTTCAAGGCCTACGATATCCGGGGGCGCGTTCCCCTGGAGCTCAACCTGGAACTGGCCCGCCAGATCGGCCTGGCCTTTGCGGCCGAATTTTCCCCGAAAACCGTGTGCATCGGCCGGGACGCCCGCCTGTCCAGCCGGGACATCTCCCTGGTGCTGGCCAACGGTCTTGAGGATGGCGGCGCGGATGTGGTGGACATAGGCCTGTGCGGCACCGAGGAAATTTACCACGCCACCTTCAGCCAGGGCTTTGACGGCGGCATCATGATCACGGCCAGCCACAACCCGGCGGACTGGAACGGCATGAAGCTGGTGCGCGCCGGGGCCGTGCCCGTAAGTGCGGACAGCGGCCTGGCCGCCATTCGCGAGCGCATTCTGGCCGGCGATCTGCCCGTGGCCCGCAAGCGCGGGTATACGCGGCGGCAAAGCTTCCGGGCCGAATACGCGGCCCATCTGCTCGGCTACCTGGACGGCGCGGATCTGGCGCCCCTGACGGTGGTGGTCAACGCCGGCAACGGCTGCGCCTGGCCGGCGGTGGAAGGACTTTTGTCCCACCTGCCCTGCCGCCTGATCCCCCTGCACCCCGAGCCGGACGGCAGCTTTCCCAACGGCGTGCCCAACCCGTTGCTGCCGGAAAACCGGGAGGAAACCAGCCGGGCCGTGCTGGCGCACAAGGCCGATTTCGGCATCGCCTTTGACGGCGACTTTGACCGCTGCTTCTTTTTTGACGAGCAGGGCCGGTTCATCGAAGGCTATTACCTGGTGGGCCTGATGGCCGCCGCTCTGCTGGAAGGGCATCCGGGCGAGAAAATCATCCATGACGCCCGCCTTGTCTGGAATACGCAAGAGATGGTCCTGGCCGCCGGGGGAATTCCGGTCGAAACCAAGGCCGGCCACGCTTTCATGAAAGAGCGCATGCGGGCCGAAAACGCCCTGTACGGCGGCGAAATGAGCGCCCATCACTATTTTCGCGATTTTTCTCACTGCGACAGCGGTATGCTGGCCTGGTTGATCCTGTACAAACTGCTCAGCCGCCGCGGCAGGCCCCTGTCCGAACTGGTGGAAGAACGCATGCGCCTGTTCCCGGTAAGCGGGGAAATCAACCGCAGCGTGGCCGAGGCCGGCGCCATTCTGGAAAAAGTCCGGGAGCGCTATGAAAAAGACGCCCTGTCCGTGACCTTTGTGGACGGTTTGAGCATGGACATGGGAGACTGGCGTTTCAACATGCGCCAGTCCAACACCGAGGCCCTGCTGCGCCTGAACGTGGAAAGCCGGGCCGACAGGACCCTGATGGAAACCCGGCGCGACGAATTGCTCCGCTTTATGGTGTAGAGCAAATTTTGAAGTTGACCAAGAGTCGTATTGCCTCCGGCGGCCAAAGGGGTTGAACCCCTTTGGAAACCCCGATTTTCTGGTCCGGCCCCGGACGGTTGCCCGCCGCTCCATGGAGTATTCCTGGCTTTCCCGGTCGTTCCGGTTTACATTGCCGCCAGCGCACTGTTTCGCGCGTACCCTTCAAGCCTGTTCCATCGTATTGGCATGACTTCGATACTGAGTAACTTCATCAATCTTCCGGACCCGGACGAGCCGGCCCGAGGCGAAGAGCTGTGCCGGCTGTGCGCCCTGGATGGCGGCAGTTGCTGCCGCACCGAGCCGGAGCTTACGTATTTGAGCTTTCCGCTGTCCCTGCCGGAGTGGCGGCGCATTGCGCCTTACGTCCGCCTGGCCACAGCGGCCGTGCCGGCCGATGCGGAAACCTTTGCCAGGGAAGAAGCGGAAACGGTTCCCGATCCCCTGGCCCCGGAAACGGCGGACGCCCCGCCGCCGGGCGGGGATGCGGTCTGCGCCGTGGAAGAAAACCGGCCGGATTTCATCACTTCCATGCATTCGCTGTTCAGGGGGCGGAAAAACCGGGTGGATGCCCTGTTCCCTCCGGGCGGGCGGCACCTGACCCTGCGCACGCGCGCGGACGGTTCCTGCGCTTTTCTGGGCAGTTGCGGCTGCCGCTTGCCGAGGGATGTCCGCCCGTGGTATTGTTTACTATTCCCCGCCTGGATGGCGGGCGACAGCCTGACCTTGTTTTCTTCGGCGGATTGCCTTATTGCCCGGAAAGCGCGCGGCCCCGCGCACGGGCTCGCCCTGTTGCGGTCCACCGCCGAGGCCGTCCGGGCCTGCCATGCCAGGCTGCGCAAGGACTGGGGCCTGGAGTGAGGCTCCGGGCGTTTATCTTTGCCGCTAACACATCCGATGCGCCGCACGGCGTTTCCTATACAGGTGCGATTACATGATAAAACGCATAGTGGTTTTTCTGCTTGTGTCCTTCACCACCCTGGGCATTCTTGGCGGCCTGGCCGCGTTCGGGGTGTACGTATGGGCCTCCCGCGATCTGCCCAGCATCACCAAGGTGCAGGATTACCGCCCGGCCCAGGTGACCACGGTGTACGCCAGGGACGGCAGCATCATGGGCTATTTTTTCCGGGAAAAACGCTTTCTCGTCAATCTGGATAACATGTCGCCTTACCTGGCCAAGGCTTTTATAGCGGCCGAGGACGGCCGTTTTTACCAGCACGAGGGCGTGGATCTTTTTGCCATCGCGCGCGCCTTTATCGCCAACCTGCGGGAAGGCGGCGTTTCCCAGGGCGGCAGCACCATCACGCAACAACTCGTAAAGCAACTCCTCGTGGGTAATGAAAGAAGCTACGCGCGCAAAATCAAGGAAGCCATCCTGGCCTATGGCCTGGAAAAAGACCTGCCTAAAGATCAGATCCTCTACATCTACCTTAACCATATCTATCTCGGAAACAGCTCCTACGGTGTGGAGGCGGCGGCCCGCACCTATTTCGCCAAACACGCCAACGAGCTCACCCTGGCCGAATGCGCCGTGCTGGCCTGCCTGCCCAAGGCTCCTTCGGCCAACAACCCCTTCACCAAGCCGCAGACCACCAAGGATCGCCAGCGCTGGGTTCTGGGCCGCATGCTGATCGAAGGCTTCATCACCAAAGAGGAGCACGACGCGGCCGTGGCTCAGCCTTTGGTGTACAAAAGCATGGCCGACCCCTCATGGACCGTGGGCTCGTGGTATCTGGAAGAAGTGCGCCGCCAGCTCATCGCCTTTTTTGACGAGGCCAACGTGCGCCGGCTGGGCATAGCCATTGACATGTACGGCGAACAGGCGGTCTATGACGGCGGCCTGCACGTTCACACCGCCATGGACCCCCTGCACCAGCGGGCGGCGGAATACGCCCTGCGCGCCGGCCTGAACGAAGCCGATCACCGCCGGGGGTGGCGCGGGCCCGTCGAGCAGCTTCCGGCCTCGGAATATGACGCCTTTTTGAAAAAACAAAAGTTCACGCCCCAATCCCTGGACAATGCCGGCTGGGCAAAGGCCCTGATCACCAAAGTGACCAAGGACGGCGCCGAGGCGCGCCTGGGCGACTACAAGGGCCATATCGGCGTCAGGACCATGGGCTGGTGCCGCACCCCCAACCCCAGGGTGGCGGCGGCCTCCGCCGGCGTCATCCGCGAAGCCACGCGGGTGCTCGCCCCCGGCGACGTGGTCTGGGTGTCCGCCATCGGCGCCAGGGGCCTGACCAACCCGGTCAGCTTTCCCGCGGATCCGGACAACAAGAAAAATCCGGTGCCTGTCTACGACCCCGCTGCCGTGACCGAAGAAACGGTCATCCAGCTCAGCCTCGAGCAAATGCCGGATCTGCAGGGCGCCGTGGCCTCCATAGAGGTTGACAGCGGCGATCTGGTGGCCATAGCCGGCGGCTACGGCTTTTCTCCGGAAAGCCAGTTTAACCGGGCCACCCAGGCCAGACGCCAGCCGGGGTCATCCTTCAAGCCCATTGTCTATTCGGCGGCCGTGGACCAGGGGTTCACGCCCGGCACCATCGTCTACGACACCCCCTTTGCCCTGCCGGACAGGTATACCCGCCGCGTCTGGACGCCGGGCAACTCCGACGGCAAATTCCTCGGCCCCCTGCCCGTGAGCAGGGCCCTGGCCGCCTCGCGCAACGTCTGTACCGTGCGCGTGGCCCAGCAGGTAGGCATGGAACTGGTCATCCAGCGCGCCCACGATCTCGGCATACCCGGCGACATCCCGGCCGTGCTGGCCGTGAGCCTGGGCAGTTACGAGGCCACCCCCCAGAACATGGCCGAAGCGTATACCGCCTTTGCCAACAAGGGACGGCGCATCAAACCGCGCATCATCACCACCATAGACAACAGCTGGAACGAAACCCTGGTCAGCTTCGAACCGGACGTGCAGGAAGCCATCACGCCCCAGAACGCCTATATCATGGACTACCTGCTCAAGGGCGTCGTCTCCGGCGGCACGGGCAGCGCCGCCCGGGTGCTCAACCGCCCCATGGGCGGCAAAACCGGCACCTCCAACGACGAACGCGACGCATGGTTCATCGGCTTTACCCCGCACCTGGTTACCAGCGTCTACGTGGGCTACGACAACAACATGCCCATGGGGCGTTCGGAATTCGGCGGCAAGGCGGCCCTGCCCATCTTCATCAAGTACCGCCGGGTGGCCGATCCCCTGTACCCGCCGGACGACTTCAGCGTGCCGCCCGGCATTTCCTGGTCGCGCGGCGGAACCAGCGACGACGGCACGGCCACGGGCGGGTTCCCTTTCATCACCGCCATCCCGCCCAGATACGACGGCGGCGGAGGAGGCGGCGAGGACAACAGCGGCGAGCAGTTGCTGAAAAACGAAATGTTTTTCTGAGAATGAGATATGCCTCCGGCGGCCGGGGGAAGGAGAGGGAAACTTTTGTAAAAGTTTCCCTC
>JAVBOI010000034.1:0-5674 GCA_031550695.1 Desulfovibrio sp. | reverse complement strand
ATCATCGCCCGCTACAACGGCCATAAGGATTCGGAGGCGCAGGAATCGGCGGAATCGTAATCAGTTGACAACCAAATAAATCAGAACAGCTTCGGCGATCCTTATTACGATAGCTTTCCGGACTTTTTCCCGCCCATAGGCTTTGCCGGCGGGACGGCCCGCTGCCGGCGGGCTGGAAGATCCCGACACGGGCCTGGTGCGCTTCGGCTGGCGGGATGGCCCGCTGCCGGCGCGATTACGACCCCACGGTGGGCAGATTCACAGCGCCCGATCCCCTGGGCGACCCCGGCGGGGATCACGACCTGTATGATTATTGTGTTGATGATCCGGTAAGTATGCATGATCCGGCGGGGCTGATGGGAAAACGACCGGACGGGACGTATGAATCCACGATCTGGACGAGGAATGTTATTCCGGCATGGATGTTGCCGGATACGCACCCGGACTGGCCGGCAAGACAACGGGCGTTTGACAATGCCATAAGACGCGAAGCTGAAGGACTGGTATATGGGTTCGCCGATGTGGTCACGTTTCCGTTTCCCGTTCCCTCCAGCCTGGGATTTCCGGCGGCAGCGGCAGCCATCGGCGTGGATGCGCTTGAGGAATTGCGCAAGAACGTTTCGCGACATAAAAAAGAACATTCTATCGGAAAAAAATAGCCGGCTTCCCTTTTCGGGCGCGCCGCCGGCCGCGCCCGGAAAGGAGCCGATACGGAGGCACCATGCCCGGATGGAAAAAGCTCGCCTCTCCGCTCATTACCTGCCTGCTCGCTCTGGCCTTTGTTGGAAACGCTCCGGCGGCTGAAAACGCGCAAACAGGAACGCCAGCCTCATCCTCCCGGACAGACAGCCCGGCCGGACGCGACCCCATCCGGGCCGGGCAGGTGGAACTGCCCGCGCCGCCGGGCTACGCGGAAGTCACGCCGGAGCGCTACCCAGGCTATTTCGGCGGCGTGGCCTATGACACCGTTATATCCAACCGGGCCGGGCTGGTACGCCTGTTCGTCCCGGCCGAGGATCTGCCCCTGCTGGACCGGCAGGAGTACGAAGCCTTGCGCCGGAACATCCAGGTCGCCTTGCCCGGCCTTTCCTGGTCGGGAGCGGAACAAAAGGCGAGCGCGCCGTACTTCCCCGAAGAGGAGCGCAAAGCCGTGGAGGAACTGCGCGCGAGCCTGCAAGCCGGCAACATACCGGACGGACTGGCGAAAACTCCCGTGGATGATGCCGCCGTGACCACCTGGCTGAAAGCTTTTTCCTCCGGCAGCGGCGGCATGCGTGATTCCCTGCTGTTCGCCGAGCCCACATCCGGCGAAAATTACGCCCTCACCCTCGGGCTGCCCCATCCCGGAGCGCCCGTTTCCTTCGGCCTGTTCCCCAACAGGCCGGTGGCCTCGGCCGTGGCCTTCTGCATCGTTGAGGATCGTATCGTGCTGATTTCCTTCAACCGTGCATGCGCCGCTCCCGAAGACGTGCGCGCGCTCCGCGATGAAGCCGCCGCCTATATGCGCAACCACGCCCGCGAGTTGCGCCTTGTGCCGGCCAAGAGCAATCCCACGCTCGAAAGCATCCTGTCCACAGCCCTACTGCCGCAACGGCTTGTCATTGAAGGCCTGTTCCGGCGGAACAGGCCGGAACAGGCCCTGACCGCCGCCCGCCTGTTTCTGGAAGACTGCCAAAAATTGGCGGGCGACAGATCTTCCATTGCCCTCAGCGCGCGCGCGGCCATTGCCGGCATACTGCAACAAAGCGGCCGGCACGCCGAGGCCTCGGCCGAATTCGAGCGCTTCCTGGCGGATATCCGCACGGACGATCCGCCGCCAGCGGAGCAGCGTGCAATCGTTCTCACCGGCCTGGGCCGGTCCCGCTTCGCGCTGGCGGAATACGCCGCGGCCGGCGAGGCCTTGCGCCGAGCCCTGGACGTTTACGCCGCTATCGGGCAGGCAGACGGTTTGGCCGCTGCGTCCACCAGGCTGAACCTGGCCGCCGCTCTTACCGGCCTCGGCGACTTTGCCGGCGCCATTGCCTGCTATAAACAGTCCCTGCCAACGGTAATCGTCCTGGATCAAACCCGCTCGGACGCGGAACGCGCCTGTCTTTTCAGCTCCCTGGTTTCCCTCTACCACCGCGCCGGCCAGCGTCAGACCGCTTTTTTCTACCTTCGGCTGGCTCTGGATATCGGCCTGCGCCCCGGCAGCGGACATTGCCCCAACGACCCCTTCACGGAACCGCTGGGGTTCGGGACCTGGCTGCAACTGAGTGACCGAGGACCGGAGGCTATCCAGAAGGCCGTGGCGGAAGGAAATCCCGACGCCGACGCCGTAGGCCTGTCCGATTCGGAACGCGCCCTGTTTCTCTCCTTCCGCGAGGCCCTGTACGCCGTTGACAGGGAAAAAGCCGGCAAAACCGGCCCGGCGCGGGTAGCTTCCCCTGACCGGATCCGGGATCTGTCCCGGCTGATGGAAGAGGCGGAAAAGCTCACGGATCCAGGCGAAAAAAAGTAGGCGCAAGGCCTTCCGGAAACGGCGGACGCGCGAAATCTCCGAGGCCCGCCCCCGCGAGCATCACGAATTCACCCGCAAGCCTGATGACAAAAGACGCCCATGTGGTGTCTTCTATGGGGAGCCGCGCGCATGCCGCGCGGTGATCCCCGCCTTCCCGCGCCGGTCCTTTTCCCACGCTTCCTGGCAGTCTTTTCCGCATCCACCCGCCCCCTTCCCGCAACACAGCCTTACCCCTCCATCCCCGCAATTCCCCACGTCCCGCGATACGCCGCCACCCGGCCCACACCGGCCGTTGCGCCGGCCGTTTCGATCATCAACCAACCGTCCTACCGCTCATCACCCAATCACCAACCTCTTACCATCTCAAGGAGAATCATCATGGGAATGGATCCCGGTTCCTGGGCCATACTGGCCTCGGCCGTCATTGCAGCGGCCGGCACCGTAACCGCCTCTGCCATCAGCCAACAAGCAAAACCCAAGTCTTCCTCCGCACCGATCAAAACCGACGTGCCCGGCCCGGACGAGGCCCGACAGCGTCTTGAGGCCGAAGAAGCCCTGCGCAAACGGCGCGGCCTGGCCGCCAACATTTTGCAGGGCGACAACGCGGCCGTGGCCACCACGCAAAGCGGCTCGAAAACCACTTTAGGTTAAGGAGAACACCTATGGACACTCGCGCCATTGTCAAAGATCGCCTGCGCCGTCAAAGCGCGCTGGAATCCGCCCGGACCCCGTTCGAGCCTTTGTGGCGGGACGCGGCCCGGCGCTGCCTGCCCGTGGGCGCGGATTTTTCCGGCCAGGGCAGCCCGGCCGCGCGGGCCGATATGAGCGACAACTTCGATTCCACGGCCATGCTGGCTTTAAGCAAGTTCGCGGCCGCGCTCTGCTCCATCGCCACGCCGCCATCGGCCAAGTGGCACACGCTGGTGCCGGCCGACCCGGATCTGGCCGACGACACGGAAGTAACGCGCTGGTGCGAAACCGCGCGCGATCGCCTGTTCAGCTTGCGCGGCCATCACCTGGCCAACTTTACCGCCTCGGTGCTCGAGGTGTACCGGCAAATGGGCGTGTTCGGGCACGGGGCCATGTTCGTGCACCACGATCTGGGCCGGGCCATCCGGTACATGGCCGTGCCCGTGCGCGAGCTGTGGTTCGACACGGACGCGGCCGGCGTTCTGGACACCGTGCACCGCCGCTACAAGCTCACCGCCCGGCAGGCGCTTGACGAGTTCGCATCCGACGACCTGCCCCCGGAAATTCGCAACATTGAGGACAAGCCGGAGGCCCAGGACAGGGAGTTCGACTTCCTGCACTGCGTGTTCCCCAACCCGGATCACAATCCGGAGCGGGCCGACACGGCCGGCAAACCCTGGCTGTCCGCGCACCTGTGCAACGACAGGCTGGTGCGGCTGGGCGGCTTCCGGGCCATGCCCTACCTGGTGCCGCGCTACGAAAGCATTGCCGGCAGCGCCTACGGCTTTGGCCCGGCCCTGCTCGCCCTGCCGGACATCAGAATGCTGAACGAAATGGGCAAAACCAGCGTCCGGGCCGCGCACCTGTCAGTTGAGCCGCCCCTGCTGCTGAAAGACGACGATTTGCTCTCGCCTTTCGGCCTGCAACCGGCCTACCTGAACTACGGCGGCATAGACGACCAGGGCCGGCCCACGGTGCGGGCTCTGGAAATGGGCCAGCGCCTGGACATCGGGCTGGAGTTTCTCCAGTCGCGCCAGGGGCCGGTCAACGATTCCTTTCTCGTCACCCTGTTCCAGATTCTGGTGGAACAGCCGCAAATGACCGCCACCGAGGTGCTTCAGCGCGCCCAGGAAAAAGGCATTCTGCTGGCCCCGGTCATGGCCCGGCTTCAGTCCGAACTGCTCGGCCCGCTGGCCGCGCGCGAACTGGATATTCTGTTCGACATTCCCGGCGCCCTGCCCCCGGCCCCGCCGCAGCTTATGGAAACCGGCGGCATTCTGCGGGTGGAATACGCCTCGCCCCTGGCCAGGACCATGCAGGCCGGCGGCGAGGCCCTTGGCTTTCAGCGTCTGATGGAAGTGGCCCTGCCCCTGGTGCAGGCCAACCCGGAGCTTATGGATTTGTTCAATGTCGAGGAAGGCCTGCGCGTGCTCTCCCAGGCCGTGGGCGCGCCGGCAAGCGTGCTGCGCTCGCCCCGGGAGGTGGAAGCCCTGCGGGCCCAGCGGGCCATGGAGAGCATGCTGGCCCAGGCGGCGGCGGGCATGGCGGCCGCGCCGGGCGCCGGGGGATTGCCGGCAGCGGCCCAGGCCGGACTTGCGCCGGGGGCCGGCGGAATGCCGGACGCGGCCGCCCTGGCCTCGCTGCTGCAAGGCGCGGCCGGAGGAACGCCGGGGGCCGGCATGGAGTCGGGTCTGGCCGCCCTGGCGGGGATGCTGCCGGGAATGGCCGGCATGCCCGGCGCGGCCGGGGCCGGGCTTGCGCCGGGCGTGGCGGAAGCCCTCGCCCAGGCGGGGATGATGCCGGGAGCGGCGGGTTTGGGGGGGGTGATGTAAGGGGGAGTGAGTAAAAGTAAAGCTCTCCGTTCATGTCATTGCGAGGAGCGAAGCGACGCGGCAATCCATGCCTTTTTGCCTTCCCCCCCCTGAAAACAAAAGAAAAAGGCATGGGTTGCCACGTCGGCGGAAAGACCGCCTCCTCGCAATGACAAAGGCAA
The DNA here is from genome assembly GCA_031550695.1 of Desulfovibrio sp. Classification (GTDB taxonomy): domain Bacteria; phylum Desulfobacterota; class Desulfovibrionia; order Desulfovibrionales; family Desulfovibrionaceae; genus Frigididesulfovibrio. The sequence goes on along the minus strand of JAVBOI010000034.1, from coordinate 491 downwards.
AAAGCGTTCGCCCCGCGCCGCCAGCCGCCCCGCCCACCACGGCCCACGGCCCTTGCCACCACCGCAACCCCCGCCCCCCACACCGTCATTCCCGCGAAGGCGGGAATCCAGAAATCGTTGCCGGTTCTTGTTCCCTGTACCCTCCCCGGAGGGGAGGAGCATCCTAGAAAAGCCTTCCGTATAAAAACACCCCGCCATCACGGCAGCCATTCCATTAAAAAACAAGGAAACCACCATGAAAACGCAACCCCGCAATATTACTCTTACCCGCAACGGCCTGACCGTCCAATGCGCCTTTGGCCCGGACGGCCGGCTGGAACGCAAAACCGAACGCCTTAATGGAAGTACCAGGAAATTCACATACGAATTCGACGCCAAAGGGCATCTGCTTGAAGTCCGCCGCGGCGACTCGTTTGTGGAAATCTACCACTACAACGCCAAAGGACAGCGCACCATGCAGCGGTGCACCTACGGCGGGTTGGACGAAAGCA